>NZ_JBAKHO010000039.1:0-52574 GCF_036902735.1 Micromonospora lacuserhaii | reverse complement strand
GCCCTCCAGCGCCGATGGTACTGCACTCGGGAGGGTGTGGGAGAGTAGGACGCCGCCGGACAACCATTCCAGTAGGCCCACCCCATCAGGGGTGGGCCTACTGTTTTTATGCATGCGGATCCGGTGCGAATGCACGGACCGTGCGGAGCAGGAAACCGGGGAGCGAGAGCTTCCGGCCGTCTGTCTCCGCGGCCACGTCGATCTCCTCGACCTCCGTGTCGACCCACTCCGGCTCGGCGAAGCTGGCCCGCAGCAGCTCCTCGGTCACGCCCCAGCCGTGCCCCGCCGTCCAGGACACCGCCAGTACGAAGACGGTCGCGCCCGGCGCGGCGAGGCCCGGCAGTAGCGCGAGATATCGGTCCATCTCGTCGCCGCTGCGGCGGTGGAGGCTGTGCAGCAGGCCGGAGTCGAACACCGAGTCGAACGGCGCCGACGGCAACGACAGGGCCGTGGCGTCCTGGACCTCGAAGTGCACGGTCAGGCCCTCGCCGGCGGCCTTGGCGCGGGCCATGTCGATCGCTACGCGCGAGATGTCGACCGCCGTCACCTCGTAGCCGCGGCGGGCGAGGGCTACCGCGAGGTCGCCTGTGCCACAGCCGACGTCGAGCACCTTAGGGCCTCGCACCCCGTCGTCGAGCACTTCGGCGAGTGCCGGCTGCGGACCGCGGATCTCCCAGGGCGGCCCGCCCGAGTCGGCGGTGTCGCGGTAGAGCTCGTCGTAGTCGTGGTCGTAGGGCTCGTCGCCCTTGACCTCGGTATTGCCTGCGGTCACCGCAACCCCCTGGACAACTCGCTCGTCGGCATGAATCTGAGCTCGCCCCACACAGGTCATGCCGTGGCATGACGCGGGTAGGAGACGATCCTACGTCGCACAGGGTGAAGCGGCCCGCCACCTCGGTAGCCGACGCCCGCGCCGGCATCGACGTCCGCGACGTTTCGGTCCGCCGCCCGAGCGGGGCGAGCGGTGGGCCGTCCACATGGGTAGGCTACCCATCGTGATCGATGGGTCCTACGTGGAGCCCGCGGCGTACGCCTTGACGGTAAAGGGAATGGGGTGCCGATCAGGTGAGACCCGTGCCGGCCCTCGCGGCCGAGGTCACCTCCACCGCCATGACCGTGCTCGATCCCGACGGCCGCTGCCTGTGGTCCAACGCGGCCGCCCGACGGTTACGGGTCGGGCCGGAGGAGCTGGCGCGGGCGCGGGTCGAACCCGACGGGTCGGCCGTCGAGGTCCCCTGGCCGGATGCCGACGGCGCGCCCCGCTGGTTGCAGGTGCGTTGCCATGCCATGGACCAGGACGGGCAGCCCGTGCACCTGTACGAGGTGCGCGACGTCAGCGTCGAGCGCCGGGAGCGCGAGTGGGGGCGCAGCTACCGGTGGCGGCTGGCCCACATCGAGCAGCTCGCCAAGGTGGGCACCTGGGAGTGGGACGTGCCGTCCGACACGGTGATCTGGTCCGACATGCTGTTGCAGATGTTCGGCTTCCCGCCGGGCACCGCGTTGGACTACCCGTCGTACCGGCAACTGCTGCACCCCGACGACGTCGGCCTGATCGAGCGGACCCCTGGAGACGGCGCTGCGTACCGGCGCTCCCTTCGCCTACACCCACCGCATGTATCTCGCCGACCGCATCACGCTGCGGGTCTTCGAGTGCTACGGGGAGGTCTTCGTCGACGCCTCCGGCGCCCCGGTACGCGTGCTGGGCACCGCCCACGACATCACCGAGGTGCGCCGGGTCCAGGACGAGCTGACCCGGTTGGCGGAGCGTGATCCCCTCACCGAACTGCCCAATCGACGGGCCCTGCTGGCGCGCCTCGCCGACCTGTTCGCCGGCGGCGAGCCGTCCGGCGCGCTGCTGCTGATCGACATCGACAACTTCAAGGACATCAACGACGTGCACGGGCACGCCGTGGGCGACGACGTGTTGCGCGTGCTGGCGCGACTGCTCGTCCGCCACCTCCCACCCGACACCGTGCTGGGCCGGCTGGGCGGCGACGAGTTCGCGGTGGTGCTGCCCGACACGTCGGCGGCCGACGCGCTCGCCGTCGCCGAGAGCCTCTGCAACGCCGTGGTGCAGACGCCGGTGCCGTTGGCCGGCGCCGGGTTGCGGCTCACCCTGAGCATCGGGGCCGCCTCCGTGGAAGCCGGCGACACCCGCGACGCGGTGCTCGCCCACGCCGACCTGGCGCTGTACGAGGCCAAGGACGCCGGCCGCAACCGGGCCCGGCTCTACCTGCCCGAGCAGTACCGGCACGCGGTGCAGCGGGTCAACGTGGTGACCCGGGTCCGCAACGCGCTCGACGAGCGCCGGATGCACCTCGACGCCCAGCCGATCGTCGACCTGCTGACCGGTGAGGTGGTCAGCCACGAACTGCTCATCCGGCTGCGTGACGGCCGGCAGCCACCGCTGTCGCCGGCCGACTTCCTGCCCACCGTGGAACGCGACGACCTCATCGCCGAACTCGACCGGTGGGTGGTCGCCACCGCCACGTCGGCGCTCGCCGAACCGTCGGCCTGCGCCGCCGGGATGCGGCTGGACGTCAACATCTCCGCCCGGTCCCTGGAGTCGCCCGGGTTCGGCGACTGGGTGGTGGGCCGGCTGCGGGCGGCCGATGTGGACGCCTGCCGGCTGGGCCTGGAGGTCACCGAGACCGCGGCGATCACCAACGTGGCGGCGGTGCGCCATCTCGCCGGCACGCTGCGCGACGCGGGTTGCCGGCTGAGCCTGGACGACTTCGGCGCCGGATTCGGCTCGTTCGCGTACCTCAAGCACCTGCCGTTCAGCACCGTCAAGATCGCCGGGACTTCGTCCGGCACGCCGACCGCGGCGGCGCCGACCCGGTGCTCATCGACGCCGTGGTGCGCGCCGCGCACGGGCTGGGCATGCGCACGGTGGCCGAGTCGGTCGAGCACGGCGCGCTGGTGCCCGCCCTTCGTCGGCTCGGCGTCGACGCGGGCCAGGGCTACCACCTGGGTCGCCCCGTCCCGCTGGACATCCTCCTCGACCGGTTCCGCCACGAGCGGCACCCCTCCGCCGCCGCGGCCGGACACCCCGACCGCTGACCCCTTGGAGACCCAGGTGAACGCATCCCCCTCGCCGGCGGTGCCCGACAGCGTCACGCTCGTCACGGCCGACGTCGACGCCGCCCGCGCCTTCTACGCCGACCTGCTCGGCTGGACGTACACCGACTCGGCCGACGGGACCGCCGCGCTAGCCGGCGGCCAGCCGGCCGCCGAGCTGCGCGTCGGCGACGGGCCGGCGCGCTGGTGGACCACCTTCGCCGTCGACGACGCCGACGTCGTCCGCGACGCGGCCGCCAGGGGTGGCGCGCGCGTCGACGGGGACGACATTCACGACCCGTTCGGCGGGGCCTTCCGGGTCCGCGTCGGGTCGCCGGTCGGCGTGCCGGGGCCGGGACGTCCCTGCTGGTACGAGTACATGACGACCGTCCCCGGCGACGTCGAGCGGTTCTACGCCGACACCCTGGCGCTGCGGGCCACCGTGCCGCCCGGCGCGCCCGACGACTCGTACGCCCTGCTGATCTCCGGCGGCCGCCCGGTCGCCGGCCGGCTGGCGCTGCCGGCGCCGCTGGACACCCTGCTGCCCACCGGTTGGCTGGTCTACTTCGCGGTGGCCGACCCGGACGGTGCGGCCGAGCAGGCGCAGCGGCACGGCGGACGGCTGCTGGTCCCGCCGCGGGACGTGGCCACCGGTCGGGTCGCCGCGCTCGCCGACCCGACCGGCGCGGTGTTCACCGTCATCCGACCGGCGGCCGGCCCGGCGTAGGCAGGACGGCGCTCAGGTCCGGCGCGACGACTACCGCGAGGCGGACGTGATCTTGCGCGAGATCCGATCCGGGGCGGTCGGGGCATCGGTGCGGGGAGCGGTGTCCGCCCCGACCGCGGCGAGGACGCCGTCACCCTGGCCGGTCTGACCGCCGGACGGGGCCTCGCCGATCATGCGTCGGCGCGCTCGTACGACGGCGCCTGCCGCCGCCGCCGCGGCCAGCGAGATCACCGCCGCCTGCAACAGCGGTCCCTTCCTGCTGCGTCGACGCTTCATGTCGGTCACCCTTCTTCCTGTCGCGATCGGTCTCGCTCCCCATGGTGCGAAAACCCGAGGGGCGGCAGACGCTCCTTCCCCGCAATCAACCCGGTCGTGTCGCCGACGCTGGTGTCCGGGTTCACCCGATCGGAGCCGGGGCATCGGCCGTTCGGCTGGTACTCCGGGGTCCTTATGGTCTAGTCTCTGCCTCGACGGATTCCGCTGCGACTGCCGGCGGCGTCCGGCGGGTTGCGGAGGACCCGGCATGACCACCAACATCACGTCCGACGTGTCGCGCGTCCCGGCCGCCGGTCCCCGGGGCGTCCCGGCGGACCTGGTTCGCGCCGCCTCCCCGTCAGGCGCGGCCCGGATGCGGGAATGTGTCGAAGCGCGAGGTCGACGATGAGGTGTGGCCCCGGGTGACCAACCTCAACGAGGAACTGTTCGACGTCGGCAGCGCCACCGGCCGGCTGATGGCCCGGCTCGACTGGTCGGCGACCCCGCTCGGCCCGGTCGAGGCCTGGCCGCAGAGCCTGCGCGCGGCCGTACGCATCGTCCTCTCCTCTCGGTACCCCATGCTGCTGCTCTGGGGGGAGCAGTTCACCCAGCTCTACAACGACGCCTACTCGGCGCTGATCGGCGACAAGCATCCCGGGGCGCTCGGGGACGACGTCCGGACGACGCTCGCCGAGGGGTGGGACGTCCTGGCGCCGTTGATCGACGAGGCGATGGCGACGGGCGTGGCCAGTTGGGTGCCCGCCCTGCAGTTGCTCCTCGACCGGTCCGGCTACCGGGAAGAGGCCTACTTCAGCGTCTCCCATGCTCCCGCGCGGGACGACGATGGCCGTACGGTGGGCATCTTCACCGTGTGCAGCGAGGTCACCGAGCAGGTGGTGGGGGAGCGGCGGTTGCGGCTGCTGCGGGACCTGTCGGTACCCGGCGACGGGCGCACCGTCGACGTGGCCAGCACCTGCACGAGCCTGGTCGAGGCGATCGGCGGGCACCGGCTGGACGTGCCGTTCGCCGCGATCTACCTGCGTGACGGCGCGGCGCTGCACCGGGTCGCCGCCACCGACGACGCCCCGGTGACCGCCGCGCTGCCCGAGGTCGTGCTCGACGGTGATCCCGCCTGGGGGCTCTGGGCCGCCGCCGGTGGCGCCGCCGCCGAGCTGGACCGGGTGGCCGACACGCTGACGTTGCCCGCCGGGGCGTGGGGCGAGCCGGTGGCCGGCGCCTTGGCGCTGCCGCTGCCCTCGGCGGGGGCCGGCCAGCCGCTCGGGGTGCTGCTGGCGGCGGTCAGCCCCAGCCGCGCCCTCGATGAGGCGTACCGGTCGTTCTTTCAGCTGCTGACGCAGCAGGTGGCGGTCGCGGTGCGCAACGCCCGGGCGTACGAGGAGGAGCGCCGACGGGCCGAGGCGCTGGCGGAACTCGACCGGGTCAAGACCACCTTCTTCACCAACGTCAGCCACGAGTTTCGCACCCCGTTGACGCTGATGCTCGGCCCGTTGGCCGACGCGCTCGCCGACGATCAGCATCCGCTGCCGCCGCAGCAGCGGGAACGGGTGGACATCGCCCGCCGCAACGCCACCCGCCTGCTCACCCTCGTCAACAGCCTGCTGACCTTCTCCAGCCTGGAGGCGGGACGCGCGAGCAGCCACGTCCGCCGGGTGGACCTGGCGGAGCTGACGGCCGAGTTGGCCGGCGTCTTCCGATCCGCGGTGGAGCGGGCGGGGCTGCGCCTGGAGGTCGACTGCCCACCGCTTCCCCGACCGGTGAACCTCGATCCGGCCAACTGGGAGCGGATCGTCACCAACCTGCTGTCCAACGCGCTGAAGCACACCTTCGTCGGGGGGATCAGGGTCGGGTTGCACGCCGACCCGACCGAGCTGCGGTTGACCGTGACCGACACCGGTGTCGGCATCGCCGAGGAGGAACTGCCCCGGCTCTTCGAACGCTTCCACCGGGTCAAGGGCGTCCGGTCCCGCAGCCACGAGGGCAGCGGCATCGGGTTGGCCCTGGTCCGCGAACTCGCCCGGCTCGAGGGCGGTGACGTAGGGGTGCGCAGCCGCGTCGGTGCGGGCACCACCTTCACCGTGGCCTTGCCCTGGGCGGCGGTGGCGGCCGGCACGGACAGCTCGGCGCCGGCGGGCGACCTCGGTGACTCCGCCCGGGCCGCCGCCGAGGAGGCCACCGGCTGGCCGGCGGACCACTCCGGCGGGAGCGGGCTCACCGCTGCCGTACCGGGCGGGACGGGTGGTGAAGGCGGCGCCCGGATCCTGGTCGCGGACGACAACGCCGACATGCGCGCGTACCTGACCCGGCTGCTGACCGAGCGCGGGTGGCAGGTGCAGACGGTCGGCAACGGCCGGGAGGCCCTCGCCGCCATCCGGCGGGACCCGCCGGCGCTGCTGCTGACCGACGTGATGATGCCCGAGGTCGACGGCTTCGCGCTCGTCCGCGCGTTGCGGGGTCGTCCGGAGACGCGGGCGCTGCCGGTGCTGGTGCTCTCCGCCCGTGCCGGCGCGGACGCCGCCGCCGAGGGGCTCGACCTCGGTGCGGACGACTACCTGGTCAAGCCCTTCACCGCCGCCGACCTGGTGGCCCGGGTACGCGCCGCCCTGCACGCCGCGGCCCGGCGGAGGTCGGCCACCCCGGCCGATGGCGCGGAACCCCTGTCGCCTCCGGCCGGAGCCCCGGCGGCACCCGCCTCGCCCACCCGGCCGGGCGACACCGGGCCGACCGGGCCGACCGTGACGCCGGCAGGCACGGTGACGCCGACCGTCGAAGGTCAGCAGCTGCCGGGCGCCGGCGCTCCGGGCGCGAGCGGGTCGCCACCGGCCGACACGGTCTGGAGCTACCCCTCGGCGGCAATCTCCGCCTCGGCGATGCGTCGCGACCTGCGTACCCTGCTCCAGACCTGGCAGGTGGATCCGGACGTCGTGCAGGACCTGCTGGTGGCCGCGTCCGAGGCGTTCAACAACGCGGTGGAGCACGCGCAGCAGCCGACCCGACCCGAGGTCCAGGTACGGCTCGAGATGGTCCACGGGACGGCCCGCGTCACCGTCCGCGACTTCGGCACCTGGCGGGACCGGCGGCCGGCGATGGACCGCGGGCGCGGCGCGACCCTGATGAACGCCTACGGCGAGGTGCGACTGGTGCCGGGCGCCGAGGGCACCACGGTGACCATCGAGCGTCGGCTCGTCGCCGACCCCGGCTGACCAGGGCGGGGAGGTTTCGCCACCACGGCGCCGGGTAGCCGTCGCCGGACAGACCCGCCACCGACGGGAGACGACCGTGGGGTACCAGGCGCGCGACGGAGAGCTGCCCGTCGATCCGGAGCATGCCGAGGATGAGGCCGGCCAGGCCCGGCTCGTCCAGGTGGAGGCGGACACCGACATACCGGCAGCCGAGGGCGCCGGGCCGGACGTGGTCACCGAGGACGACGGTTCGGGTGTCCCCGGTGGCGCGTCGGGCGGCAGCGCGGGCGGCTCCGGCATGCCCGGGCATCCGGACGCCGCCCGCTGAGCCGTCCGTGCGCCGGCTCGCCGAAGACAGCCGACGGCGGCTGCGGTGAACGCCCGCCGGCCGTCGTGTCTTCTCCGCCGGACCGGGTAACCGGTCGTCACCCTGTCCTCGGCCGGTGGAGGTCCGATGTCGCAGCAGCCGCACGAGAGCGAACGGGCGATCGCGGATGAGGCGGACGACCTCC
This sequence comes from Micromonospora lacuserhaii, assembly GCF_036902735.1. Lineage (NCBI taxonomy): Bacteria > Bacillati > Actinomycetota > Actinomycetes > Micromonosporales > Micromonosporaceae > Micromonospora > Micromonospora lacuserhaii. The sequence goes on along the minus strand of NZ_JBAKHO010000039.1, from coordinate 44,820 downwards.
GTCGTCGCCTCCCCCGCTCCGGTGAGCGGTCGAACGATGCGCTGACCGACGAAGACGCCCGGACGTCGGACAGGGCGCCGTCGGAGGACGAGGAACAGTAGGAGTTCCTCGCGGACCGCGCATCGGCCGCACGGGACCGAACGGGTCGGCGAGCGCCGCCGGATCGTCGTGGGACACCGCCAGGACGACCGCGCCGACCTGGCTGGTGGCCAACGCCCGTGCGGTGGGATTGGGTACGTAACCCAACTCGCGGACGGCGCGCTCGACGGCCTTACGGGTGGCTCCGCTGACGTACTGCGCGTTGTTGATGGCCCGCGATGCGGCGGAGCGGGACACCCCGGCGCGCTCGGCGACCTCGGCGAGCGTGGCCGTCTCGGCACGGGCCTGTCCATGGACCGGTGGCACCTTCCTGCGGTTCTGGACGAGCCGCTGTTCCGTCGTGGACTCCGCCGCGTTGGTGCCGAACAGCCTAGCGTGCGCTCACCGCCTGCCGATGACCCTCGCCTGTGGGCGTGGAATCCCGCCCCGCTCGCTGCGACCACCAGACGCGGCACCGAAAGTTTGCCGGTCGGGGCCGGGGGAAGACACCGGTGCCGAGCGGGCCGCGCCGCCCGCCCGGCCGCACAGGGACCGGGCCCGCCGGCCGCATCATCGGCGCGGGCTTCAGCAGACACCCGGAGGAGGAGCGACGATGGCCGACGCTCGACGGAGCACGACCGGAGCCGCCAGCCGGCCCACCGGCGCCCGGAAGTCCACCGGGGCGCCCAAGGCCCCGATGAATCGGAAGGCGGCGGCGAAGAAGGTCGCGACCGCCACGAAGCGGGCCACCGGGGCGAGCGCGGCCAAGACGCCGGGGGGAAAGCCCACCCCGACCACGGCGCGCGTGGCCCGCAAGAAGGACACCGCCGCGACGGCGGCCCCGACACGCACCGCGAAGGCGCCCGCGACCAGGGCGCCGGCGAAGAAGGCGCCGGCCAAGAAGGCCGCGCCGGCCCGTGCCCGGACGACCACGGCCACCCGGGCGCCGGCGAAGAAGGCCACCACCATGGAATCCTTCGGCAGCCGGCGGACGCCCCGCACGACCCGCTGACCCCGAGTGGGTCACCCGACACGAAAGGCGGGCAGCGCGCGCGGCACCGGCGGGAACCGCCATGATGATCCGGTGAAGATTCTGTCCATCCAGTCCTCGGTCGCCTACGGCCACGTGGGCAACTCGGCGGCCGCCTTCCCCCTCCAGCGGCTGGGGCACGAGGTCTGGCCGGTACTGACGGTCCACTTCTCCAACCACACCGGGTACGGCGCGTGGCGTGGGCCGCTGCTGGCGCCGGCCGACGTGGCCGACGTGATCGCGGGCATCGCGGACCGCGGGGTCCTCGGCAGCGCCGACGCGGTGCTGTCGGGCTACCAGGGCGACCCGGCGATGGGCGCGGTGATCCTCGACGCGGTGGACAAGGTCAAGGCGGCCAACCCGGACGCGGTGTACTGCTGCGACCCGGTGATGGGCGACGCCGGCCGGGGAATGTTCGTCCGGCCGGGCATCCCGGAGTACCTGCGGGACACCGTCGTCCCGCGCGCGGACATCATCACCCCGAACCAGTTCGAGCTGGAATTCCTCGCCGGCCGTACGACGAACTCGCTGCCCGAGTTGCTGGAGGCGGTCGACGTGGTGCGCGAGACGGGCCCGCGGCACGTCCTGGTCACCAGCGTGCTGCACGGCGACGTCCCGGCGGGGTCGCTGGAGGTGGTGGCCGTCTCGGACGAAGGCGCCTGGGCGGTGACCACGCCACTGCTGCCGATCAGCCCGAACGGCGGCGGCGACGTCACCGCGGCGCTGTACCTCGCGCACCTGTGCACGACCGGCTCGCCCGCGACGGCACTGGAACGCACCATCGCCTCCGTCTTCGCCGTACTCGAGGCCACCCTCGCGGCGGGCACCCGGGAGATCCAGCTGATCGCCGCCCAGGACGCGATCGCTGAGCCACCAGCCACCTTCACCGCCCGACGGCTGCGCTGACGCGACGTCCCGCGGGCGTTGCCGACGCGCTCAGGCCTTCCGCATTGCCGGCGCGTTGCGGGTGCGTTGGATCAGTACGACGCAGGCCAGCACCACCAGTGCCGCCGCGATCGAGGCTGGGGTGACGACCTCGCCGAGCAGCAGCGCCGACCAGACCAGGGTGAGCACCGGCTGCGCGAGCTGGATCTGGCCGACCTGCGCGATGCCGCCCCGGGCCAGCCCTGCGTACCAGGCGAAGAAGCCCATGAACATGGAGACCACGGTGAGGTAGGCGAACGCCGACCAGGCGACGGCGTCGGCGTGCGGAGGCTCGGCTACCGCAGCGACGACCGTGACAGGCACCGTGACGGGCAGCGAGAGCAGCAACGCCCAGCAGATCGTCCGAGCGCCGCCAAGCTCGCGGGCGAGTGCGCCGCCCTCGGCGTACCCGAGGCCGCAGAGCACGACCGACGCGAGCAGGAACAGGTCGGCCGGGGACAGGGCACCATGGACCGCGCCGCTGACGCCGAGGAACAGGAACACCGCCAGCAGCCCCCCGGCGCTCGCGGCCCAGAACAGCAGCGGCGGGCGCTCGCCGGCCCGCAGCACCGCGAACACGGCGGTCATGGCGGGCAGCATCGTGATGACGACCGCATTGTGCGCGGAGGTCTGGGTGACAAGCGCCAGCGAGGTGAACAGCGGGAAGCCGACGACGACACCGAGGGCGACGATCGACAGCCTCCGCCACTGACCGGTGGGCCGCGGCGCGCCGGTGAAACGCAGGTATGCACATGCCAGTAGCGCCGCGCCGGCGGCCCGACCGAAGGCGACGAACCACGGGTCGAGCTGCTGCACGGCGACGCGGGTGGCGGGCAGCGACATGCTGAAGGCAAGCACACCAAGCCCGCCGAGGGCGAGGCCGCCCGTCCGATCCACCGTTACTGGGATCTTGACGGTAGCGCTACTCTGGACACTCATGAACTACGGTAGCGCAGCTGAACGCGTTGTCCAAGATCTGCGTCGGCTCGTGGCTGTCGCCGACCCCGGCACGCAGCTGCCCTCGGTGCGCGAGATGACTGCCCGGCACCAGGCCTCACCGGTCACCGTTGCTGAGGCGCTCCGGCAGCTCGTGGGGGAGGGGCTGATCGAGACACGCTCCGGCAGAGGCACCTTTGTGGCCGCCCGGCCGGACGAGCGGCGCGCCCCCGACCTGTCCTGGCAGACCGTCGCGCTCGGTCCCCGCCGATCCGGCGAGGATGAGATGCAGGCGTTACTGGCGTTACCGCCCGCAGGGGCGATCCCCCTGTCCGGCGGCTACCTGGACTCAGACCTGCAGCCGGCCGCCGCGCTCGGCGCCGCGCTCACCCGGGCCGCCCGGCAGCCCGCGTCCTGGCAACGCGGACCGGCCGAGGGACGCGAGGACCTGCGCGCCTGGTTCGCCCGCGAGGCCGGGATCGGGCTGCGCGCCGACGACATGGTGATCTGCCCGGGCGGACAGGCCGCGCTGTCGTCGGCGCTGCGGGCGCTCGCCGCGCCTGGCGACACCCTGCTCGTCGAGTCGCCGACCTACCTGGGCGCACTGGCCGCGGCTCGGGCCGCCGGTCTACGGGTGGTGCCCGTGCCCGCCGACGCCGACGGTGTACGGCCCGACCAACTCGCCGCCGCGTTCGCCCGCACCGGCGCGCGGCTGTTCTACTGCCAGCCGCTCTACGCCAACCCGCACGGCGCGACACTGGCAGCACACCGCCGGGCCCAGGTCGCGGAGGCCGTACGCCACGCCGGGGCATTCCTGATCGAGGACGACTACGCCCGCGACCTCACCATCGATGGGCAGGCCCCGCCACCATTGGCCGCCGACGACCCCGACGGGCACGTCATCTACCTGCGCTCGCTGACCAAGTCAGCCGCTCCCGGGCTGCGCGTCGCCGCGATCGGCGCCCGAGGCCCGGCAGGCGCCCGGTTGCGGGCGGCCCGGCTACTCGACGACTTCTTCGTCGCCGGCCCACTGCAACAGGCCACGCTCGAGTTCGTCACCGCCCCGGCGTGGGCGCGTCACCGCCGCGCCCTGCGTACCGCGCTCCGGACACGCCGCGAGGCGCTACTGACCGCGCTCCGCCGGCACCTCCCACAACTCGCCGGGCAGGCCATCCCGCACGGCGGCATGCACCTCTGGTCCCGCCTGCCCGAGGGCACCGACGACGTCGCGTTGGCTGCCGCCGCAGCCGCCGAAGGCGTCATCGTCTTTCCTGGCCGTCCCTGGTACGCCGCCGAACCCCCGGCCCCACACCTCCGCCTCACCTACGCCGCCGCCCCACCCGACCTCATGGACGAGGCCGTCCGTCGCCTCGCCCGTGCCTTCCATAAGGGAACCGCGCCTTAGCGCTGGGTAGCGCCGCACAGGCCGTCGTGACGGAAATCCAGGCTTCAGCCGCCGACGGGCCAAGCGCCTGGCGGGGATGGCGCGACGCCGATGCCGGTTCTCCCGCAGGGGGCCGCCGTACGCAGGTCCGGCGGCCCCGTCACGGACGGTCAGTACGTCAGGCCGTAGCCCTGTGCGAAGAGCGGCAGTTGCCCGTCGCCGGCGTTGATCGGCTGTTGGCTCACCGAGTTCATCCAGGTCATCGGGAGTTTGCCGGTCGGTGCCGCGGCGCCGAACAGGACGTCCGCGACCCCGTCACCCTCCGTGCCGGGCAGCCAGGACGCCAGCAGCGCGTCCCAGCGGGGCAGCTCGGTGGCGATGTCGAGCGGGCGGCCCGACACCAGCACCACGATCACCGGGACACCGGCGTTGCGCAGCGTCGAGATGGTCCGCAGATCGTCCCGGTCCAGGCTCATGCTGCCGGTCCGGTCGCCCTGTCCCTCCGCGTACGGTGTCTCGCCGACCACCGCGATGGCGGCCCGGTAGGTGCGGTCGATGCCGGTGCCGCGCTGGTTGTAGGTGACCGTCGTGGTCGGACCGACCGCGGCTCGGATGCCCTGCAGGATGGTGGTGCCGGGGGTGATGTTGCCGGAGGACCCCTGCCAGGAGATGGTCCAGCCGCCGCTCTGGTTGCCGATGTTGTCGGCGTTCTTGCCGGCCACGAAGATCTTGTTGTTGTCCCGGGCCAGCGGCAGCACTCCGCCGGCGTTCTTCAGCAGCACCTGGGACTCCCGGACCGCCTGGCGGGCGAGTGCCCGGTGCGTCGTGCTGCCGACGCTCGGCGTCCAGCTCCGGTCGGTGTACGGGCGCTCGAAGAGGCCCAGCTCGAACTTCTTGGTCAGGATGCGCCGGTTCGCGTCGTCGATCCGGCTGAGCGGGACGTGGCCGTTCTGCACCTCCGCACGCAGCGTGCTGATGAAGGTCTTCCAGGCGGTCGGCACCATCACCATGTCGATGCCGGCGTTGACGGCGGCCGTGACCTCGGCGGCGGTGAAGCCGGCGGCGCCGTCGATCTGGTCGATGCCGTTCCAGTCCGAGACGACGAATCCGGTGAAGCCGAGCTCTCCCTTGAGCACGGTGCTGATCAGGTACTGGTTGCCGTGCAACTTGACGCCGTTCCAACTGCTGTAGGAGATCATCACCGAGCCGACGCCGCGCTGCACCGCTGCCTGGAACGGCGGCAGGTGGATCGCCCGCAGCTGCGCCTCGGACAGCTCGGTGTTGCCCTGGTCGTCGCCGCCGGTGGTGCCGCCGTCGCCCAGGTAGTGCTTGGCGGTGGCGAGCACCGACGTGGGCCCGTTCAGAGTGGTGCCCTGCAGGCCGGTGACCATGGTGGTCATGTCCGACGGGAGGTCCGGAGTCTCGCCGAACGACTCGTACGTACGACCCCAGCGGTCGTTGCGGGCCACGCAGAGGCAGGGCGCGAAGTCCCAGTCGATGCCGGTGCCTGAGACCTCCTCGGCGACCGCCTGGCCGATCCGCTGCACCAGGGCCGGGTCGCGGGTCGCGCCGAGCCCGATGTTGTGCGGGAAGATCGTCGCGCCGACGACGTTGTTGTGCCCGTGCACGGCGTCCACGCCGTAGATCATCGGGATTCCCAGCGGCGTGGCGAGGGCGGACCGCTGGAACGTGTCGTACATGTCCGCCCAGCTGGTGGCAGTGTTGGGGGAGGGTGCGGAGCCGCCGCCGGAGAGGAGCGAACCCAGCCGGTAGGTCGTCAGGTCGGTGGCGGTCACCGATCCGCGCTCGGCCTGGGTCATCTGGCCGATCTTCTCGTCCAGGGTCATTCGGACGAGCAGGTCGGTGACGCGGGTGGCGACGGGCAGCGTCGGATCCTGGTAGGGGTAGGTCGCGGCGGTGGCCGGCACCGGCACGGCCAGCGCGGTGACCGCGACGAGGAGCAGGGCGAGGCTGAGTGGACGGCGGACGTGGCGGTGGTGGGTCACGGGTCACTCCTCTCGGAGGAACGTTCATGCCGTTGATCGGCACCCTAGGCCACCACGACAGCGATCGACACCGCTGATTGGTTGGAGCTGTGAACAATCCTTCCCGGTTCCGGGTAACGCAAGGTCCGATCGCCGCCAGCAGCCGTCGCCTGATTCGGGGAGAGTCGTTTACGGCTCGCGCACCTCATGGCGGGTCTGTTCCGCTCACATCCCGCGAAAGGCTGACGAATGCACGTGGTCCCCGGGCTCAAGGTGTTGTACTTCGGCACGCCGGTGGTGCTGATCAGCTCGTGTAACGAGGACGGCACCGCGAACCTCGCACCGATGTCCTCCGCGTGGTGGCTGGGTCAGTCCTGCATGCTCGGTCTCGGCAACAGCGGCCAGACGACCGCGAACCTGCTGCGCGAACGCGAGTGCGTGCTCAACCTGCCGTCATCGGCGATGGTCGACGCCGTCGACCGGATCGCCCTCACCACTGGCAAATCGGCGGTGCCGGAACACAAGGTGGCGCAGGGCTACCGGTACGAGCCGGACAAGTTCTCGGCCGCGCAACTGACCGAGCAGGCATCAGAGCTGGTCCGGCCGCCTCGGGTCGCGGAATGCCCGGTCCAGCTGGAATGCAGGGTCGTCTCGACGTACCCCTTCGGCAGTCCCACCCCTGATGCCACCGCGTTCCAGGTCGAGATCCTTCGCGCCCACATCGAGGAGGACCTGGTCATCCCGGGGACGCACTACGTCGACCCGCTCGGCTGGGACCCGCTGATCATGAAGTTCTGCGAGTTCTTCGGCGGCGGACGCAACGTGCACCCGTCGAAACTCGCCGAGGGCTGGGACATGCCCCATCAGCTCCAGCCGGCGGCCGTCTGAGCTGGTCGTCCCGGCCCGGGGTCCGGGCCGGGACGACCGCTCGGCGGTCAGAAGGTGGCGACGTTGAGCAGCTTCTCCTGGATGCCGTCCGGGTCACCGGCCGGCCAGCTGTAGCTGGTGGTGCCCGCCGCCTGGAGGGCCGACTTGACGGCGCTCGGGGTGGCGGTGGGGTGGGTCGCCTTGTAGAGGGCGGCCCCACCGGCGGCGTGCGGGCTGGCCATCGAGGTGCCGGAGATGGTGTTGTAGCCGCCGCCCTTCCAGGTGGAGTAGATGCAGACACCCGGCGCCATCAGGTCGACGTCGGCGCCGAAGTTGGAGAAGTCGGCGATGGTGTCGTCGACGTCGCTGCGGCAGGTGGGCGCCGCGCCGCCACCGGGGAGGCCGTTGAAGTCGGCGAGGGCGCTGACGGTGATGACCTCGTCGTAGGCGGCGGGCACGTGGTTGGCGGCGTTGTCGGTCTCGTTGCCGGCCGCGACGACGTAGGTCACGCCGGAGGCGACGGACCTGCAGATCGCCTCGTGCATGGCGTCCTTGTTGCTGCCGCAGGCGCTGTCGGAGCCGGACCCGCCGAGGCTCATGTTGGCGACCTCGATCTCGCTGGCGTGCGCGGTGACGTAGTCGATGCCGCAGATGATGTCCGAGAACGTGCCGCTGCCGGCGTTGTTGAGGACCCGGACGGGCCAGAGCCGGGCGCCCGGAGCCATCCCGACGACGCCGATGCTGTTGTCGAGCGCGCCGATCGTGCCGGAGACGTGCGAGCCGTGGCCGTTGCCGTCGTTCGCGCTGGCGCCGGTGGAGCAGTTCTTGGCGCCGGCGGTGTAGACGTTCAGGTCCGGGTGGGTGAGGTCGATGCCGGTGTCGATGACCGCCACGTCGACGTTGACCCGCTCGTCGGCACCGTTGATCTTCGCGGTCGGGCTCAGCTCGGCGTCGGCCCGGTTGATGCCGGTCGGCGTGGTCTGGGCGTCGGCCGTCGCCACCCCGTCGGGCTGGACGAAGAGCACTCGGGCGTCCCGGGCGATGCGGGCTGCGGCGGTGGCGCTCATCCGCGCGGAGTAGCCGCGCAGCGCGTGCTCGTAGACGTGGCCGACCGTGGCGCCGTTGGCCCGGGCCTGTTCGGCCGCGACCGACGACGAGTTGGCGTCGGCGCGGAGGACGACGATGTAGCCGCTGTCCGACTCGGCGCGGGGGGCGGCGGTGGCGCCGGTCGCCGAGGCGGCGACGACGATGCCGGTGAGCATCGCGACGCCCAGTGTCTTGCGCATGGGGGTTCCTCTCCACGTGCGGTTGGGGCGGTTGGCCCATGCCGAGGCTGTCGCAGCCGGAGCGTCTCAGCCAGGGAGAAGAAACATTCGTTACTAGAAATATATAAATATGGACAAAGTGGCCCACGGCACCGGACCCGCCGTGCGGCGGGCCGGGTGGACGGGGCACTCTCGCCTCTCTCGTCCGGGTTATCGGCGGATGTCGCCGCGGTGTTACATCAGCGACCTGTTGGCGGCGGAACCTGAGACAGCTACCGTCGACCCAGCTGCAGCAGAAGGGCCAGCGACCGCGATGGACACACCGCCTCCCGACGTCGTGCGCCGCGCCGCCGCCGGTGACCCGGCCGCCGTCGCCGAGGTCCTGACCCGGATCAGGCCGATCGTCGTGCGCTACAGCCTCGCCCGGCTGGGACATGTCGGGGCCGGTAGCGCCACCGCCGAGGACGTCGCCCAGGAGGTCTGCCTCGCCGTGCTGGGCGCCCTGCCGCGCTTCACCGATCAGGGTCGTCCCTTCCTCGCCTTCGTCTACGGCATCGCCGCCCGCAAGGTCGCCGACGCCTACCGGGCGGCGAGCCGGGACCGCGCGGAGAGCGTCCCCGACGTCCCGGACGTTCCGGACCCCGCCCCCGGCCCCGAACTCCGTGCGGTCACGGCCGACCTGGGCGTCAGGCTCAGCGGACTGCTGGCGCAACTGCCGGCGACACACCGGGAGATCCTGGTGCTGCGGCTGGCGGTCGGCATGACCGCGGACGAGGTCGGTACGGTGCTCGGTATGACCGGAGGTGCCGTGCGGCTGGCGCAGCACCGCGCCCTGACCCGGCTGCGCGCCGTCGCCGGCACCCTCGCCCAGGTGGTCATATGAGCGACGTGCCCGCTCCGCCGCCGTCGGACCCGGTCTCGCGCGACGACCGCCTGCTCGACGCGCTCGCCCGCGGCGAGCAGCCACCTCCCGACCACTCCGCCGACGACCCGGTGACCGCGCTGCTGGCTGACTGGCGCGCCGAGCTCGTGGCGAGCTCGGAGCAGGTGGAGCAGGCGCTGGAGCAGAGCCAGCCCCGCGGGGACGTACCGACGGCACCGCCCACCACGCCACGCCCGGCCCGGCCGGTGCTCCGGCGGCGCAGCGCCGCGACCGTCGGACCTGCCACGCCGCGACGCCGGCGGACGGCGCTCACCGCCGCCGCCCTCAGCGTGCTCACCGCCCTTGGCGGCCTCTGGCTGGGCGCGGCCCGGGCCCAGCCGGGCGGCCTGCTGTGGCCGGTCGCCGAGCTGGTCAACGCCGACCGGGTCCAGTCGGTGCGCACCGAACAAGAGGTTGGCCGGACGCTCGACAAGGCCCGAAAGGACCTCGCGGACCGCCGGTACGCCGAGGCCCGGATCCACCTGGAGCGCGCCGTGGCGCTGCTGGGCACCCTCGGCGACGACCAGAGCGTCACCCGGCTGAGAGCCGACATCGACGAACTCCGGCACCTGCTGCCGCCCGCGGCCCCGGCCACCCCGTCGACACCCGACGCCCATGCTTCCCCCGGCGCCGTGCCGGTGCCGCCCGCCCCGGGCCCCGCCATGTCCACCGCTCTTGAGCCCGCGTCGGTCCCACCCACCTCGGCCCAGTCGACACCGACCGGGCCGGCACCGGCGGGCCGGTCGCCGAAGTCGCCAACCGGGGCGTCCGCCGGTCTGCCGAGCACCCCGTCGGCGGCCCGGCGCGGGCAGCTGCCTTCGTCGCCAACTCCCACCGCCCCGGAGCCGACCGCGAAACCTCAACGGGACGACAGCGCCGCAGCCCGCCCACCGGCGCCCGGTCCCCGCTCCGCCGGCATGGCCGGCAAGACCCGTCCGCGCCGGGACGCCGCCGACCGAATCGGACCCGGCCAACCGGCCACCGTCGACCCGGGCCGCCGAGCCGCCGACACTCAGGACGAATCGGCGGAACCCGGGGCTTCGACCGCGGGGTCGGAACTCGGCTGAGCGACGGACGACCCGTCCGGTCGGCCGCCGGGCCGTCCGCAACCCTTGCGCCACCGGCGTACGCTGCCGCGATGAGCGCGCCGTCCCGCATCCTGATCTACGGGGTGTACGGGTCCGGCAAGTCCACCCTCGCGGCGCGGTTGGCCGAGCGCCTCGGGTTGCCGTGGCATCCGGTCGACGAACTGCTCTGGCAGCCCGGCTGGGTCGAGGTGCCGGTCGCGCAGCAGCGCAGCCGGATCGAGGCGATCTGCCGACGCGATCGCTGGATCCTCGACGGGGCGTACCACGGATGGCGGGACGTGCCACTGGCCCGCGCCGACCTGGTCGTCGGCCTGGACTACCCGCGCTGGCGCTCCTTCGGCCGGCTGCTGCGCCGCACCCTCCGCCGGCTGTGGACCGGGGAGGAGATCTGCAACGGCAACCGCGAGTCGCTGGGCAGTGTGCTGTCCCGGGACTCGATCCTGCTGTGGCACCTCACCGCGTTCGGCCGGGCCCGCCGCCGGATGCGCGCCTGGCAGGCCGACCCGTCCGGGCCGCCGGTGCTGCTGTTCCGCACCCCGGCCGCCCTGGACCGCTGGCTGGCCGGACCGCCCGGTCGGTGAGATGTTCGCTCAGGCGTTGCCCTGCCGCTGGACGCGCCCCTCGCGGTCCACCTTGGAACGGTCCTGGTCGCGTTCGGTGCCCGACGTCCCGGTCGCTGTGCGATCACGCCGTTGATGCGGGGAATGCTCGACCGGGGAGCCTTGGCGGCCTGCCGCGCCGCTGCCCGAGTGCCGCCCCGCACGGGCCGACTCGCCGCCGCTGTCGTGCTTGTTCTGCTTGTGGCTACCCATGCGCCGCGGGTACCCGGGCAGTGCGGAGATAGTCACGGCACCATCGTGGGGGCGGTGGAGTTTCCGCGTGTCGATAACGGTGTGCCCCGGATTGCATCGTTCCGTCTGGTTGCCCCTGGACCGTGGGCCGGATGCGCCGCGGACCACTAGGCTCGGTGCGGAGGTGCCGACAGTGAAGCTCGGGCTGCACTACTGGACATACTCGACGCCGGCGGACCCGGCGGCGATCGCGCCGACCCTCGCCGAGACGGCCGTCACCGCCGAGCAGGCCGGTGTCGCGTCCTTCACGGTGATGGACCACTACTTCCAGATGGACGCGCTGGCTCCGGCCGAGGAGCCGATGCTGGAGGCGTACGCCACCCTGGGCTATGTCGCGGCGAAGACCGAGCGCATGACGTTGGGCGTGCTGGTCACAGGGGTGATGTACCGGCACCCGGGACTGCTCGCCAAGATCGTGACCACGCTCGACGTGCTCTCCGGCGGCCGGGCCCGACTGGGCATCGGCGCCTCCTGGTACGAGCGGGAGCAGCGCGGCCTCGGCGTACCCGTGGTGCCGATGGCCGAGCGGTTCGAGCGGCTGGAGGAGACGCTGCGGATCTTCCGGCAGATGTGGAGTGACGACGACGGTCCGTTCGACGGGCGGCACTACCAGCTCGCCGAGACGCTCAACTCACCGCAGCCGTTGAGCCGTCCGCACCCGCCGATCATGATCGGCGGCGGCGGTGAGAAGAAGACCCTGCTCCTGGTGGCCAGGTACGCCGACGCCTGCAACCTGTTCGGCACCAGCCCCGCCGAGGTGGCGCACAAGCTGGACGTGCTGCGGAGGCACTGCACCGCCGAGGACCGCGACTACGACAGCATCGAGAAAACCGTCATCGTGTCCCGGCCGGCGCTGGCAGACGTCGACGGGTTCCTCGCCGAGGTGGCCGAGTACGCCGCGCTCGGGGTGACCGAGGTGCAGGTCACGCCGGACCGCCACCCGGTGGAGTTCACCCGGCGGATCGCCGACGAGGTGCTGCCGAAACTGGCCACCATCGGCTGAGCCGTGTCTCGACCTCGGGGGAGCGCCGTCAGCTCTGCTGGTAACAGACGGCGGCGAGGCCGCACGGGGCGTGCAGTTGCAGGTAGTAGGCGCCCTCGCCGAAGTCGAGATCCGCGCCGCCGACCAGGGCGACGTAGTCCATCGGCTGGCCGCATGCCGCGCAGTCGGCGTGCTCGGCGTCCTGGATCCACTGGGGGTGGCCGCCGAGCGTGGAGCCGCCCTCGTCCCACGCGCTCGCCTGGTACGGGGTGGCCCGCGGCTCACCGATGGTGGGCAGCAGGGCCGGCGGGTCCTCGGTCGAGCGCGGCAGGTAGCTCGGCGGCGAGTTGTGCGGCGACCAGACCGACCCTCCGTCCGGCGTGACCCGGCTGTAGAGCGTGGTGTAGCAGGCGCAGAGGGAACAGGTGGTGACTCGCAGGCGTCCCTGCCAACCGGTGTGGGCCAGTGCCTGGGCGGCTCGCGGATCGTCAGTGTCGAGGTTCAGGATCGGCCACAGCGGCGAGTCGCACCATGGGCACGTCGCACCCCCTGCCGCCTGCGGTGCGGCTATCGGGATGAGGCGATAGGCGACCGGGCCGCACAGCTCCCGGCGGGTGCCGTCGGGGTGCAGCGTCCAACCGCCCTGCCTGGCGTACTCGAGCGGCCCGACGTGGAGCTTGTCCGTGCCGGGCGGGGGAACCGTGGACCAGCGTCGGAACGCGGCCTCGGCGAGCGGGTCACGGGTGTGGGCGAGAACGAGCAGCAGGTGGTTCAGGTCGGCGTCATGCCGGCCGCAGTCGATGCGGTCGATGACGCGCTGGACCACGCCGCTGTCGGCCGCCCGGAACAGCGTCGGCGGCCACACGATGCCGAGATCCAGCAGCTGGTGCAGGTGCGGGGCCAGCCGGTCGGGCCCAGCGGCAGCGATCTTCTCCAGCTCGTCGATGGCGTCGTAGTCGCCGTGTGCCGCAGCCGTCAGCAGATCCTGGATCATGCGCCGGATCGTAGCCGCGCCGCCTGACATGGCCTCCTGCGAGCCGGCGGGTGGGCGTCACCTCTCGGAAGAGACGACGTGGTCACGGCAGGCGCGGCCGGCTGGGCCGCCGCCGTCGCTGCGGTGGGGCCGTGTCGTCCTCCGACGGTTGGGGACGTTCGACGCGGGTGGGGTTGCCGCGGACCAGCTCGTCGTGGATGTGCCATCGGGCGGTGGTGACGGCGCGCCGCGCCGCCTCGTCGCCGTCCTCGATGCGCTGGCGCAGCAGGTGCAGGGCGATCCGCCGGTTGAGGCTGAACTGCCGCTCGGTGTCGACCACGACGACGAGGCCCGAGGGACGGTGGGTGGCCCGTACCGCCGTGCTGGCCTTGTTGCGGTGCTGACCGCCGGGCCCCCCGGTACGGCAGCCGACGATGTCGACGTCCGCCTCCGCGAACGTGGTGGCCGGGATGTCGACCTGGCAGGGTCGGGCGGTGACGTACCAGTTCTTCCGGCCGGTGCTCGTCCGGTAGGGGCTGGCGGCCTGCCAGCACAGGGTTCCCGTCCACGAGGCGGCGAACGCCTCGGCGTCGGCACCGGCGATCCGGATCAGTGCGGATCGGTAGGTGTCGGGCCGGTCGCCGGGAACGCTCTCGACACGATCGGTCGTCAGATCCCGACGGGCGGCGTCGGCTTCCAGGCGGTGCAGCAGCCGGGCCAGCGCCCAGGCGCACTCCTGCGGGCCACGCCCGGCCGACATGAGCAGGTGGACGGTCACGGCCGCCCTCGCCTGCGGCGGGGCTCCCCGCGGTCGGGGCGGGGCGTGGAGCCGACGTCCGGCGTCTTGTAGGTCACCAGGGGAACCGTGGTGGCCACGGGCGTGGCCAGGTCGTGGTCGACGAGGTCCGTGATCACCTGCTCGATGCGTTTGTAGGCCGTCGGCGCCTCCTCGAAGAGCAGCTGGCGGTCGCCGCACACCACCAGCGACCCCACCGGCGTGCGGCGCAGCTCGTCGACGGTGTGCTTGGCCCGGCCCCGGCGCAGGGCGTCGGCGCGCGACATCTTGCGGCCCGCGCCGTGCGCCACGGAATGGTTGGCCTCCGGGCCGGCGTGGGCGGCGACGAGGTAGGAACGGGTGCCTCGCGTACCGGCGATGAGCACGTCGCGGCCGTCACCCGGCGCGGCGCCCTTGCGGTGCAGGTAGCTCCCGTCGCGGAGCTCGACCAGGTTGTGGCACTGGTCGACGATCGGCTCGGTGGGTTCGGCCCCCAGGGCGTGGGCGACCCGGGCGGCCATCAGCCGTCGGTTCAGCGATCCCCAGCGTACGGCGTCGTCATGCGCCGCCAGGTACGCGGCGGGATCGGCGGCGGGGCCCGCGCCGTGGACCTCGGTGTGCGCCCGCAGGATCCGCTCGCCCAACCCGCGGGAGCCACTGTGGACGATGAGGACGAGGTCACCGACGTCGAGCCCGAGACGGCTCGCGTGACTCGCCTCGAAGACGGTCTCGATCCGCGCCAGCTCGACGAAGTGGTTACCCCGGCCGACCGTGCCGAGGCCCTCGAGGTGACCGGCGGGCACATCGCCCTCCACGACGGCCCAGGCCGGGTCGTCGGCGTCCCGTTCGGGGTCCAGCGCGCGGTCGAGGTCGGGGAACCGGGCGGCCAGCCGCTCGGGTACGGCGCGCTTGAGCCTGATCGGGAACACCGCGATGCCGCAACCGATGTCGGATCCCACCAGGAACGGATACAGCACGGTCGACGCCATGGCGGCGCCGATGGGGGCGCCCTTGCCCGGGTGCAGGTCCGGCATCGCGGCGACGTGGATCATGCCGTCGAGGGCGGCCACCTGCTGGCACTGGGCGAGGGCATCGGACTCGATCCAACTGGTGGGGGAGGCGAACACGGTCACGGTGGCCGGGGTGGACTGCGGCAGGGACTCCTGCCGGGAGTGCTGGGGAGACAAGGACGCTCGCTTCTCGCGGAACGGTATGGACGGACGGCATGACGGCACCGGCCGGCGCCGTGGAGCCTGGGAGCTACGGGGTGCTGTCCATCAGAACGTCATGGACACACCCTCCCGGAGCCCGCCGTACCCGGCAAGCGACTTTCGGCCGTGGAAGCCCGAACCTGACCGTGAAGGACGTCGCCGGGATCGGCTACCCGTCTCGTCCGGTGTAGAGCACGCGACCATCCGCCGCGACCGAGCGCCGTTGCCGCTTCACCCGGTAGAGGCGCTGGTCGGCGACCTGCATCAGGGTGTCGAGGGTGTTGCCGTCGTGCGGGGCGGTGGCCGAGCCGATGCTGATGTCGGCGTGCTGGCGTACCGCCGCGTCGATCCGCGTCGTGACCGTCCGGGTGGTGGCCTCGTCGGCGTCAACCAGGACGACGACGAACTCGTCGCCGCCGATGCGGGCGATGGCGTCCCCGGCGCGCAGCACCTCCCGCGTCGCCGCCACCGTCCGCCGCAGCAGCTCGTCGCCGGCGGAATGCCCGAGGCGGTCGTTGACCAGCTTGAAGTCGTCGAGGTCCAGGCAGAGCAGGGACGGGCCGGGGCGGCAGCCGTTGCGAAACAGGTGGGTGGTGAACTCGGCGAGGCCGCGCCGATTCAGCGCCCCGGTGAGCGGGTCCAGCGACGCGAGGGCGCGCAGCTGGGAACGCTGCCGTGCCAACACCCGGGTCTGCGTGGAGCAGACCGAGATCAAAACCACCATGCCCGCGACGTAGATGAAGACGTGACCCGGCGGCGCCGGGCGGCCGGTGGCGGCGACGGCGAGGTACGCCCCGAGGGTGAGCGCCTCGAGCCCCATCATCAGCCGCAGGTGCGGGGTGTGGCTGGCCACGAAGACGGTGGTGGTCACGAAACCGAGGGCCGCCGGTGAGGCGGCACCGCCGTCCCAGTACGCGCCGATCGCCACGATGAAGAGCGCGATCAACAGGATCGTGAACGAGATCCGGTACCCCCACGCCTTCGTGGTCACCCGCTTCGCCGCCCACAGGCCCGCGATGCCGCACCCAATGCCAGAGCCGTAGGCGGCGAGCATGGGAACCCGGTGTCCCTCGCCGAGGGTCAGCAGGCAGTAGACGACGGCGACCCCGTTGGAGACGACGTGCAGCGCCGCGCCGAACAGCATCCGTCGGCGCCGCTCGTTCATCACACTGTCCATCGCACGCACGGCACCCTGACCACTGCTCCAGGCGGCGCTAGGGAAGATCGGCTGACGTGGCCCTGCCGGCGGTCCGTGTCCGGGGACGCTCCGGCGAGGCACCTCGCCATCCCGTCATTGAATGTCGTGCATCACACCTAGTCAACACCCGAACCGCACCTTGGACCCGCCCGTCACCAGGCGAAACGTGGACGTGACGGATGGTGGCGGAACCGTCCATCCCGCGGGTGTACGGGCGGCGCGAGCGGGTAAGGACGCCTGTCCGACCGGCCCGCGGCCGGGCCGTCACCGCAGATCAGGGGGTGCCACCGATGCCACTCGCGCAGGCAGCACCCGGTCACCGCGCCCGGGCCGCCCCGGTCGACGTGCCGTCGCGCCGGCCGCGCGGCCGATGAGCGGGGTCCGGAACCTGCGCGTCCGCCCCGATCTGCTCTACGTGGCGAGCGGGTGGAGCACCCTGGTCACCGACGTACGCGGCCGGATCACCGGCGCCGACCCGCAGGGCTTCTTCGCCCGCAACACCCGAGTGCTCAGCGCGGAGCGGCTCACGATCGACGACCGCGAGCCGGTCCCGTTCAGCACGGCCAACGTGGGGGCACACGCCCAGCTCTCGTACGCCGAACTCGGCGACCGTGAGGTGCTGCCCGGCCGGGCGGCCTACCTGCTGACCGAACGCTTCGTCGGCGAGGGGCTGCGGACCAGGCTGACCGTGGTCAGCTACGCCCAGCAGCCGCTGACCCTGCGGATGCGGATCCACCTCGCCGCCGACTTCGCCGACACCAGCGAGGCCGAGACGGGACACCGCCTCCAGCGCGGCGACACCGCCGCCGGCTGGGACCCCGAGCGCCAGGAACTTTGCCTGACCTACCTGCGTGACGACCTCGACCGGGCCGTCGCGATCCGGGTACGCGCCGACGCGCCGGTGCGGTACGCGGATCACGCGCTCGCTGTCGAGATCGCGGTACCGCCCGGCGGGAGCAGCCGGGTGGAACTCGTCGTCGAACCCGTCTTCGACGGGCAGCGGCTGGCCGCGCCCCCGCCCACCTTCACCGAACCCGACGACGTCGCCGCCACCGCCCGCGCCCGCCTCACCCGCGAACTCACCCGGCTGAGCAGCACCAACTTCGACGTCACCGCCGCCTGGCGGTGCGCCGTCGACGACCTGGCCGTCCTCCCGCTCGGCGAGCCGGCCGGGCCGACGGCCCCGATGGCCGGGCTGCCGATCTACCAGGAGATCTTCGGCCGGGACACGATGACCGCATCCTGGCAGGCCCTGCTCGCCGGGCCGACGATGCTGGGGGACAGCCTGCGGCTCAACGCCCGCCACCTCGGGCAGCGCGTCGACGACCGACGCGACGAGGAGCCGGGCAAGCCGCTGCACGAGGCCCGCCTGGGGCCGGTGTCCGTGCTCGGCATCAACCCGTTCACCCACTACCACGGCGACTGGTCGACGGCCCCGGACTTCCTGGTCTTCCTCGGGCAGTACCTCGCCTGGACGGGGGACCTGGACACAGTCCGGGAGCTGCTGCCGACGGCCCGTCGCGCCCTCCACTGGATCGACCGGTACGGCGACCTGGACCGCGACGGCTTCCTCGAGTACCACTGCCGCGCCCGCTCCGGCCTGAAGAACCAGGGGTGGAAGGACTCCGACACCGCCATCGTCGACGAGCACGGACAGGTGGTGGCGAACCCCATCGCCAGCAGCGAACTCCAGGCGTACTGGTACGCCGCGCTGCGGCACGCCGCCGTGGTGTTCGCCGCGACCGGCCACCCGGCCTTCGGCGCCACCCTGCTGGCCAGGGCACGCGCGTTGCGCCGCCGCTTCCACCGCGCCTACTGGATGCCCGATCAGGGCTGCTACGCGATGGCGCTCGGGCCGGACAAGCGGCAGGTGCGGTCGGTCAACTCCAACGACGGCCACCTGCTCACCACCGGCATCGTGCCGACCCGGATCGCTCCCGTGGTGGCCCACCGGCTGCTCGCGCCCGACATGTTCAGCGGCTGGGGGGTGCGTACCCTCTCGGCGGCCCATCCGGCGTACAACCCGTTCAGCTACCACCGGGGCAGCGTGTGGCCGGTGGAGGCGGGCACCATCGGTCTCGGCCTGGCCCGGTACGGCTGCTGGCCGCAACTGCACCGGCTGGCGGAGGGAATGTTCGCTGCGGCGGCGCTCTTCGAGGACCACCGGCTGCCCGAGGTGCTCAGCGGCCTGCCCCGCGACGCCACCCATCCGCACCCCGGCATCTATCCCGACTCCTGCTCGCCGCAGGCGTGGTCGGCCAGCTCGGTGATCGCGCTGATCCAGGCCCTGCTGGCGCTGCGCCCCGCCGCGACGCTGCGGACGATCTTCGTGGACCCGCACCTGCCCGAGTGGCTGCCCGACCTCACCCTGGAGGGCGTACAGGTCGGCCGGGCCACCGTCGACCTCACCGTCCGCCGCCGACGCGGCGGCCGGACCTCGATCCGCGCCCGCGGCGGCCGGATAGCCGTGGTCCGGCGCCCCACGCTGCAGGCGATGTCCGCCGCCCGGCACCGTCACTGACCCGGCGGTACGCCGTCGACGCCCTCGGTTGGGTGTTGTCGCCGGGCAAAGGTGTAGCGACGACGTCAGGGGGAATCCGCGCCCACCTGGGGGGAGACTGGAGGACTGCAATGGAAAGCCGCGCCAAGGCGATGGGTCACGGGATCCACCCGATGCTGATCGTGTTCCCGCTGGGGCTGCTCGCCACCTCGGTGATCTTCGACATCCTCTACCTGATCACGGATCGGGTGGGTTTCCAGATCTCGGCGGCGTACACGATCGGTGCGGGCGTCATCGGCGGTCTCGTCGCCGCGGTCTTCGGCCTGATCGACTGGCGGTCCATCCCCGCGGGCACCCGCGCGAAGCGGGTCGGCGCCGTGCACGGCGCCGGCAACGTCGTCGTCGTGGCGCTGTTCGCCGTGAGCTGGCTGCTGCGGGCGGCCGCGGACAACTGGGATCCGAACGCCCTCGCCCTGATCTGCAGCTTCGCCGGCATCATCCTCGCCGGGGTGACCAGCTGGCTCGGGGGTGAACTGGTCGAGCGGCTGGGCGTCAGCGTGAGTGACCAGGCGAACGTCAACGCGCCGAGTTCCCTGTCGCGCCGGGGGGCCACCCGTCAGGCGCCGTCGCGGGGCGTCTGACCGGTCACACCGTCCCTGACGGGCGACACCGGCCGTCTTCATGGGGTCGGTGTCGAGGCGCCGAGGACGCTGCCGAAGAACATCATCACGGTGAGCGTGATCATCGGAACGACGAAGACGTAGCCGAGGACCAGCCCGGCGACGGCCATGCCGCGGCCGGCCTTGCGACCCTCGCGGGTCTCGTGCAGGCCGACGTGGCCGAGGATGACGGCGAGGATGCAGGGCAACCCGAACACGCACCAGCCGCCGAGCACCCCGATGATGCCGAGCACCATCGCGGCGGTGGCGGTGCCGGACGTGGGCGCCGCCGTGATCACGACAGGTGGCGGATAGTGCAGGGCGGGCAGGTACGGGCCGGCGGGCGCGGCGGAGAGCGGTGGCAGTGGCCGGGTCGGCTCGTGGCGCGGCTGGGGGTGGGTCATCGTCGGGTTTCCTTCTCCGTGAACCCCGGCCCGGGTCCGATCCTGACGGTGCGTTCCGGGATCAGCTCGACCAGGGGAGTGGTGGGCTGCGGGTGCTGAGTCATGGTCGTCTCCAGGCGCGTGTGTCCGCGGGCCGACCGGCTGGTCGGCCCGCCCGGGTGAGCGGTGGATGTGCGGGGCGGAAGCTTGTCGGGTCAGACGGTGGCGTTGCTGTGCCAGTCGCGCAGGAACGCGTCGACCAGGGCGTACGCGCGCGGGCGCAGGTCGAAGGACTCCTCGCGCCGGCGGCGGGCCATGTGGGACAGGCCGTCGGCGGCCTCGTTGAGCGCGTGCCCGGTGTGCCCCTTGACGTGGGCGAACCCGAGATCCGGGCGGCGGGCCACCAGCTCGGCGAGCCGTACCAGGGTGGGCTGGGCGGACCAGCGGCGCTGCCGCAGGCTGTAGCCGGACGGCATCGCCGCGGCGTCACCTGCCTGCCAGCGGTGCAGGTAGCGCAGGGCGCCGAGGCTGTCCAGCAGCACGGTCATGCCGGCCGGCGGCTCGTCGGAGGCGGTCAGCAGGTAGTCGACCGCCCGCAGCTCGTCGACCAGGACCCGGGAGGCGCCGGTGGGGTCGAGGCGGCCGGTGCCACGACCGAGCAGTCCGTAGTGGCCGTCGCTGACCACGTACCCGATGCCGCCGGCGCGACCCTTCCAGCTGGCGTCGGTCGCGGCCACCAGCGGCGCGGACGTCCCCGTCCAGCGGGCCACCCGGCCCCGCCCGCGCTGCGGATCCAACCCGGCGTGCTCGCCGTGGTCGGCGGCGAGCTGCTCGGCCGTGTGGAGCAGCTCGGCGGCCGAGGCCAGCTCGTCGTAGTGGGCGGCGGAGAGGGCCAGGTTCACGGCGTCGCCGATGCGCTGGCAGTCGTCGCAGCCGGTGCGCCGGGTGTGGGCGCGCAGGGCGACGGCGCGGTCGTGCAGGGGAGCGGGGAGCTGGGACAGGGCGCGAAGGAACTCATCGGGACGCACGACGCCTCCTGACGTCTTTTCGATCAACTGAGGGGTTCGGAGCGTCGGCATCACCGGACGGGGCGCCACTCACCGCACCGCTTGGAGCTGAAGGCGTAGTCGGAGGAGCGGATGGTGACCTGGACGCGGCGCGCGCCGTTGGTGAAGTAGTTGTCGATGATCCCGCCGGAGCTGTTCTGCCGCTCCCAGTAGCACCCGTCGACGTCGGTGGTGACGTACGTGCCGGGCTTGATCTCCTTGCCCACCCGGAACGTGCCCTCACCGAAGAGCCGGCCCTGCGCGGTCAGGTCCGCGTCGGCCTGGCCGCGCTTGACCGCCTGCCGCCACTTCGCGGCCTGCGGGTGTTTCGGGCAGAGGACCAGGGCCGCGTTGATCTCCGGGATCTGTGTGGGGCTCGCCGCGAATCCAGCCTCCGCATAGGTGTCGTCCGGGTCCGCTCCGGCACACATCTCGTAGAGGGTGGCGATGTCGTCCTCGTCGTACTTCGAGGTCTTGAATGCGGTCTTCTCCGCCTTGGTGACGGGGTGGATCGCCATCTCGGTGTCGCAGGACACGGGCTTCCTGGCCCAGATCGGGGTGAAGTCGGCGCGACCCTCGGAGCCCGTCGTGGTGATGGTGTAGGCGTCGCTTTCATTGAAGGCGTCGGTGAGGTAGCAGGTCAGGGTGAAGGGTGCCTGCTGAGGGGTGTTCTTCGGGTCGTCCGGGTAGGTGTCGGCGGAGTCGGCGATGCCGTCACCGTCCCGGTCGGGCTCGGGGGTGGGGCTCGGGGTCGGCGAAGGGCTGGGGGAGCTGGACGCGCTCGGGGAAGCGGATGCCGATGCGGCAACTCGTTCGTCGTCGCCGCAGCCAGAGAGTGCCGGCGCCAGCAGGACGGTCGCGAGCAGGGCGCCGGACACGCGGACCGCCGGGCGCGGGTGGAGGGCACTGATCGCGGGGCGGCGGGTGCCGTGCGGGTGGGCGAGGGACATGGTCGTCTCCAGGCAGGGGAGGTTCCCGGACCGTGGGCAGCCGGACCGGAGAGGAACGGGATTCGGAAGCTACGAACTTGATGACGTGAACGAATCAGTCGGAGAGGGTCAGGATCATCTGCAGGCCGCTGTCCGGGTGGTAGCTCCAAGACGCGTGGATGTCACCCCAGGCGCCGGCCTGCCGCCCGTCGAGGGCCCGGGTGGCGCCGACCTCGGCCTTCACCGAGTCCGGCATGTCGAGCTCCGACCAGTAGCACTCCAGCGTGGAGTAGCTGAGACCAAAGGCCTCCTTGCCGTCGCCGCGCAGCGTGAGGGTCTTCCCCTCATCGCCCAGTTCTGCGCCTCCGGAGGCGGCGGTCCCACACTTCTCCTTCGCCATCACGAACGGCTGTTTCGCTTCGGCGGAGGCGGGGGACGGTTCATCGCCGCGAGTAGCTGCGAAGACACCGAGACCGCCCAGGAGAAGGGCGACAGCGCCGGCCGCGCCGATCAAGGGGAGACGCCGCCGTCCACTCTCGGACCCTTCGGCATTCAGCTCTTGCGGCCCGCTTTGAACGGTCTGCTCGTCTACCGGAACAGCCGACAGGTTCGTGGTGGGATGCGCTGCCTGGTCCTGTGGCGTCGGGGTGTTCTGGTCGGTCATGGCGGCGCTCCTTCTGTGAACAGGTGGGGGTGTGAACAGCCGGGGCGGACGGGTCGGCGTCCGCCCCGGGAACGGAGTGGGGGAGAGGTCAGGCGAGGGAGACGGTCACGCCGCCGGAGAACGCCGAGTCGTGGAGCTCGAGCTTGGTGAGCTTCACGTTCTTGGGGATGTCGAAGACGAACACCCCGGTCACCTGGTTGCCGGGGTTGATCTCCTCGAAGAAGGTGCTCTGGTCCTGGTTGGCGTAGAGGCCGGCCTCGGTGTCGGACGAGTACTCGGTGCCGTTGGCGGCGTAGGCCTTCTGGCTGCTGCCGTCGAGGGTCTGCGCCTCCTTGCCGATGTTCTTGACGTTGACCGTGATCAGGCAGAACTGGCCCTGGGCCTTGTCGCCGAGCATCGAGGTGCCCACCTTCGCGACCCCGCACTTCGACGACTTCACCGTGAACTCGAACTTCCCGTCCCGGGCCGCCTGGCCGATCTTCGCGGTCTTCGCCGGCTTGTCCTCGCTGGTGCCGCTGGCGTCGGCCTTGCTGCCGGTGGCGTCGTCGGTGGCGCCGGAGCCGCAGCCCAGGGCGACGAGGCCCGTGGCGATCAGGGCGAGGGTCGTGGTCTTGCGCATCGTTTCCTCCTGCTGTGACGTGGCGGCGTCAATGAGAGCATCATCTGTGAACGCTGTCAACACACATGATGCTTGACGGGTGTGACACACTCTGGAGGTGCAGGAGACACCGACCATCACGGCTGCGGAGATCGCCCGGCTCGCCGGGGTCGGTCGGGCCGCGGTCAGCAACTGGCGCAAACGGCACGCCGACTTCCCCACCCCGGTGGGCGGCACCCCGGCCAGCCCCGAGTTCGACCTGATCCAGGTCGAGCAGTGGTTGCGCGGCCAGGGCAAGCTCCCAGAGGTTTCTGCCGCCGACCGGCTCTGGCGACGCCTCGCCGCCGCCAGCGACTCACCGGCCGCCGGCCTCGCCGGCGTCGCCGCCCTGCTGCTGGCCCGACAACGCGGCGAACGCCCCGACCCCCGGCAGGCCGACCCACACCTAGCGCCGCTGCTGCCCGACGTCGACGCCCTGGTCGACGAACTGGGCCCACAGCGCGCGTTCGACGAGCTGTGGCAACGGTTCTCCGCCCCCGGCCCCGGCCGGCCGTTCGCCACCCCCGACGAGCTGGCCGACCTCATGGTCGGGCTCGCCGGCGTCGGCGGTGGCGCCGTCCTCGACCCCGCCGCCGGCTCCGGCGCCATCCTCCGGGCCGCCGTCCGCGCCGGCTGCACCTCCGCGTACGGGCAGGAACTCGACCCGGACCTCGCCCGGCTCGCCGGGCTGTGGCTGGCCCTGCGGGACGTACCGGGGGAGGTGCGCGTCGGTGACTCGCTGCGCGCCGACGCGTTCGCCGGGCGCGCCGTCGACGCTGTGGTCTGCCACCCGCCGTTCGGCGTCACCAACTGGGGCGACGAGGAACTCGGGCACGATCCGCGCTGGATCGTCGGCACCACCCCACGTACCGAACCGGAGCTGGCCTGGGCGCAACACGCCCTCGCCCACCTGCGGGTCGGCGGGCACGCCGTACTGCTGATGCCACCCACGGTGGCCAGCCGGCGCGCCGGCAAGCGGATCCGCGGCGAGCTGCTGCGCAAGGGCCACCTGCGCGCCGTCATCGCACTCCCGTCGGGGGTGGCCGCGCCGCACGGCGTACCCCTGCATTTGTGGGTGTTGCGGCGGGCCGCGACCGACGCGACTGCGCCGACCCGGGCGCTGCTCGTCGACGCCGCCGAGGGTGACCTCGGCGCGCTGTCCGCGCGGATACTCGCCGCCTGGCGGGCCTTCACCGCCGCGCCCGACGACGAGCTGGAGGAGGTCGGCTTCGCCCGGGCGGTACCGGTGATCGACCTGCTCGACGAGGAGGTCGACCTCACCCCCGCCCGCCGGCAACCCGCCGTCGGGGGCGAGGCGACCGGAGAACATCTGGTACGCACCAGAGAGCGGCTGGCCGCCGTCGTCGGCGACCTGTCGGCGCTGATGCCGCAGGTCACGCCCGCGCCCGACGGGGTGGAAGGCCTGTATCTCACCGTCGGCGAGCTGGCGCGCGCCGGCGCCTTGCAGTTGATCGGGCCGGTCCGGGCCGGCACGTCGGAGGCGTCGCCGGACGGGCCGCCGGTGCTCACCGTGCAGGACGTCCTCGCCGGCGCGGAGGCGTCCGGTCGGATCGACGACCGGTTCGGGCAGGAGATCCCGCTCGCCGTGGGGGACGTGGTGGTGCCGATGATCGCCCGGCAGTTGACCGCCCGGGTGGTCACCGCCGAGGGGGCCCTGCTCGGGCGGAACCTCCATCTGCTGCGGCCCAACCCAGCTGCCCTCGATGCGTGGTTCCTGGCGGGGCAGTTGCGGACGTCGGCGAACGAGAAGCAGGCGTCAAGCCTGTCCGGGACGCTGCGGTTCGACATCCGGCGGGCGCAGGTGCGGCGGCTGCCGCTGGACGAGCAGCGGGCGCACGGAGAGGCGTTCCGGCGGCTCGACGCGTTCGAGTCGGCGATCCGGCAGGCGGCGTCCCTGGGCGCCGAACTGGTCCAGCTCACCGCCGACGGCCTGGCCCGGGGAGCAATCCGCCCTGACCGGGAGACGCGGTGAAGTCAGACCTCGACGATCGGCCAATCGTCGCCGAGCACCTTGCGGACCTGATCGGCCCGAGACGTGATGAAGCCCGCAGCGCTGCTGATCGCCACGAACGCGGCATGACCGGCGCCGAGCCGGCCGGTCTGCCGCGCCATGCCCCCGATGACCGGGCAGTCGTCGGCCCGGTCGACGCGCAGGGCCGGCGTGACGACCCGGACGGACGGGTTCCGACGCAACATCCGCAGGAACTCGTGCTCGGCATGGTCGAGCAGGCTGTACGCCTCGAGCAGGCAAACCAGCGGCACGGCCACCGTCGCGCCAGCGTCGGCCGCCTCCACCACCGCCTCACCGACCGCGTCAACGCCCTGGGCATAGGCCATCAGCGCGCCCGTGTCGAGCACGTAGACCGGTGCGCTCACGCGGCGTTCGGCCGGTCGAAGTCGGCACGGACCTCGTCGACCGGGCAATCCAGCAGCTCCGCCACGCGGGCGATCGCCGCGTCGCGCATCTCCGGCGTTACCTGGCGGGCCGCCAGCCGCCGCATCGCGCCCTCCGGGTCGTACGGGAACTCGCGGTGGCCGGCAGCTCGCAAGGCGGCACGCATGTCGTCGGATATCCGACGCCGGCGCAGAGCTTCCGTGACATACGCGGAAACCTGGCGGGCCGGGAGGGCGGCCAGCTGCTCGGCCACGTCATCAGGGACGGAGATCGTCACACGCCGACTCATACACCGGAGCCTAGCGAAGTATGAATCTTCCGTGGGCGACGACCCGCTGACGCTCGGTTGATCATCTTGCCCGACCGGGGGACCACAGCGTTGTAGAGCACCGGCCATACTGCTTGACTTAAGGCAATCGAAAGGAACCTGGTGAGTACCAAGCACCAAGAGCTCGCGGACTTGATCTGGAACGTGGCCGACCTGCTGCGCGGCGACTACAAGCGCTCGGAGTACGGCCGCGTGATCCTCCCGCTGACCGTATTGCGTCGGCTCGACTGGGTGCTGGAGCCGACAAAGGACGCGGTCCTCGCCCGGCACCAGCAGCTCAAGGACATGGGCGTGCAGAACATGGACCCGGTGCTGCGCAAGGCCGCCGGTCTGTCGTTCTACAACACCAGCGAGATGTCCTTCCGCAAGCTTCTCCGTGACCAGGACCACGTCGCGCTCAACCTGCGCGCCTACATCGGCGGCTTCTCGCCCGGCGCGGTCGACGTGCTTGAGAAGTACGCCTTCGACGCCCAAATCAGCCGGCTCGCCGAGGCCGGGCTGCTTTACCAGGTGGTCGCCAAGTTTGCCGACGTCGACCTGCGCCCAGCTGTGGTGTCGAACCATCAGATGGGCTACGTATTCGAGGACCTGATCCGCCGCTTCTCCGAAATCAGCAACGAGACCGCCGGTGAGCACTTCACCCCGCGCGAGGTCATCGAGCTGATGGTCAACCTGCTGCTCGCGCCCGATGGGGACGACCTGGTCACCCCGGGCATCGTCCGCAAGGTCTATGACCCAGCCTGCGGCACGGGCGGCATGCTCAGCGAGGCCCAGGACCACATCCAGGAGCACAACCCGCACGCCACCGTCGAGGTGTACGGGCAGGAGCTGAACGGCGAGACGTACGCGATCTGCCGCTCGGACATGATGCTCAAGGGCGGCGATCCGACGAAGATCGCCTACGGCAACTCGTTCAGCCAGGACGGCCATGAGGGCGAGCGCTTCGACTACATGCTCGCCAACCCGCCGTTCGGCGTGGAGTGGAAGAAGGTCGAGAACTACATCAAGGCCGAGGCCGCCCGCGGCCACGCCGGCCGGTTCGGCGCCGGCCTGCCCCGGATCAACGACGGCTCGCTGCTCTTCCTCCAGCACATGATCTCCAAGATGAAGCGCCCCGAGGACGGCGGAAGCCGCCTCGCGATCGTCTTCAACGGCTCGCCGCTCTTCACCGGCGCCGCCGGGTCGGGGGAGTCGGAGATCCGCCGCTGGATCCTGGAGAACGACCTCCTCGAAGGCATCGTCGCCCTGCCCGACCAACTCTTCTACAACACCGGCATCTCCACGTATTTCTGGATCCTCACCAACCGCAAGGACCCGGCCCGCGAGCGCAAGGTCGTGCTGCTCGACGGCCGCGACTACTGGACCAAGATGCGCAAGAGCCTCGGCGACAAGCGCAAAATGCTCACCGACGAGCACATCGCCGAGCTGACCCGCGCGTACGTCGATGCGCTGTCCATCGCGGACAACCCGGAGCACCCGCACCACGCCAAGGTGAAGGTCTTCAAGACCACCGACTTCGGCTACCAGCGGATCACCGTGGAGCGCCCGCTGCGGCTGCGCTTCGAGGTCACCGAGGAGACGGTCGGGCTGCTCGCCGAGGCGCGGGCGGTCCTCAAGTACGCGGAGCGGGAGTCGCTGCTAGCGGCGGCGAGATCACTGATTGGGCTGAAGTCCGCAGCCCGGGGCGAGTTCGCGATGAAGCTGAACCGGCTCGGGAAGTTGCCGGCGGCGGTGGAGAAGGCGGTGTGGGAGGCGTTCTCGGTCAGCGACCCGGCGGGGGAGGTGCAAACCGACCGCAAGGGCAAGCCGCTGCCGGACGTCGACATGCGCGATAACGAGAGCGTCCCCCTCGACGAGAACATCCACAACTACCTCAAGCGCGAGGTGCTGCCGCACGTCCCTGACGCGTGGATTGACGAGAGCAAGACCAAGATCGGTTACGAGATTCCGTTCACCCGCCACTTTTACGTTTACCGGGCACCGCGGCCCTTGGCGGAGATCGATGGCGAGATGAAGGCGCTTGAGGCGGAGATTCGGAACCTACTCGGCCAGGTGGCTGGTTGATGGGCGGTTGGAGTTCAGTTCCGCTGTGGTCGCTGGCATCCGAAGTGCGATCTGTTGTGGATCCAATGAATCTTGGCCCTGAGGTTTTCCATTACAGCATCCCAGCGCTCGAGGCGACGGGCGACGGGCAGGTGGAGGACGCGGCAGAAATTCGTTCTGCGAAGCTTCGCCTTCGAGGCGACGAGGTGTTGATTAGTAAGCTAAATCCGCGCAAAAGCCGAGTTCTTATCGCGAGGACTTCGGACAGGCCGGTTGTTGCATCCACCGAGTTCGTAGCCCTGAGGCCACGCGGCGTCGATCCTCGGTTCTTGTTCTACCTGCTTTGTGCGGAGAAAACCCGTCAATCGCTCGACGCCCAGGTGCAGTCTGTTACTAGAAGTCACCAGCGAGTGAGTCCTGAGGACATTCTGAGATTGGTCGTCTCAGTGCCGGAGCTTGAGGAGCAGCGGCGAATTGCCAACTTCCTTGACTCCGAGCTGAGCCGCATGGACCGCCTGAAAGAAGTAAAGGAATCCCAGGTCCGACTATTGCGTGAGCGGGCTGAGGCGAGTGTTGCGTCCAAGGTTTCTAGTCTGTTCGAGGAGTGTGGAGCCATTCCTTTGCGGCGCATCTGGACTGGTGTCGAGCAAGGGTGGAGCCCTCAGTGCGAGGATGCCGAGGCGGAGCCGGAGAGCTGGGCAGTATTGCGGACGAGTGCCGTTAGTTCCGGGGTCTTCAATCCGTTGGCACACAAAAGGCTTCCGGCAGACGTTGAGCCGGACCTCCGCTACGCCATCCATGATGGCGATTTGCTGCTGACGCGGGGGAGCGGCTCGCCTGCCATGGTTGGGATTGCCGCGGTCGCCAATACTGGAGGTAGGCGCCTCTTGCTGAGTGACTTACTTTACCGCGTGCGGCTCCAACCGGAATGGCCGGTGTCGTTTGCGGCATCCATCCTCGCTAGTCGTCCGGTGAGAGATCAAATCTCGCTGCTATTGCGAGGGCAGTCCGGTCAGACAATCAAGCTTCGCGGTCAGGACATTGGTGAAATCACGGTGCCTCTAGCCCCGTCGGATCTCCGGGTTTCTCTAACGGTAGATATTGAATCTATCTATGCAAGACACCGTCATGTAGCTCGTAGGATTGAGGGCAGCCTACTTCTAATGCGGGAGCGCCGGCAGACGTTGATAACGGCGGCTGTGACGGGCAAGATCGACGTCACGACGGCGCGGAGGGTGGAGGCATGAGCTTCGTAAGCCAGGAGCAATCGTTCGAGGGGGCTATCGAGCGGACCATGCTCAGCTCCTACTGGTTGCAGGGCGCGCCCAGCCACTACGACCGGCAACGCGGGCTAGACACCGCTGAGTTGTTCGCGTTCATCGGCGCCACCCAGCCCGACGAGTGGGCGAAGCTGCTGGCGTACCACGGTAACAATCCGGATGAGGCGCAGCGGCAATTCGCTCAATACCTCGCAAAGCAGATCGACGAGCGTGGCCCACTCGACGTCCTCCGCCGTGGCGTCAAGGACAAGGGTGTTCTGATCCGCCTCGCCTACTTCAAGCCCGCTCACGCCATCACCGAAGACGCGCTCAAGCTTTACCGCGCCAACCGTCTCACCGTCACCCGCCAGCTCGCCTACTCGACCAGCAACAACAACACCCTCGACCTGGTCCTCTTCGTCAATGGCATCCCCCTCGCCACGGCCGAGCTGAAGAACCCGCTCACCGGCCAGACCGTAGAGGACGCCAAGAAGCAGTACCGGGGGACGCGCGAGCCGAAGGAACTGCTCTTCGCTCGGCGTACCCTCGTGCACTTCGCCGTGGATCCCGACCTGGTCTTCGTGACGACGAAGCTGGCGGGAGAGAAGACCCGGTTTCTGCCTTTCAACACCGGCTCCGACGGGCCGGGCGTCTCCGGTGGCGCCGGAAATCCACCCACCGGCGAGAGCGGCTACCGCAGCTCCTACCTGTGGGAGCAGATCTGGCACCCGGA
Organism: Micromonospora lacuserhaii; assembly: GCF_036902735.1. NCBI lineage: Bacteria > Bacillati > Actinomycetota > Actinomycetes > Micromonosporales > Micromonosporaceae > Micromonospora > Micromonospora lacuserhaii. The sequence continues at coordinate 14,754 of NZ_JBAKHO010000039.1, read as the reverse complement.
CACCTGGATGGACCTGGTCCGGCGGTTCCTGCACACCGACAAGGAATCCAAGGCGCTGATCTTCCCGCGCTACCACCAGTGGCACGCGGTCACCCAGCTCACCGACCACGCCGCCCGCAACGGTTGCGGGCACAACTACCTGGTCATGCACTCGGCTGGGTCGGGGAAGTCGAACACCATCGCCTGGCTGGCGCACCGGCTTTCCAGCCTGCACACCGCGCCCTCCCTCGACGAGGACGCTCGGGCCAAGGGGCTGCGCCCCAACGAGCCGGTCTTCGACAAGGTCATCGTCATCACCGACCGGGTGGTGCTGGACCGACAGTTGCAGGACACCGTCTTCCAGTTCGAGCACGTGCCCGGCGTGGTGCAGCGGATCGACAAGGACTCCGCCCAGCTCGCCGCCGCCTTACAGGGCGAGACGGCCAAGGTCGTCATCACCACCATGCAAAAGTTCCCCTACATCCTCAACCAGGTGCAGGGGCTGCGCGGTAAACGGTTCGCGGTCATCGTCGACGAGGCGCACTCGTCGCAGTCCGGCGACTCGGCGGCCGCGCTGAAGAAGGTGCTGCTCAAGCTCGGCAGCGACGATGTGGACGAGTTGGGCGACCTGCTCACCGCGTCGGCGCTGGCCCGCGGCCGGCACGAGACGCTGTCGTACTTCGCGTTCACCGCCACCCCGAAGCCGAAGACCCTGGAGCTGTTCGGCACACCGCACCCGGTCACCGGCAACCCGCAGCCGTTCCACACGTACTCGATGCGGCAGGCCATCGACGAGGGATTCATCCTCGACGTGCTGCGCAACTACGTGACCTACAAGTCGTACTGGAAGCTGGCCAACGCCAACCCCAACGACCCGGAGGTCGACCCGAAGAAGGCCGGCGCGCAGCTCGCCCGCTTCGCCAGCCTGCACCCCACCATGCAGGCGCAGAAGGCCGAAATCATCGTCGAGCACTTCCGCAAGCACACCGCGCCGCGCCTCGGCGGTCGCGCCAAGGCCATGGTGGTCACCGGCTCCCGCGAGGCCGCCGTCCGCCTGCACACCGCCATCAAGAAGTACGTCGAGATGCAGGGTTACGTCGGCTGCGACTCCCTGGTCGCGTTCTCCGGCGACCTGGAGGTCGACGGCGTCGAGCACACCGAGGCGCGGGTCAACGGGTTCAGCGAGGGTGAGCTGCCCGAGCGGTTCGCCTACACCGCTGCCGATGACAAGCACGCCGGCACGCCGCACGCCAAGCAGGACACCGAGTACCGGATCCTGGTCGTCGCCGAGAAGTACCAGACCGGCTTCGACCAGCCGCTGCTCACCACCATGTACGTGGACAAGCTGCTCAAGAGCGTCGCGGCCGTGCAGACCCTGTCCCGGCTCAACCGCACCCACCCGCTCAAGGCCCAGGGTGACGTCTTCGTCCTCGACTTCGTCAACGAGGCCGGCGACATCGCCGAGCAGTTCAAGCCGTACTTCGAAACCGCCGCCACCACCCCCACCGACCCGAACCTGCTCTACACCGCCCAGAACGCGGTGACGGGCTACCCGGTTCTGGTCGACTCGGAGATGCAGGCGTACGCCGACGCGCTGCTCGCCGCGGAACAGAAGGCGACCAGCGACACCGCCCTCCAGCGGGCGCACGCCGCCCTCTACCGCTTCACCGAGCCGGCCGTCGAGCGCTTCACCGCCCTGGCCGCCCACGACCCGGAGGCCGCGGACGGCTTCCGGTCCGCGCTGCGCGACTACACCCGGATGTACGCGTTCCTCAGCCAGGTCGTGCCCTACCACGACGAGGACCTCGAACGGCTCTACCTCTACGGGCGAGCGCTGCTCAACCGGCTGCCCCGCCGGCAGGACCCGTCCGTTGACATCGGCGAGGTGGAGCTGACCCACCTGCGGGTCAGCAAGACCGGCGAACACGACGCATCGCTGTCGCCCGAGGGCGAGCAGATGCTCCCTGGCTTCGTCGGCGGGGGAGCGGGCAAGCAGCACGACCTGGAGAAGGTGGTGCTGTCCGAGCTGATCGACGCGTTCAACGACAAGTTCGGCATCGGGCTGGGCGAGTCCGACAAGGTCTGGGTCGAGCAGCAGATCGTCGCCCTGGCCGAGGACGGCACCCTCGAGGCCGCCGCCATGGTCAATGACGAGAGCAACTTCGGCGTGGTCTGCGACAAGCGGATCGAGGACGTGATCCTGTCCCGGCACGACGACAACGGCAAGCTGATGCAGCGCTACCTCGACGACGAGAGCCTGCGCTCCCAGCTCAACCAGTTCGCGCGCCGGCAGGCGTACCAGATGATCCGCCGGCGCAAGGGCATTGCCTGAGCAGCCAGTCCCAGCAACATTGGCAACTGTAAGTGACCGCGACGCACAGTGGGGGCTTGATGCGGGCGCAGGAGCGCGTCGCCGACCGGTACGAGCTGACGTATCCGGTTGGCCACGGCGGCATGGGCGAGGTGTGGGCCGGCTTCGACGAGAAGCTCGACCGACCTGTCGCCATCAAGTTCCTCCGCAAGGTCTCCATTCCGGAAAGCGAGCGGGAGAACGCGGTCGAACGGTTCATGCGGGAAGCGCGGGTGACGGCCCGGCTCGATCACCCCGGTGTGCCGAGCGTCCATGATGTCGGTGTCCAGGGCGACGATATCTACATCGTCATGCAGCTCGTGCCCGGCATGGTCCTCTCCGACCTGATCGCCGAACGCGGTTGGCTCTCCGTGCCGTGGGCCGCGGCGATCGGGGCCCAGATCTGCTCGGTGCTGGCGGCGGCTCATGCCGCCTCGCTGGTGCACCGTGACCTCAAGCCGCAGAACCTGATGGTCACTCCCGCCGGATCGGTCAAGGTCCTCGACTTCGGCGTGGCCGCGCTCCTCGGCCCCGCCGACGTACCCCGGCTGACCGCCACCGGCCACACCCTCGGCACCCCGACCTACATGGCGCCCGAGCAGGCGCTGAACAGCACGGTGGGCCCGCGGGCCGACCTGTACGCGCTCGGCTGTGTGCTGTTCGAGCTGCTGACCGGCAGCCCGCCCTACCGGGCGGACAACCCGCTCGGCATGTTGCACCGGCACATGAACGACCCGGTCCCTTCGGTCACGGACCACCGCGCCGGCGTGCCCGACGCGCTGGTGCAGCTCGTCGTGCGGATGCTCGCCAAGGACCCGCAGCACCGTCCCCGGTCCGCCTCCGAGGTGTACGAAATCCTGATGCCCTTCGGTGCCGTGGAGCCGGAACTTGCCGCCGACCTGGCGATGACGGTCGCGGAGGGTCAACCGGTCGATCCGACCATGCCGTACCGGTATCCCTTCGGACCGCTGCCGCCCCGGGCGCCCCTCGCCCCCACGAAGATCGATGTGGTGCGGCCCCGCAACGCTCCGGAGGTCATCGACGTGCCCTCCTTCGATGAGTTGGCGGAGGTCGAGGAACGGGCGTGGGAGCTGGCCGAGGAGGAGCGGTTTACCCAGGCAGCCGAGCTGCTCGAAACCGCGCTCCGGCCGGTGAGGAAGGGGCACGGGGCCAAGCAGCCGAGGATCCTGGAGCTGCGGCTGAACCTGGCCAACCTCTACGTCCTCGCCGGTGCCTACCGACAGGCGCTTCCGGAATTCACCCGTCTCGTCGCCGACCTGTCCGAGCGCCCGATGCCAGACCAGGAGCTGATATGGCACTGCCGCCAGCAGGCAGCGGTGTGCCAGGCGGAACTGGGCCAGGGCAGCATGGCGTTGGCCGAGCTGCGCGCATTGCACAGCGAGGGGCGGAGGCTCATGCCGCCGGACTCACCGCACCTCCTCGATTTGCGTCAGCAGATTGCGATGCTCACCGCTGGAGTAGGTGAGCTGGCGGACGCGCAGCGTCAGCTCGGCGAATTGTTGTCGGACATACGCGAGTTGCACGGGAGAAACTCGCCAGCTGCAGTGGACGTAGAGAATCTACTGGTCCACCTTGGACGCCTTGTTGGTACGGGCGGGTAGAAACTGGGGTGACCTAAAGGCGACTAGAACGACGCTTAGTCTCACACGGCACTGAAAATATCTCTCATGAAGGGTTTGCTCAATGCCCGCTCTCCCTGATGAATCCCGGCAGATCGGCATCATCCGCGCCTCCATCGTCCGCGACTTTGAGCCTTGGCTTGATAATGGTAGCTTTACCCACCCGGATCCCGCGCAACGAGCCGCAAACCTTGCCTCACGATCTCTCGCCGGGCTTATCGCACGGGATCGCATGAACTGCGATGCGGAGCGCGCCGCCACCATGGTGACGGACGGCGGTCAGGACTTCGGCATCGACGCGATAGCCATCAGTGACGTGTCTCCCCGTGTCTGGCTCATCCAGTCTAAGTGGAGTGACAAAGGCGCGGCACGCTTCGGCGAGGCCGACGTCATGACGATGGCCGACGGCCTCGTACGTATCGATCAGCGCTCGTTCGACCGCTTCAACGCCAAGCTGCGGGCGCACACTGCGCAGTTGGCGGCGATCTGGCTCAGCCCGCAGTTGAAAGTAACTCTCGTGCTTGCATTGATGCGGCGTGACCCTGTCCACGACAATGTCAGGAATCGGCTGGACGAGTTACGCGACAGCTTCAATAGGCACGGCACATACCTCGACTACGAGATCCTCTACCTACCGGAGATCTGGGAGCTGGTCAGGCGCGGTGCCGATCCGGTGCCCATCGACCTATCCCTCACGCTGGACCGATGGTTCGACGTCAGCACCCCGATGCGGGCTGCCAACGGGATCGTGGGAGTCACCGAGGTCGCAGAATGGCATGCACACCACGGCGACCAGTTGTTTCGGAAGAACATCCGGGAGTCGCTTGGCGTCACTCCTGTGAACGCCGACATCGAACGCACCCTGGTCGACGACCCGCACAGTTTCTGGTACCGGAACAACGGAATCACGATGCTCTGCGACTCGCTGAAGATCACACCCGTAAGCCGGAGCGCTCCGCACGGTGTCGCCAGAGTCGATGTGCGCAACGCCAGCATCATCAACGGAGCCCAAACAGTGGCGTCGATAGCCTCGGCGATGCGCGCAGACAGCGAGGCCGCAGGGCAAGCCACAGTCGGGATCCGCATCATCGAGAGCGGCGAATCGGACACCAGCAACGAGATAACCAAGTCGACGAACACGCAGAACCATATCGAGCGCCGGGACTTCGTCGCGCTGGATCGAGTCCAGATTGAGATTCGCGAAGACTTCCGTCTCACATTGGGCCTCACCTACGCGATCCGGCGTAGCGAATTCGAACCATCGCCGGAGAGCGGTTGCACGGTCCGGGAGGCGGCAGTGGCGCTGGCCTGCGCCCATCCCAACGCCGATCTTGCCACCCGGATCCGCCAGAACGAAGATCTCCTTTGGGAGGAGGGTGCAGCCGGCGCCTACAACCTGCTTTTCGGTGAGCGACCGACGGCGGTACAGATTTGGCGCTCCGTTCTGCTGCTCCGCGAAGTGCGCGACTCCCTGCACGAGATCACCGCCCGGCTCGAGGGGCGAGCGGCTGCCATCGCCGAGCAGTCGACGCTCATTGTCGCCCATATCATCTTCCGGCAGTTGGGCCGAGAGGGGGTGGAGGATCCGGACGTCGACTGGCGTCCTGTCCTCGACCAAGTGCCCGGCCTTACAAATCGGGCGATCCAATGGATGATTTATGAGGTCGACAAGAATTACGGAAAAAATAGCTTCATTGCCGGCACTTTCTCGTCGGCGGATCGCGTGCGATCGTTGGTGGCCGAGGTGATTCAATTGATCGAGTCCGACGCGCGTGTTCCTGAGCTGCCGGTAGAATATGTACCGGTCCCGCGGCAGCGAACTGCGCGCCGAGCCAACTCGGTGCCCTTGATCGTAGACGCGGGACGGATCAAGGACAGCACGCAGTTGGTTTTCGAGGCCCAGACGGGACCGGAGCGGCTGGCGCTAGAGAAATGGTTGGCGGAGGATTCTCGACGTGGCATCGCCACGTGGGTTAACAACCGGTCGAAGCCGCTGGTCTGGTCCTTCGACGGCAAGAGGTATTCCCCCACCGGGCTTGTAAAGAAAATGTATGCTTTGGCCGAGTGGGCGGGGGCGCCGGTTGCGGTGCAAGGGCCAGCCCGCTGGTTCATCCGGGATGAGGGGAACCTAGTGTGGATAGCCGAGGCGATAGCGGCAGAGTCAGCCAGCACCGACCTTGACGAGGGAGCCGCATCGTGAATCTGGCTGCTTAGACGGAGCCAGCGTTCGGAGTGGTGATCGAGAGTGAAACGCTCGGCACGGCTGGCACCCCGCTCTGTAACCGGTCCTGCCGTTCTGACCGCCCGCCGGGCCCGCGTCTTGGGGGTTCATAGCCTGAGTGCCCGCCGATGAGCCTCTTGCGCCGCACGCGTAGGGGTCGTGGGTTTGATCGGTCAGGGAGGTGTGTTCGGCAAACGAGCGGCGCGTTGACGTACACCAGCACCGTTGCAGCCGGAATTCGGTCATCAGCACCTTCTACCTGCGTAGCTGAGCGAGATAGCCTTGCCAGGCGCTGCGGTCGTTGGCATCTGGCGTGGTGCCCGGCGGAAACCAGGTGAGTCCGAGGACGGGGTCCCAAGCCGCGACTAGGGTGTCGAGCCCAGCTACCAACACCGCCGGCCACATCCGTGCTGCGGAGAGCTGCTCGAAGGCGCGGCGGGCCTCCGTCAGTTGGACATCGCGCTTGCGGCCGGTGTATCCGAAATCCCAGAGGATCTCGTATGCGTCGAGGAGGGACTGCTCCTCTGGGATTTCAGACGGATACGCCAGGTAATTGCGAGCGACCTCGCCTCCCACCTCCTTCTCCGGGTCCGCCTCAGCCGGGCGGCCCAGGTAGATCCCGTTGTCGGGGCCGGTCGAGGTCTTCATGCCCAGGGCGGAGGAGATCCGGGCGGCGACGTCTTCGGGTGAGTCCTGCGTGTGGATGAATATGTGTTCCAGGGTGGACATGAAGGCACCGTGACTATTCGTGAAGGGTGATGATTCGGTTGTCACCGAGAATGATACGAACCTGCTCGGGCAGGCTGCTTCCGTGTTGTCGATGTTGCCCGAGTGCGCGCGCGAAGCCTCTCCGCGCGTCCTCCTCGCTCAGTCCGGCCGTGCGTCCGTCGATGATCAAGTCGCCTCCGCCCGTCTGAGCGACCTGCTTGCCAGCGGTCAAGATGTTACGGCGGACTGCTTCGCTGCTGGACCCATCGAGAGTCTTGAACTCGGTCACCACCCCGGGATCCTCGGGGCCGGATCTGACCATCGCGTCAGGGTTTTTGATGCCGTAAAGATCATCTATCCGTTCTCTTGGGTGCACCATGTCGCCGTCCCCGGCAACTCGATCAGCGATAGCCCGTTCCTTCGGCTCGAACAGACTGCGTGGATCCTCGACCCCGGGGCGGAAAGCTGCCCCGAGCGGCCCCTTCTGCGTGCCCGGGTCGAAGTCGGGTCCCTGCCCGTGTTCTCGGGAAGGTGGACCCTTCTCTGCTGGCGATGGCCCTGGTGCGTCCCGTGACCCGGTAGCCAGCAGTCGCCCCAGAGCCTGCTTCAGCTTTTCGATGAGGTCGCCGAGCCGGCGGATCTCCGGCATCAGCCGCCGCAAGCTCGCCAGCAACCCCCGCAGCAGCCGCGCGATCCGCGCGCCCCACGACGCCACCAACGTGGTCACCTGTTCCACCACCAGCGGCGCGGCGAACCCGCCGGTGATGACCAGTTCGCCCGCGTACACGATGAGGCGGGAGACGCAGGCGGCGACGGCGTCGCGGACGAGGAGCCGGACGGCCGCGACGAGACCGGCGGCGCCCTCGGTGGCGGCGGCGAGGGTGTCAGCACCCTGGGCGAGTCCGGTGATGGCCTGGTGCTGTTCTGTTGCCCAGCCGCGGTAGGCGGGGCCGGCGCTGCCGCCCCAGCTCGCGACGTCGGTGCGGACGGCGGCGGCCAGCTCGGCTGCTTCTTCGCGCAGGGAAACAGCGACATTGCGCCAGGTCTGTGCGTGGGCGGTGATCTGTGCCGGGTCGCCGGCGAGCCAGTCGAGGGCTTCGCTGAGGGGTTTGACGTGTTCGATGAGCCACGCGATGCCGTACTGCAGGAGGGCGCCGACCGGGTCGGAGACGAAGGCGAGGGCGTCGAGGCCGGCGCTGACCACGCCGAGACTGCCGTCGATCCAACTGCCAGTGCGGATGCCCTGGGCGATGAGTTCGATGTCCTCGCAGATCCACACTCCCGCCCACGGCGTGGGTGCGGTGTCGGCCGCGGTGGCCACGAGGGGGTTGGCCGTCACCGCCGGTCCCCGGCCTGGCGGAGCTGCCGCTCGGCGCGGTCGTCAGTGCGCCGGTAGTTGTCGGCGCTGGTGCGCAAGCGGCCGGCGGTGTCACGCACCGACCACGCGGCGATGCCGATGCCGGCGACGAGGGTCCGCTGGAGGCCGTCGAGCAGCACCGGCACGATGACGCACAACTGCCCGTACGCGCCGTCGCTGAGCTGGATGTGCTGGCCGGCCTGCTTGGCGGTGTCGAGGCTGTCGGCGCTGCGGTCGAGGCGCGCTGCGTGCCGGGTCAGGTCGTCGGGGTCGACCAGGATGCCGTCAGGCATGGGCCTCGCCCGGGTCGGGCCGCAAGCGACTGCGGTACGACTCGACGATGGCCTGGCCGGTCGGGTCGTCCCGGTCGAGTGTGCCGGTGGTCGCCTCGGTGACCTGCCGAAGCAGGTCGGCCCGCGCGGCGCGGGTGGTCTCCAGGATCAGCCGGGCGGTGTGCGCGGCGGAGTGCTGCCGGACGCGTTCGTCGAGCCGCAGGTCCAATAGCCCGCCGGTGGCATCGACGGTGACGGTGACGGCTCGGTCGGTGCTGGTGGCGGTGCCGGTCAGCGCCTGGACCCGCGTCGACAGGCTCTTCGCCCGCGCCGCCCGCTCGGCCAGGTCGGACTCCCATTGGCCGAGCCGGCGTTCCGCCGCATCCAGCGCGGCCTCATCCGTCCACATGCGATCCTCCCGGGAACCCTTGCCGGCGCGAACCGTCGTCACGTTACCAACCGGTGGCGCTCCGTGCTCGCCCGTCAGCGCCGGCGGGAGAGGGCCCGCATCTGGCGGCGAACGCAAGAACCCGTCAGGTGGTGATCGTCAGCGGCCAGTCGGTGGGACGGGCGCGGGTCGCGGCGACGAACGTTGACCAAGCCGAGGGCGTGAAGACGAGCATGGCGCCGGCCGGGTCCTTCGAATCGCGTACGGCGACGATGCCGGGAAGGTTGTCGGCGACCTCGACGCAGTCGCCACCGTTGCCGCCACTGCGTGTGCTCTTGCGCCAGATGGCGCCGGTCAGGTCAGTCATGCTGTAGCTCCCCGACGATCCTTTTGATCATGTCTCTGGATTCTCCCTCACTAAGCGCCAAGGCTGCTACGCCCTTCCAGGCGTCCTCGTAGGCGCGCAGCTCATCGGGCTTGTCGAGGTAAAGCGCTCCCGTGAGCGACTCGCTGTAGACGACAGACGGTTCGGGTGCCGCGCGGCCGCCCTTGGTGGCGGGGAAGTCGAGGATCACGAAGGAGCCGGCGACCGCCCCCGGCGGCGGCCCGGCGGACAGCGGAAGGATCTTGACTGACACGTTCGCCAGATCGCCTACTTCGAGTAGGCGCCGGAGCTGGGCCGTCATGACCGCCGCCCCACCGGCGACCCGTCGCAGAACTGCTTCGGAGAGGATCTGCTCCACCCGTGGAGCCGCTGGAAGTCGCCGCTGCAGGAGGGACTGCCGTTGCAGCCTGACCTCGACGGCTCGTTCCCGGTCCTCTTCACTAGAGGTGGGTCGATCAAGCCGATAGATGACCTGCGCGTATTGCCGGGTTTGGAGCAGCCCGGGGATCAGGGACTCGTCGTAGCGGCGAAGCCTGGCGGCAGCTGACTCCAGCCCCACGTACAGCTCGAACCAGCTCGGCACCGCGTCCCCGTACGCGTGCCACCACCCCTTGGACTTCGTCTCGGCCGCCAGCCCACGCATCGCCTCGGTCATCTCCGCCGACACGTGGTAAAGCTCGCACATCGCCTTGACGTCGAGCACCCGCACCGGCCCGAGGCCGCTCTCGATCCGCCAGATCTTCTGCCGGCTGTATTCGAGCGCCTCGGCGGCGGCGTCCAGCGTCACCCCTGCCTCGGTCCGGAACTGCCGCAGCAGCCGCCCGAGCTGTCGCCGCGGCACGGTCGATCCGACGTCCTCTGTCACCCGAAAACTCCCTGATTCCATCCCGCAACACTGCGTTAAGTGGCCATGTAACAGCTACCGGTAGCGGTAAAGAAAGTCAATGCCTCTGGCAAGAATTCTGCTGTGGAACGTTGCGTCTCCGCTGCACACCGTCACAGGATGACTACCAAGACCTGGTGCCGTACCGCTGATCGAAGCTGCGGTGGCAGGGCGGGGTGGGCCCGCACGCGCGGGGAGGGCGGGCGGTCCCACCCCTTCCAGTCCACGAGAGAGGCAGCCGGCAGATGAGCGTCCACAACCAGCGATCGGCCCGGGGGAGCGCAGCGACCTACCGCTCCTTCGCGTACACCAGTCTGCTGCCGTGGCAGGTGCGCGAGCGGCGCTTCAAGCCGGCCGGGCTCGGACGCCGCGGCCTGGCGCCCGACGACGTGTACGCCTTCCTCGACCGCGTCGCCGGCGATCTGGCCGCCGTCTTTGCGGCCCTGGCCGCCAGCCGCCGGGAGACCGCCGTCGTCAAGGACGCGCTGCGCCGCTGGCAGTCCGACCAGGCCCGCGCCCGCGACGCCCGGGGACGCACCCGGTGACCCAGCGGTACGTCATCCACCTGCCGGTCGTCGCGAACGACCTGCCCGCCGCGCAGCGCCTGGCCCGGGTGGTCGGCCGCTGGCTGCTCGTCCTGCCGCAGACCGACCCGGGGGAGACCACCGTGTCGGCCGAGGACGACCAGAACGTACGCCATCGGGTCTTCTGCGACCTGCTGATGCCCGGCGGCCGGCGCTGCCTGCTCCGCGCCGACCACGACGGCCCCTGCACCCGCCGCCTGCGCCGCTGAGCCCGTGAAGAGGGACGGGTGTCGGCAATCCGTCACTGTGGCGTCAGCCCCGCGGCGGCTTCGGCGAGCACGGCGTCAACACCATCCGGCCGACGCTGGACCGCGCCGACGCCATCGACGTCGGCCGAGCGGCCAAGACGTACAGCCGGGTACGCGGTGGCTACCTGCAGACGTACGCGGGCATCGAAGTCGTGCTCGGTCTCACCGACGGCGGCCGAATGCCGCGGCCGGGTCCGGCCGCCGACGCCGGTCGGCTCTCCGCTCTGGACGACGTGCTGACGCTGGCGCAGCGGGACACGATGCTGTCGACGGTCGACCTGGACGCGCTCCGGCACCTGTGCCTGTGCGCTGTCGGTGACGCGCCCTACGGCAACTGTGTGCGCCGGGCGTACTTCACCGACCATGGTGGCATCCCGCGTACTCGGAGACCCATCGCCACAGCGCCGCCCTGCTCAAGACATCTGTGGAAGCCAGGTAGCGGCGTCTTCGGCGGGGGTTTGAAGGACGACCGCCTCGATGCCAGAACCAGAACTGCATACATCAACAGCGATCAAATCTGCCGGGCGGACGGAACCGGCGTCAGGCGCGAATTCTCGAGGCTAAGCCCGTCCAACTGTCCGGTCAGTTTGGTCGTGCTCAGGACGTCGGCTGCCTGGGCTGGACCGTTGCGCTGTCCTGGGTGACAGCTCTCCAGGATCACCGCCATCGGGCCGGGGCTCGTCGCGCCACCGATCGATGGTCTGCACCATCCAGAACACGGCAAAGAACGCGGCGACGACGATCTCGAGCAGGAACAGGCTGATCCAGCCGACAAGCCACAGCAAGATGCCTACGCCGGCAGCCCCTAGCAGGATCCGCGCGAACCATGCGTAGAAATCCGTGGAGCGGGCTAGCGCCCCGGGAACGGCGTTTAGAGTCTCCTGCCGCCCCTGGTCGCGTCGAAGTGCGTTGGCCACCGCCACGACGATGATGCACGCAAGCAGACCGACGGCGGCGATGTAGTGGGCGTTGTCGATAAACCATGCCCTTGACGCTGCGAAAGCACCGGCACAGCCCCCGTACACCACCAACGTCGCCACGAATGCCCACCGAGGGAACTTTGCCCCAGGCGTCCTCCGGTCTTTCAACGAGTAGAAGAGCACGGCGGCGAGGAGAGCCAGCGCGCCCACAAACAGCAGAGCAACCGTGCTGTTCTCGACGTTCGCTTTGGTGGCCTCGGCCAACGTCCGGACCGTGGGGCAGTCCAGCCTTTCGAGCGCCGGACTGTCCGCCTGCTCGCAGGCACGAACCGCCGTCCTATAGTCCGCGCCGCGCGACGTGGGAACGATCGCGACCACGGCCGCAAACATGCCGCCGAGGTTGAGGAATACGTCTTCGACCTCGTTCGTCCCTTTCAGAGCGATCATGCAGGCTCCGAGAGCGATGAGGGCGCCGACGAAGATCGTCTGCGCAGGGGTGTAGTAGTAGGCACTAACGGATGCGAGGAAAGCGCCCGCTTGCAGGCTGTGGTATACGACCGCTGCTCCTAGGCCCAGCAGCAAAGCGACCATCGCCGTTCGCAGGTAGCGATAGGATTTCACCTCGATGTCGGACATTTCGATGCTCCTCGACCGCAGTGAGCGTGCCCTTGTGTACGCATCGTGTACTGACAAAGTCCGCCTGGCGGGCACCGGCGTCCAGCGTGGTGTCGTCAGGCCGACAGCCAACGAAGTGCGATTGGATACAAGCGGGAGCGGTGTTGCCGGCCCGGCAGATCGACGGCGAGGCGGAGTGCACTGCGTCAGCTGTCGCCGTCGAGGATCTCGCGCATCTTGCGCGCGAAGGCCTCGGGTTGGCCGGGGTATCCGAGCTCGCCACCGAGGAAGCCGCCGACAGATTCGCGCCTCCGACCATCCGCTCTTCACCACGCGGTCGTGGCGGTTACCGCGCGGCCGCGGCCCGTCGACGCGCCACCCCGGATGAGCTCCTTGTCCGTGCTTCCGGAACACTGCGTACCCCCCCGCCAGCTCCAGACCGAAACCACTGCCCGGCAGGCAACCGCCGGCGGGGGTGCGGCGTGACTAGGGGTACGACCCGGCGGGGAGGGAGGGGACGCATGTCAGGCGAGGAGAGCTTTGACGCGTTCTACCGAGGTAGCAGGCAGCGGCTCTACGACTGCCTGTACGCCCTCACGGGCAACGCCGCCGAGGCGCAGGACGTGGTGCACGAGGCGTACGCCCGGGCCTGGCAGCGGTGGTCGACGGTCGGCGAGTACGCCGATCCGGAGGCCTGGGTACGGACGGTCGCCCGCCGCGTCGCGGTGAGTCGCTGGCGGCGGGCCCGTTCGGCGCTGCATGCCTACCGTCGGGCCGGCCCGCCGCAGGACGTGCCCGGCCCCAACCCGGACAGCGTCGCGCTGGTCCGCGCGCTCGCCCAGTTGCCGCCCGCTCAGCGGACCGCCCTGGTGCTGCACCACCTGGTCGGCCTACCGGTGGCCGAGGTGGCGCGAGAGACCGGCGTGCCCGACGGCACCGTGAAGGCCCGACTGTCCCGCGGCCGGCGAGCGCTCGCCAACCTGCTCGAGGCGACACCTTCGGAGGCGCACAATGTCTGACGGATTCGAGAGCACGTTCGCGCCGCTGCAGGGGCAGCAGCCGCCGGCGCCGTTCGCGTTTCCCGAGGCGGTCCGCCGACGCGGACGGCAGCGCTCGCAGCGCCAGGCGGTCCTCGCCGGCCTGGCCGTCGTCGCCGTGGCGGGTGCGGGGGCCGGCTGGGCCGCGAACCTCGGGCCGGGCGACGGCTCGCCAACCCCCGGCGCCAGCCGGACGACCGTGGCGCCGAGCGGCACCGGGTCGCCGAGCGTGGCGCCGAGCCCGACGACCCCGGCAACGAGCGCCCCGCCGAGCCCGAACGGCAGCGGCAGGCCCGACCCCGGCGTGGCGGACCTGGGCACCCTCATGCTCCGGCCAGCGGATCTCGGGCCGGGTGCGTGGCGGAAGCAGTTGCCCAGCGAGCCGTTCTCCGGCGACACATGGCGCTGGGTTGATCTGTGCGCGGCCTACCGCAGCTCCGACTACCAGTCGCTGCGCCGGCAGGCGGACCTCGACTTCACCGGGTACGCCACCGGCTCGGCCGGGTACGTCTACGAACACCTGCACCGGTATGCGGGCGGGTGGGGCCCGCGGGCGCTCGACGACGTACGTCACGTGCTGGCCACCTGCGCCGGCACGGCGACACCGTCGACCGCGCCCGGAAGTCCGGCGCCCCGCAGGTTCACCGTCGTGGGCACCGGCTTCGCCGGGGACGAGGCGCTGCTCGTCCGCGAGGAGCAGTGGCATTACGAGGGTGAGACGCTTGCCGCCGATCCGATCGTGACGCTCGTCGCGGTGGTCCGGGTCGGCGACCTGGTCGGCACCGTGATGTTCTCGCCCGACCGGGACGAGCCGTACGCGCGGATGGTCGCCACGGCGGCGGCGGGCCGGCTCGCGGCGGGGTAGCCGACGGCGGACGCGCGTGGCGACAGCTCGGGCCGGGCGGGTGCGCTCGCTTCCGTGGTGCACCGCACCCGGAACTTCTACCACCCGCGTCGCTGTCCCGGGTGGTAGTGGCTGCTCGCCGGCTTCGCGACCACGGGGTGTCGCTGGCGGCGAACTGCTGATGGCGCGATCAGCGCATGGCCGCTCAGTCACTCCCCGTAGACCCTGATGGCGACGGCGATGGATGAGCCGACGCGCACATCTGGCTCCCCTCTGTGTCATCCATGAAGGAGCGGGGCCGGTCAAGGCTGGGGGTTTGACCT
>NZ_JBAKHO010000038.1:0-53847 GCF_036902735.1 Micromonospora lacuserhaii | reverse complement strand
GTCGACAACCTCGCCGACTGGATCGCCACCCGCGGCTACACCACCTCCTGACGGGTGCGCACAACCAACGAAGGGCCGGCCCTCACGGGCCGGCCCTTCGTTGTACCCGGAGCCGGCTACCGGCGGCCGTCGACGAGGCTCGCTGCGGCAGGATGGGCCTCGTGGCGAAACGAGCAACCGGCCGGCGCGCGGCCGAGGACCCGAACCGGCCCTGCCCGTGCGGCACCGGCCTCCCGTACGCCGACTGCTGCGGCCCGGTGCACCGCGGCGAGGGCACGGCCGGCACGGCCGAGGCGTTGATGCGGTCCCGGTTCAGCGCCTTCGCCGTCGGCGACGCCGACTACCTGCTACGCAGTTGGCACTCCTCGACCCGCCCGGCCCGGCTGCGGCTCGACCCCGGCGAGCAGTGGACCCGCCTGGAGATCGTGGACACCGAGCGGGGCGGCCTGTTCGACAGCACGGGCACGGTCGAGTTCCGGGCGCACTACCGCGCGGCGGGCCGGCCGGGCACCCTCGACGAGCGCAGCCGCTTCGTCCGGGAGGACGGCCGGTGGGTCTACCTCGACGCGCTGCCCGACTGACCCCCGACTCTCACGGTCAGCCGAAGCTGACCCGTTCCAGCCAGAAGTCGAGCAGCTTGGCGTCGCCGAGGACCTCCACCCCGGCCTCGTCGACCGGCAGCCGGCCGTAGACGAGCAGCAGCAACTCGGCCACCGGCCCGCGGACGGCGACGGCGGCCTTCTCGTGGGCGCGACGCCAGGCGAGCAGGTCGCCGGTGAGGTCGACCAGCCACTCCGCGCCCGCCTCGGAGGGCACGTCGGTGGCGTGCAGGTGCAGGGTGCGGCCCGGACCGAGCAGCTCCCGCCGGTGCGGGTGGAAGTCGAACATCTGCGGCAGCGAGCCCAGCTCCATCCATTCGTCGATCGCGTCGATCGCCAGCTCCGGCGTCACCGCGAAGTCCACGCCCAGGGCGAGGGCGGCGTCGGCCCGGTGCATCAGCGTCTCGTGCGCGAACCGGCGCGCCCAGAACGGGGTGCCCGCCGCCGGTAGCGGAGTCCACACCGGCGCGTCGGGACCGGCGGCGGTCAGCACGTCGGCGAGCCCGGCCGCCCCCTCGACCAGCCAGGGACCGACCACCGCCGGGTCCTCGTCGGCGTACGGGGACAGGTCGCGGAAGTGCGCGTCCGACGGCGGGGTGGTCGGCCGGGTCCGCACGATGTCGGCCGCCCACCGCTGGCCGCCGCCGAGGTGGCGGACCAACTGGCCCACGTTCCAGCCCGGGCAGGTGGACACCGGGGTGGTCAGATCGGCCCCGTCGAGGTGCGACCGGAGCAGGTCGCTCTGGGCGACGATCTCGGCACACCAGCGGTCGTAGCTCATGGTCATCGGCCCACGCTAACCGTCGACACCGACGGGAGCGGCCCGCCGTGCCGGCGCCGGAGGCCGCCGAATGAGCAGCCAGAGCGCCAACCCCAGGTACGGCACGGCCGCCGCCACGAAGGCGACCGCGTTGCCGGCGGCCCCGGCCACCAGGGCGTACCCGCCGTAGACCGCGATGATGGCGAGGCCGGTGGCCATCCCGGCCACGGACGTGACCGTCGCCCGACCGGGTCCGGTGATCCGCGCCTGGAGGCGGGCGTCGGCGAGGACCGTGGCCAGTTGCAGGGCACAGAACGCGACGCCGAGCAGCGCGAAACCGACCGGATGCCGCAGGCCCGCCCCGACGGCCAACGCCAGCGCGGCGGCGCCCAGCAGCACGGCGTACCCGCGGCTGACCAGGCGCTCCCCCGCCGGGGCGAGCAGGCCACCGAGCGTGACCCCGGCCGAGATGAGCAGGAGCAGCAGCGGCACGGTCGACCCCGGCACGCCGGTGTCCCGGGCCAACAGCGGGGTGTACTCCTCGAGGGCGCCCCAGATGGCGGTCACCGCGGGCACCAGCAGCACCGCCGCGCGTACCCGCGGGTCGGCGCGGGCCTCGGCGAGCCCGGCGCCCAGGCTCGCCAGCCAGCCGAGGTCGTCACCGTCGTCCGCGGTGGACCCGGCAACGACCGGCGACCCGGACGCGCCGGGCGAACCGGCGGGGACCGGCAGGTCGGCGGGGGCGGACGGGCCGCGGTGCTCGGGCAGGCGGGTGGCGACGGCGGCGGCGAGCAGGCTGGTCAGCACGCTGGCCGCCCCGACGGCCGGGTACCCGCCGACGGCGAGGACCGGCCCGGCGAGGCCGACCGAGGCGAGCACGCCGAGCACCCCGGCCGTCCGGGCGCGACCCATGGTGCGGGCGTAGCGGCCGGCGGCGCCGAGCCGGTCGAGTTCGGTGAAGACCAGCGCCTCCAGCGCGCCGGAGCTGAGCGCGCCGGCGGCCCCCCAGAGGACGAAGCCGACGGCGAACGCCGGGTACGACGGGACCACCACCCAGAGGGCGTAGCCGGCGCCGGCGAGCAGGGGTGCGAGGCAGAGCAGCAGGCGGCGGGAGACGGCGTCGGCCCACGCCCCGGACGGCACCTCCAGCAGGATGCTCGCCGTCGACCAGATGACGAAGAGCGTGGAGATCTCGGCGATCGACAGTCCGGTGTCGCTGAACAGCAGCGCGTAGACCGGATAGAGCAGGACCAGGTCGGTGAGGAACGTGTAGCCGTAGAGGGTTGCCGCGAGGCGGCGCACGCCGGTGTCGGGCACCCGCGCGGAGACGACGATCATGGAGGGCCTTTCCACGGAACGGAACGGACGCGGAGACGTACGGCGTCCGCGGCGGCCCGCGGTTTCGGCCTTCAGTTACGGATCAACATCGCCAGGTCATGGCGCCGATGCTAGCCGCCGGCGCCGGTCGGAGCGACCCCGTTCGGCGGGTACGCGAAGGGGCGGGACCCGCGCGGGTCCCGCCCCTTCCGTGTCGATGCCGGTCAGCGGCGGAACCGGTCCGCGTCGGTCGGTGGGATGACCATCGTCGTGTCGCTGTCAACCGAGGCGTCGTGCTCCGGGGTGGCCTGCCGCGGCGGCGTCACCGGGCCGGCCGACGGCGCCACCGGGTGGGCCGGCGAGGTCCGGTCCGCCCCGGCGTACGGGGCGACGGGCTGGGTCAGGTCCGACTCGTCGTAGCGGGACACCACCTGGGTACGGTCGGCGTCCTCGTCCCCCGGCACCCGCTGGGTGGGCTCCGACGAGCCGTAGCCGGTCACCGACTGGGTCGGCTCGGAGCCGTCGGCGCCGGTGGCGGCGAGGTGGGCGCGCACGTCACGCCGGCCGGCCTGGTAGGCGCGGGCGTGCGTGGCGATCAGCTGCGACTCCTGCTCGGCCCGGGTCAGCCAGGACTCCCAGCGGCTCTGCATCGGCCGGACCAGTCCGCCGCCGACGCCGACGACCAGGATGCCACCCACGGTGGCCAGCACCGCGATCAGCACCGGGGTGGTCACCGCGGTGGCGACGCCGATCTGGTTGAGCGCGGCGATGACCCCGAGCCCGAGGATGAACACCGAGGCGATGTTGGCCAGCACCCGGCCGTAGGAGAGGCCGCCGAGGGCGCTGCTGATGATGTCCTTGACCGCGGTGGCGATGGCCGCGGCGACGACCACGATGACGATCGCGACGAACGCCCGGGGCAGCCAGGAGATGACCCCGGCGATCAGGTCGGAGATCGGGTTGGGGCCCCAGATGCCGAAGGCGAGCTGGAGGGTGACCAGCAGGACGCCGTAGTAGGCCAGCTTGGCCACGATGTCGCTGGCGTCGTAGCGGGAGCGGGCCAGCGCGGTCTTGATGCCGCCCCGCTCGACGGCCTTGTCGAAGTGCACCCGCTCCAGCACCTTGTTGACGATCTTGAGAACGGCCTTGGCGACCAGCCATCCCACCACGAGGATCGCCACGAAGGCGACCGCCTTGGGCAGGAAGAGCATCACCGCGCGGAGGGCGTCACCCACCGCGTCGCCGAAGTTGTCTTTCATATGGGCCCTCCACACTGTCCGTCGAGTCGTCGGCCCCGACCTACCCCGTGCGAAGGAACGGGAAACGCCCGGTCAGGACGGCGGGCAGGCGTAGCCGACCTCGGTGCGGGCCTGGGCCGGCGCGGGCGAGACGATGTTGAGGGTGGCGGTCTCGGTGGTGCTGCCGACGCCGCTGAACGCCCACTTCAGGGTCAGCGTGACGGTGCGCTGGCCGATGCCGACCCGCTCGCTGAGCAGGGTGCCGGGCGGCGAGCCGGAGCGCAGCCACTGGTACTCGATGACACCACCGCGTCCGTTGGTCCGCACAGTGGCGACCACGTCCACGGTGACGTCGCAGGCGTCGCCGGTCGGTCGCGGCACGGCGACGGCGACCCCGGTGACCTCCAGCGGGCTGAGCCGCTGCCAGAGCCAGAAGCCGACGGCGGCGACGAGCACGAGGGTGAGCAGTCCGGAGAGCACCGCGGTCACCCGCCACACCGAACGCGGGCGACGCGGCGGGACCGACGGCCAGGGCGGCGCGGCCGGTGGGGACACCGGCACGCCCGGCCCGAACCGCATCTCGCCGCCGCCCCCGGCCGGCGGCGCCGAGGGTACGGCCCCACCCGTCGCCGCGATGGTGGGGACCGAGGCCGCCATGGGCGACGGCAGGCCGAGTGTCATCGTCCGGTCGACGGCGGCCGGGGCGAGGGTGGGGGCGGACCCGGCGAGGTGGACGGTGGCGTCGGAGTCGCCGGCGAGGTGGACGGTGGCGTCCGGGTCGCCGGCGAGGTGCACCGTGGCGTCCGGGTCGCCGGCGAGGTGCACCGTGGCGTCCGGGTCGCTGTGGTGGGACGGCGGCTGCCCGCCGAGGCGTACGGTGCGGTCGGTCGACCCGGGCGACAGGTGGACCGTGGGTTCGCCGCGCTCGTCGGGCCTGGTCATCGGGGGACCAACCTTCCTAACCGGGAGTGCAGTAGGACAGCAGCGACACGTACACGGTCGCGCTCGGCGTGGAGACGTTGCCGGCGGCGTCGGCGGCGACGACCCGGATCGGTATGCGGGTGCCGGAGTTCGGCGTGGGCAGGTCGGCCAGGGTGCCCTGGTAGATGCCGCGCCCGACGTGGTCCATGGCGGCGGTGTGGGTGACGCCGTCGAGGGTCCACCGGAAGCTGACCCGTAGCGCGTCGGGGCCGGTCCGGTCGTCGACCGCGGTGGCGGTCACCGTGCTGGCCGTCGGCCCGTACGGGCATCCCGCGGGGTCGAGCAGGGTGGGGCTGGCGTCGACCTTGCCGACCTGCGGGGCGGTGACGTCCGGCGGCGGGGGCGGGCTGATGGGCGCGGATGGCGTCGGGCTCGGCGTGCGTACCCGGGTGGGCGTCGCGGTGGCCGATCGGGACGGGGCGGTCGTGGTGGGAACGGCCGCCGCGGTGGCGGCGAAGGCGCTGGCCGAGGGGGTAGGGGTCGGGTCCGGCGCGGGCGGCACCACGGTGATCGCCGGCGCGGCGGTCAGCGGTGTCGGGCTGAGGGAGGTCGCGGCGGACGGCGCGGCGGTGCCGTCGGCGAGGGTGAGCGACGCGTCGCCGCGGGCGGCGTAGCTGAGCCCGGCCCCGCCGGCCAGCAGCGCGGCGGTGAGCGCCACCCCCAGCATCGCGTTGCGGGCCCGCCCCCGGCGCGGCGCCGGCCGGCCGCCGCCGAAGGTCGTGCTGGCCAGGCTGGTGGCGCCGGCGGTGCCGTCGGGGAACGGGAACAGGGCGGCGAGCAGGGCGGCCCGTCGGGCCAGGCCGTCGAGGCCCCGCTCCTCCCAGTCGGCGCCGAAGGCGTCGGCGGCGGTGCGTTCCAGCTCGGCGAGGAACACCTCGGCCGTCGCCGGGCGCTCGGCCGGCTGCTTGGCCATGCCGTGCCGGAGCAGGTCGTGCACGGGCGCCGGAGCCAGTTCGGTGGGGATCGGCGCCTGTGCGTGCTGGTCGCGCAGGGTGGTCAGGTCCCGCCCGTCGTACGGAGGGCGGCCGGTCAGGCACTCGAAGAAGGTGGCCGTGGCGGCGTAGATGTCGCAGGCGGGGCTGGCGGGCGCGCCGGTCCACTGCTCCGGCGCCATGTAACGGGGCGTGCCGCTGACCGATCCGCCGGAGTCGGTGCCGACCGGTACGGCGATGCCGAAGTCGGCGAGCTTGCTCCGCCCCTCGACGTCGACCAGCACGTTCTCCGGCTTGTAGTCGCGGTGCACCACACCGCGGCCGTGCGCGGCGGCCAGCCCGGCCAGGGAGCCCTTGAGGACGCAGAGCGCCGCCTCGGGTTCGGTGGCGCCGTGGGCACGCAGCATCTGGCGCAGCGACACACCGTTGACCAGCTCCATCACGATGGCGGCGCCGGCGGGCGACTCGGCGTACTCGTAGAGCCGGGAGACGTGCGCGTCGTCGATCTCGACGAGCAGTCGGGCCTCCGCGCGGAACGCCTCCCGGAAGGCCGGGTCGTCGCCGACCGCGCTGGTCAGGTACTTGATGGCGACGGGGGTGCCGGTGGCGTCGTGGGTGGCGAGCAGCACGCGACCGGACGCGCCGGCGCCGAGCTGCCGGACCGGGGTGTATCCGGACAGCTGCCAGTCGCCGGTCACGCGACGGTCTCCCCGGTCTGGCACCGGCGGTCTCTGGTCACGGCCACGTTGATGATTGTCGTCATGCCCGCGGTCGCGGCCATCGGCGCAACGGTTGTTTTCGCCGCCGTCCGGTCGTCCGGCGTGTCCGATTCCGGTCAGTGGACCGTCCTCAGCGGGGCCCCTCCCGGCGGTGGCCGTCACCGGTGCCGGTCGGCACCGCCGGCGGAATGTCCACCGCCTCACCGGCGGGCTGTTCCCGGCCGCCGCCGGCGAACTCGTTGAAGAACCGGAGCAGCTCGACCGGGAACGGCATGACCAGGGTGCTGTTCTTCTCCGCGGCCACGTCCACCACGGTCTGCAGCAGCCGCAGCTGGTACGCCCCGGGCGTGTCGGCCATCGCGCGGGAGGCGTCGGCGAGCCGGCGGGACGCCTGGAACTCGCCGTCGGCGGCGATCACCCGGGCCCGGCGTTCCCGTTCCGCCTCGGCCTGCCGGGACATCGACCGCTTCATCCCCTCGGGCAGCGACACATCCTTCACCTCGACCCGCTCGATGAGCAGCCCCCACGGCTTCTCCGTCGGGGCGTCGATGACCTGCTTCAGTTCGGTGTTGATCCGGTCCCGGTCGCCGAGCAGCGTGTCCAGGTCGGCCTTTCCGATCACCGAACGCAGGGCCGTCTGCGCGACCTGGAGCACCGCGGACGGGTAGTCGCGGACGTTGACCAGCGCCTTCACCGGGTCGACCACCCGGTAGTAGACGACCGCGTCGACGGTGAGGGTGACGTTGTCCCGGGTGATCGCGCCCTGCGCGGGCACCCCGATCACCGTGGTCTGCAGGCTGACCCGGACCATCCGGTCGGCGATCGGCACGATCAGGTGCAGGCCGGGCCCCCGGACCCGCTCCAGCACCCGGCCGAAGCGGAACACGATGCCCCGCTGGTACTGCTGCACCAGCCGTACGCTCAGCGACAGCAGCAGGACCACGACCACGACCACGACGACCAGGCCGACGAATCCGGCGGCGGCTCCCATGACCCCTCGATCCCGGAGGCTCTCCGCCTCCCGGCGCGGCGCATACCCGCTGCGGGGTGGGCCATTCCTGCGATCTCACCCGAACGAGGTGACCCGGTCCGGGTACGGCCTCCCGGTGATCCGCCGGCCCCGGCAGGCAGGCGCATCATGGAAGCCACGCCAGACCCGGCGTAGGGCATCATGTGCCTCATGATCGATTGGCGACGTGACCGGATCGGCGCGGCCCTCCGCGGGGAGAACCCGACCGTCCTGGCCCGCCTCCCCGGCGGCTTCGCGGTGATCGGAGACGTCCAGTGGCTGCCGGGCTACTGCGTGCTGCTCGCGGACGATCCGCAGGTGCAGCGGCTCACCGATCTGCCCAGGGCGGGGCGTCTTGCGTACCTCGAGAGCATGGACCGGTTGGGCGAGGCGGTCGAGCGGGCCTGCGGCGACGCGGACCTGGCCTTCCGGCGGGTCAATCTGGAGATCCTCGGCAACACCGATCCCTTCCTGCACGCGCACATCTGGCCGAGGTACGACTGGGAGCCGCCGGAGATCGTCGGTAAGCCCGTCTGGCTGTACCCGGCATCCCACTGGCGGGATCCGGCCACGGCGCTGAGCGGGAAGCACGACGAGTTGCGGGCCGCCATCACCCGGTACCTCATCGACTAGGTGTCGGTGTGGGGCCGGCGGTGATGGTCGTGCCGCCGCCGGGCGGTCAGCCGAGCCAGCGGCCGTCGCGCATGAGGACCCGTCCCTGCAGTTCGTTCGCCTCCCGCCAGGCCTGGATGCGGCGCGGCCGGATCAGGAAGTACTGGTAGGGCTCGTCAAGCTCGCGCGGCTCGAAACCGGTCCTGGTCGCGAAGGCGTCACCCGTCTCCGGGCCGAGGTCGGCGATGTCCACCGGCGCGGCGGTGCCGTCCACGACGACGACGTCGCGCGTCGGCCCGAGACTGAGTCGCACCCGGCCGTCCGCGAGCAGGTTGCGGCCGGTGACCGAGGTGCGCGGCGTCGAGATGAGGAACGCGGTCCCGTCCCAGAGGTACGAGAGCGGGACGAGGTGGACGCCGCCCGGGGAGCCCGACGTCGCGACCCACCCTTCCTTTGGGCGGGCGGCGGTGGCACGTCAGGGCGTGGGTGCCAGCGATGCGGCCTCCCAGGCGAACCCGTCCGGGTCGGTGAAGGGCCCGGCATCGCCGCCGATCGTGAGCCGGTGCGATCCGGTGCCGTCGGGAGCGACGCCGACCTCCTTGGCAAGGGCACGGTGCCGGTACAGCGCCAGCTTGACGGGACTCGACTCAGCAGCGAACTCGACGTACATGCGGGCAAAGCTCTTCGCCACGGCAAGGCCGCGCTCGACGTAGAACCGCTTGCTCGCGGCCACGTCCGCGACCCCGAGCAGGAGCACGATCTCGTCGATCTGCCGGGTGGCCGGGCCGGTGTCCTTCTTCGCCGAGGTGGCGACCTTCCAGATCGTCCCGTCCGGGGCCTGTACGACGCCGCCGTAGCCCCAGAGCGACTTTGCGGCGGGCTTCAGCGGCGTGGCACCGGCATCCAGGGCAGCGCCGATGAAGCCGTTGACGGTGGCCGGCTGGGACACCGTGAGCGCAAGCGTGAACCCACGGAAGCCGGTCGTCGGTGCCTCCGAGGCCCGCAGGCGTATCTGGTTCTCCAGGCCGAAGGCGGCGCTGTAGAAGCGGTGGGCGGCCGTGGGGTCGGCCACGTCGAGGGTGACGGATTCGATTGTTGCCATGGCGATGACGCTAGTTGCGGCCCGGTGACCGGTGCTTCTTGATTCCTGACCGGTCTTCTCCGGGCCTCGCCACCGGACGGGAAGGGTCAGGTGGAGCGGCGGGTGACCAGATCGGGTGCCACGTCGGCGATGCGCTCCCGCATCGACCGCCGCCCGAGGACCGCCAGCGCCTCGTCGACAAGGCGGCTCAACGGGTACGGCAGCTCGGCCTCGAACCGGGCGGCGGCCTCGGTGGTGGCCGCCCACTCGGCGTCCAGGACGGGCAGCAGCGACTCGGCCCGGCCCGTGAGGTGGACGATGCGCTGCCGGGCGTCGGCCCCGGGGCGGAGGGTGACGAGCCCGTCGCGGGCCATCTGGTTGACGGTCTGGCTGGCCGCCGAGTGGGTCACTCCGGTGGCGCGGGCCAGGTCGCGGATCGCGGCCGGCCCGGTCTGGGCCAGCGCCCGGACGATCGGGGTGTACCGCGGGCGGAAGCCGGGCAGGCCGAGGTCGGCGTAGACGGCGGCGACGTCGCCGTCGAGCAGCTCCAGCAGGTGGCGCAGCCGGGTGCCGAGCAGTTCGGGCCCGGGAGTACGGTCGGACACGTGACGTAATATAACAGCGCTGTTGTATCTGCTTCCCGGGAGGTCCGCACGTGGACGAGCGCTATCCGCCGATCGAGCCGTACGACCACGGCATGCTCGACGTGGGCGACGGCAACGCCGTGTACTGGGAGGCCTGCGGCAATCCCGACGGCAAGCCGGCGCTGGTGGTCCACGGTGGTCCGGGTTCCGGCTACGGGCCCAACGCGCGCCGGTTCTTCGACCCGGAGCGCTACCGGGTGATCCTGTTCGACCAGCGCAACTGTGGACGGAGCACCCCGCACGCCGGCGACCCGGCCGTCGACCTGCGGCACAACACCACCGACCACCTGATCGCCGACATGGAACGGCTGCGCGCGCACCTGGGCGTCGACCGCTGGCTGCTGCACGGCGGCTCGTGGGGCTCGACGCTGATCCTGGCGTACGCGCAGCGGCACCCCGAGCGGGTCTCCGAGATCGTCATCAACGCGGTCACCACCACCCGCCGGTTCGAGATCGACTGGCTCTACCGGGGCGTGGGCCGGTTCTACCCCGAGCAGTGGGACCGCTTCCTCGCCGGCGCGCCCGGCACCCCCCGCGACGGCGACGTGGTCGGGGCGTACGCCCGGCTGGTGAACGACCCGGACCCGGCGGTGCGGGACCGGGCCGTCACGGACTGGTGCGCCTGGGAGGACGCGGTGGTGTCGAACGAGACGAAGGGCGCCACCAACCCGTACGGGGACCGGCCGTCGACCGCCCGTACCGCGATGGTCCGGATCTGCTCGCACTACTTCGCCCACGGCGCCTGGCTGGCGGAGGGTCAACTGCTGCGCGACGCGCACCGGCTGGCCGGCATCCCCGGGGTGCTCGTGCACGGCCGGCTCGACCTGGGCGGCCCGCTGGACACCGCCTGGCAGCTGCACGCGGCCTGGCCCGACTCGGAGCTGATCGTGGTGGAGGAGGCGGGCCACCTCGGTACCGACGAGACGCGCCGACTCGTCGTGGCCGCGCTGGACCGCTTCGCCGCCGGCTGACGGCCGAGCACGGCACGGCCGCGCGCCGCCGCCGGTGGACGCGACACCGACGGCGGTGCGGCGACCGGTCAGGCGGGCGGCGCGGTGAGCAGGTAGTCGTCGGCGTCCGCGCTCCACCGCAGGTCGACCACGCCGCTGGTCGCGGCGGCCTTGCAGAACTGGAGGAAGCCTCGGTAGCCGAGCTTCTTCTCGCTGAAGTCCGGGCGGGCCCGGCGGAGCTGGTTCTTCAGCCCGGACAGGGCCACCGACCCGTCGGTCCCGGCCAGCTCCAGCACCACCGAGCGCAGCAGCGCGAACGCCACCTCGCGGTCGCCGTGCTCGGGCAGCGACACCTCCGGGTCGCCCTTCGCGGGGCCCTCGGACAGCTCGACCACGTTACGCCCGGCGAGGTGGCGCAGGAGTTCACCGAAGGTGCGGAACCCGTAGTCGGACTCGCTGAACGTGGGGTCCTTGCGCAGCAGGGTGCGCTTGAGCCGGGAGGCGGTCACCTCGTCGCTGGAGCTGCCCTGGAGACCGGCCACGGTCTGGGCGACCAGGACGGCGAGGGTGTCGACGTCACGTGCCCGCTCCTCGACCACCGGCTGGGGCTCGGGCTCCGGCTCCGGCGCCACCGGCTGCGGCTGCGGCTCGGGACTGGGCAGCCGGGCCGGCCGGCCACGCCGGCTGCGGGCGGGCGGCACCTCGACGCCCTCGAGGCGGTCGTAGTAGAGGAACTCGTCGCACGCCGGGGGCAGCAGCGCGGAGGTGGAATTCTCCACACCCACGCCGATGACCCGCTTGTTGAGCTCGCGGAGCTTGTGCACCAGCGGGGTGAAGTCGCTGTCGCCGGTGCAGATCACGAACGTCGAGATGTAGGTGCGCTCGAAGGCCAGCTCCACCGCGTCCACGGCCATCTTGATGTCGGCGGCGTTCTTGCGGGAGGCGCCCATCCGCTGGGGCATCTCGATCAGCTCGACGTGCGACCGGGTGAGCATCCGGCGGTCCTCGTCGAAGTACGACCAGTCCGCGTACGCCCGGCGCACCACGACCCGGCCCCGCTCGGCGAGCGCGTCGGCGATCGGACGCAGGTCGAAGGCCATCCCGCCCAGGTGTTCGCGTGCTCCCAGCGCCAGGTTCTCGTAGTCGAGGAACAGCGCGATCCGGTCTTCTTGATCCACGCGGCTCAGCCTACGCCCGTCGACCTGCCGATTCGGTGCGGCTGCGGGAGCGACTCGGGCAGGTGGACGGCGGGCGCGAGCCCCGGCATCCGAACGGATCGACACATCCCTCTAGCGCACCGGCCGTCGATGGCAATATCCTCCACCTCACACGCGCGTCATGGAGCTACTTTTCACACCCCTTCCGGGGCCCACCGGGCCCGCCGAGGAGATGACATGCACGTCGACCACTCTGCACTCGACCGTCGTACCCTGCTGCGGGCCGGCCTGGGCGCGGCCACCGTCGCGGTCGTCGGGTCCGAACTGGCCCTTCCGGCCGCCGCGCAGGCCGACCCCGGCGCGGACCTCGACTGGATCCTCAGCTGCGACGAGTGGGGCGCCCGGCCGCCGGCCGACCCGCTGTCGGTCAGCGCGATCCCCACCAACAAGATCATCGTGCACCACATGGCGTTCCCGAACGTCACCGACTACTCCGAGGCGCAGGCGATCAAGCTGGCCCGCGACTGCCAGAACCTGCACATGGACGGCAACGGCTGGTCCGACACCGGGCAGCACTTCACGGTCAGTCGCGGCGGCTACGTCCTGGAGGGACGGCACGGCAGCCTGGAGCGGCTCCAGGCCGGCGACCGGCAGATGATCTCGGCGCACTGTCCCGGCGAGAACGGCCGGTCGATCGGCATCGAGAACGAGGGCACCTACGTCACCGAGACGCCGCCCGAGGAGCTGCTCGACTCGCTGGTGAAGCTCTGCGTCACCGTCTGCCGGCAGTACGGCCTGCACGCCCACGACATCTTCGGCCACTGGGACTTCCGCACCACCGCCTGCCCCGGCGCGGCTTTCTACCGGCTCTTCCCCGCCGTGCGCCGGCGGGTGTTCCGGAAGCTCGGCACCGACCTGGCCGACGTGCCGGCCCGCCGCTGGCCCGACCTGTGGCGCTTCGTCGGCTCGCCCGCCGTCCGGGTCGCCCAGTACCTGCTCGCCTACCGGGGCTACGCCGTCACCCCGAACAGCGCCTTCGACCCGGCCACCGTGGCGGCGGTGCAGGACTGGCAGTACCGCAACGGCATCCCGGTCGACATCGACGCCACCATCACCGGTCCGACCTGGGAAACCCTCGCGCCGGAGCTGGAGAAGGACGCGACCGGCCTGCCGGTGCAGGCGGTGCAGTTCATCCTCAACTGGAAGGGCTACACCGACGTCGCCGTCACCGGCGAGTACGACCACGCGACCAAGCTGGCCGTCCAGGACGTCCAGGAGCTGCACGGCCTGCCGGACAGCGGCAAGGTCAGCACGAGCACCTGGTGTGCGCTGGTCGGCGGGGTGGTCCGGCAGTCCTTCCGCGAGGAGTGAGCGGCGCGGCCGTGGTCCCGGTGCCGACACCGCCGCCGGGACCACGGCCTCCGCCCGCGGGGTCAGCCGTCCCGGCGGTAGCCGAAGGCGAAGTCGAGATCCCACTGCCGTCCGTCGGCGGACCGTTCCCACCGGGCGTCGACGGTAGCGCCGTCGGCGCTCATCGTGCCGAAGAAGCGCTGGTGGAAGCCGGGCGCCTCGCGCCCGGTCGGGCGGTGTCACCGGCGTGTACGACCCCGTAGCGGCCGGGCGCGGTGCGACGATGGCGCTGGTCGTCGACCTCAAGGAGGATGTCGTGGCGTCGCAACTCAACCCGTACCTGAACTTCGCCGGTAATGCGCGCGAGGCGATGGAGTTCTACCAGCAGGTCTTCGGCGGCGACCTGTCGCTGAACACGTTCCGCGAGTTCGGGACGGAGGACCCGGCGTTCGCCGACCAGATCATGCACGCCCTGCTCCACACCCCCAGCGGCTACGTGCTGATGGCCTCGGACATGCCGCCGGGAATGGAGCTGCTGCGCGGCAACGGCAACACGATCAGCCTCAGCGGCAACGACGGCGACGAGCTGCGCGGCTACTGGGAGCAGCTCTCCTCGGGCGGGATCGTGCAGATGCCGTTGGAGAAGCAGGTGTGGGGCGACGAGTTCGGCCAGTGCGAGGACCGGTTCGGCGTCCCCTGGATGGTCAACATCACCCAGGCGCAGATGTAGGTCGTTTGGCGAACGGCCGCGCCGGGGAGTGTGGCGGGCATGAAGTGGGCCCGTCGAGCCGTACCCGTCGTCGCCGCCGCCGTCGCCGGTCTGGCCGCGCGCGACGTCCTGCAACGTGACCACGCGCTGCGGCGCAACTTCCCGCTGATCGGGCGCGTCCGCTACGTGTTGGAGGCGATCGGGCCGGAGCTGCGGCAGTACATCGTGGCCGGCAACGACGAGGAGCGGCCGTTCACCCGCGACCAGCGGCGCTGGATCTACGCCTCGGCGAAGCAGGAGAACAACTACTTCGGGTTCGGCACGGACAACGACATCGAGCGCACCCGTGGCTACCCGATCATCAAGCACCGCACGTTCGCCCGGACCGTGCCGCCGTCGGCGCCGACGGCGGGGCACGACGTGCGGCTGCCGGCAGCGAAGGTGCTCGGCGGCCCGCGGGGACGCCGGGGGGCCTTCCGCCCGGAGTCGGTCGTCAACATCTCCGGGATGAGCTTCGGCTCGCTGTCCGGCAACGCCGTCACCGCCCTGAACCGGGGCGCGGCGCTGGCGGGCTGCCTGCAGAACACCGGCGAGGGCGGGCTGTCGCCGTACCACCGCAACGGCGGTGACCTGGTCTTCCAACTGGGGACGGCGTACTTCGGCTGCCGGGACGAGCGGGGCCGGTTCAGTCTGCCCCGACTCAGGGACCTGGTGGCCGGCGCGCCGGTGCGGGCGCTGGAGGTGAAGCTCAGCCAGGGCGCCAAGCCGAGCCTGGGCGGGCTGCTGCCCGGGGCGAAGGTGTCGGCGGAGATCGCGGCGACCCGGGGCATCCCCCAGGGCCAGGACTGCGTCAGCCCGTCCCGGCACGCCGAGTTCTCCGACTGCGACAGCCTGCTGGACTGGGTGGAGCTGCTCGCCGCCGAGACCGGCCTGCCGGTGGGCATCAAGTCCGCCGTGGGCGACCTCGGGTTCTGGGACGAGCTGACCACGCTGATGCGCGACACCGGCCGGGGCGTGGACTTCGTGACCATCGACGGCGGCGAGGGCGGCACCGGCGCCGCGCCGCTGATCTTCACCGACTCGGTGTCGCTGCCGTTCCAGCAGGGCTTCGCCCGGGTCTACCGGACCTTCGCCGAGAAGGGCCTGCACGAGCAGACCCTCTTCGTGGGCGCCGGCAAGCTCGGCGTGCCGGACAACGCCATCGTGGCGTTCGCGCTCGGCTGCGACATGGTGAACGTGGGCCGGGAGGCGATGCTGGCGATCGGCTGCATCCAGGCGCAGAAGTGCCACACCGACACCTGCCCGACCGGCGTCGCCACCCAGAACCCGTGGCTGGCCCGCGGTCTGGACCCGACCCTGAAGTCGGTGCGGGCCGCCAACTACATCCGCACCCTGCGGCGCGACCTGGTGAAGGTCGCCGAGGCGTGCGGCGTGGAGCACCCCGGGCTGATCGACACCGACTCGGTGGAGATCCTGGACGGCCGCACCGCCTCCGTCCCGCTGCGCGAGGTGTACGGCTACCGGCCCGAGTGGGGCCTGCCGTCGGCGGCCGACCGGGCGGCGATCGTCGCGCTGATGACCGGGGAGGCGCCCCGGGGCGGCAGCGCGCCGCCGTCGGCCACCGCGCAGGGCTGAACACCCCGGGGGTCACCGCGACCGCGAATCCGCGGCCGGTTCGGTACGGCGGCGGCCCGCCCAGCGGCGGTGACGCCGGGCCCGCCCGGTGCGCGCCCGCGTGACGGGCCGGGTCATCTGGTGGTGAACCGGGGGTCGGACCTCGGCCGCCCCCGCGTCGGCGGCGTGCCGCACCAGCCGATTGGCGTCGTCGGGTTCGCAGCCGGTCGCCCGGAGCAGCTCGCTGCCGGCGGTGCGCAGGTCGGTGACGACCGCGTCGCCGAAGGTCCCCACACCCTCCGCCCAGGCCCGGCCGGCCAGGGTGGCGCTCTCCAAGCCCCGCTGGCGGGTCCGCTGCGGCTCCTCGCCGCCCTGGGACTCGCGGCGCAGCTCGGTGACGGCGTCGGCGAGCCGGTCGACGGCCTGCGGCAGCGGCGCCGGGATCGGCTCGCCGTACTGCAGGGCGGTCGCCGAACGGCGGGCCACCGAGCGGCCGTAGAGGATGAGCCGTTCGAGGTGTTGCGTACCTGTGGCGTACCGGTGGTACTGGGCCCGCCGGTGCCAGCGGGCCGGGGCGATGGTGACCACCTCCTCGGCGCCGCTGAGCGACTCGTGCAGCCGCCCGATGTCGTCGTCCAGCCCACGCATCGCCTCCAGGGCCCGGACCGCCGCGTCGGCGTCCCGGTTGGACAGGGCGTGGGCGACCGCACGCAACTGGTCGGTCACCGTGGCGAAGATCGGCGCGGCGGCCCGGTCCAGCACGCGCAGCGGGTTGATCGGCAGCAGCACGGCCACCACCACGATGCCGACCGCAGCGCCGACCAGCGCGTCGAAGATCCGGGGTAGCTCCAGGTTGCGTTCCATCGGCGCCAGGGTGGAGATCAGCACCGCGGTACCGCCCGCCTGACCGACCAGTGCCCCACCCCGGCCGGCGACCACCAGCGCCGTCGCGATCGCCAGCGCGACGACCAGCCCGGTCTGCCAGGGACCGGTGCCGAGCAGGAAGCGCAGCAGGTCCCCGATGACGATGCCGAGCCCGACCCCGGCGAGCAGTTCGAAGGTCCGGCGGGCCCGCTGCCCGATGGCGGTGGCGATCGTACCGACGGCGGCGGCCGGGGCGAAGACGTGCGCGCCGGGGCCGAGCAGGCGCTGAGCGATGAGGGCGGCGAGTGCCGCGGCCAGCCCGGCCTGCACGGCGATCACCATGGTGACCTCCAGCTGGCGTATCCGGACCCGGCCGGCGTGCCCGCCGGAACGCCGTACCCGGTCTACCGCCTGCCCGCCGCGCGCGGCGACCTCGTCCAGCGGCGATCTCACGGTGTCAACCGGGCGCTCCTCGGCCATGGCGGCGGTTACCCGACCGGTGGCGGGTGAATCGTCCCCGCCCGGCGGGCCGGGAACGTCCGGCGCCGACGGCGACCGCCGACCAGAATGGGGGCGTCCGGGCGAGGCGGGGACCGGAACTGGACATCGGACCCGACCTGACGGGAGAACCGCCGTGGCGGTGGACGTGGTGACGGAGGTGCTGATCGACCGACCGGTCGACCAGGTGGCCGCCTACGCGGGCGATCCGGGCAACGCGCCCAGCTGGTACGTGAACATCGAGTCGGTCGAGTGGCTGACGCCCCCACCGCCGCGGGTCGGCTCCCGGGTGGCGTTCGTCGCGCACTTCCTCGGTCGGCGGTTGGCCTACACCTACGAGATCGTGCAGCTGGTGCCCGGCGAACTCCTAGTGATGCGGACCGCGCAGGGGCCGTTCCCGATGGAGACGACCTACCGCTGGGAGCCGCAGGGCGCCGGGCGGACCCGGATGATCCTGCGCAACCGGGGTGAGCCGAGCGGGTTCGCCGCGGTGGCCGCCCCGGTGCTGGCGGCGGCGATGCGCCGGGCCAACCGCAAGGACCTGGCCACGCTGAAGGCGCTGTTGGAGGGGTGAGGTCCCGGGCCGGCCGGGGGGACGTCCGGGCAGGTCATCGCGGGGAAGCCGACCGCCATGCGAAC
This sequence comes from Micromonospora lacuserhaii, assembly GCF_036902735.1. Classification (NCBI taxonomy): domain Bacteria; kingdom Bacillati; phylum Actinomycetota; class Actinomycetes; order Micromonosporales; family Micromonosporaceae; genus Micromonospora; species Micromonospora lacuserhaii. Next base: position 36,174 of record NZ_JBAKHO010000038.1, on the reverse strand, counting down.
ATGTGTTCGTGTCGAGTGATGACGCCACCATCCTGCACGCCGACCTGGACGCGTTCTACGCCTCGGTCGAGCAGCGCGACGATCCCCGGCTGCGCGGCCGGCCGGTGATCGTCGGCGGCGGGGTGGTGCTCGCCTGCAGCTACGAGGCCAAGGCGTACGGGGTGCGCAGCGCGATGGGTGGGCGGCAGGCCCGCCGGCTCTGCCCGGACGCGGTGGTGGTGCCGCCGAGGATGGCGGCGTACACGGCGGCCAGCCGGGCGGTCTTCGACATCTTCCGGCGGACCACTCCCCTGGTCGAGGGGCTCTCCATCGACGAGGCGTTCCTCGACGTGGGCGGCCTGCGCCGGCTGGTCGGCCCGCCGCCGGAGATCGCGGCGCGGCTGCGCCGGGAGGTCCGCGACCGGGTCGGCCTGCCGATCACCGTGGGGGTGGCCCGGACGAAGTTCCTGGCGAAGGTGGCCAGCGGGGTGGCCAAGCCGGACGGGCTGCTGTTGGTGCCGCCCGACGGCGAGCTGGCGTTCCTGCATCCGCTGCCGGTGGAGCGGCTCTGGGGAGTCGGGCCGGTCACGGCGGCGCGGCTGCGGGAGCGCGGCATCCGTACCGTCGGCCAGGTGGCCTGGCTCGACGAACCGGCGCTGGTCTCGCTGCTCGGCGCCGGCGCCGGCCGGCACCTGCACGCCCTGGCCCACAACCGTGACCCCCGGCCGGTGCAGGTGGGTCGGCGCCGCTCCTCGATGGGCGCCCAGCACGCGCTGGGCCGGGAGCCCCGGTCGGCGGCCGACCTGGACGCCGTCCTGTCCGGGCTGGTGGACCGGGTGGCCCGGCGGATGCGGGCGGCCGACCGGTCCGGCCGGACGGTGGTGCTGCGGCTGCGCTTCGCCGACTACACCGGGGCCACCCGCTCGCGCACCCTGGGCAAGGCGACCGCGCAGACCGGTGTCCTGCTCGACGCGGTTCGCGCGCTGCTGCGGGCGGCGTTGCCGGAGATCGACCGACGGGGCGTGACGCTGGTCGGCGTGTCGGTGGGCAACCTCGACGACTCGCCCGTGCAGCCGGAACTGCCGTTCACACCTCACCCCGGTGCGGAGCTCGACGCGGCGGTGGACGCGGTCCGGGACCGGTTCGGGTCGGGGGCACTGACCCGGGCCACGCTGCTCGGCCGCGACCCGGGGCTCGAGATGCCCCGCCTGCCGGACTGAGTCGCGGCCTTCCGGCCCCGCCCTCGGTGGGGCATGCTGGATCGATGGGAGAGGTGCTGCCGATGCCCGGCTTCGGTGACCTGTTCACCGACACCCGGGGCGACGACCGGACGATGCGGGTCAGCTACCACCCGGAGCGCGGGGCGGTGGTGCTGTCCCTGTGGCACGGCACGACCTGCCGGGGCTCCTTCCGGATGGCGGTCGGCGACGTGGCCACGCCGCGGACCCTGCTGGCCGAGATCGAGGCGTCGGCCGCGCCGCCCGCGCCGCTCCCGACCGTCGGCGGGCCGGGCGCGACGGTCGCCGTCGGGGGCCGGGCCGCGCCGCCGGCGCCGGCCGTCGACCAGACCGGCGACATCTCGGGCACGGCCCACCGCGGCGCGCTGCCGATCCTGCCGGTCCCCCGGGTCGCCTAGGGAACCAGTTCGGTCGGCCGCCCGCGCGGGCCGTCGTGGCGCCGTGGTTGCCCTAGGATCGCCGGAATGTCGATCACGCCGAGGACGGTACGGCTGCTCATGCCGCCGGCGGCAGCGCTCTTCCTGGCCGTGGCGCTGCTCATCCGGGCCGTCGACGACGGCGCCCTGCGCCAGTACTCGGGTACCGCGCTGTACGCGTCGATGGTGTGGGCGGCGGTGCTCTTCCTGTGGCCGCGGCTGGCGCCGCTGCCGGTCGGGGTGGTCGCGGTGGCGTTCTGCTGGGCGGTGGAGTGCGCGCAGCTGACCGGGGTGCCGGCGGAGCTGTCGGCGCGCAGCCTGGCGGCCCGGCTGGCGCTGGGCGTGCAGTTCGATCCGATAGACCTGGCCTGGTATCCGGTCGGGGTGGTGCCGCTCGTCATGGCGCACGAGCTGCTGCGACGCCGCGCCGCGCAGCGCTGAGCCCTGCCGTGACCGGCTCGACGCATGACCGTTTTCCCGCCGGGTACGCAGCGTCACGGTCGCAGGGATGGTGGCCCGGATGGGCCTGCCGATGGTCGGGCGGGACCGGACACGAGCGGGAAGGAGTGGGTGCGATGAAGGTCAGGAACTCGTTGCGCGGGTTGAAGCGCAAGATGAACTCGATCGTGGTGCGCCGGCGCGGCAAGGTCTTCGTGATCAACAAGACGGACCGGCGCCAGAAGGCCCGGCAGGGCTGACGCGCCGCGCTCCCTACGACGACGGCCGGCGGTTCACCCGGCCGTCGTCACACCGCGGGCGCCTCACCAGGCGCAGGGGGCGTAGTCCTTGAGGAAGCAGCCGTAGAGCTCCTCGCCGCGCTCGCCGCGCACGATCGGGTCGTACACCCGGGCGGCGCCGTCGACCAGGTCCAGCGGCGCGTGGAAGCCCTCGTCGGCGAGGCGCATCTTGGTCGGGTGCGGCCGCTCGTCGGTGATCCACCCGGTGTCGACGCTGGTCATCAGGATCCCGTCGGCGCGCATGTCCTCGGCGCTGGTCCGGGTGAGCATGTTCAGCGCGGCCTTGGCCATGTTGGTGTGCGGGTGGCCGGCACCCTTGTAGCCCCGGCCGAACTGCCCCTCCATCGCGGAGACGTTCACCACGTACGCGCGCCCGGTGGGGGCGGCGGCCATCGCCGGCCGCAGCCGGCTGACCAGTACGAACGGGGCCGTCACGTTGCACAGCTGAACTTCGAGCAGCTCGACCGGGTCCACCTCGTGCACCCGCTGCACCCAGCTGTTCACCGGGGCCAGGTCGGGCGCGAGGCCACCCGCGTCCACGGCGGTCGCGGTCGCGATCCGCTCCGGCGTGGCGGACCGGCCGGTCAACGCGAGCGCGGTGAGGGCGTGCGGGGTGATCGTGGGCGAGCCCGCGCCGGGCAGGGCTGCCGCCGCGACGGCCCGGCCGCCGGTGAAGGTGAGCAGCTCCGGCAGCGGCCCCTCGGGCAGCGCCGCGGACTCGGCGGCGACCAGGTGGGCGTACGCCTGGGGGCTGCGCCGGACGGTCTGCGCGGCGTTGTTGATGAGGATGTCCAGCGGGCCCTGCGCGGCGACCGAGTCGGCGAGGGCCACGACCTGGGCGGGGTCGCGCAGGTCGATACCGACGACCCGCAGCCGGTGCAACCAGTCCGCGCTGTCCGGCATCGCGGTGAACCGGCGGACGGCGTCGTGCGGGAACCGGGTGGTGATCGTGGTGTGGGCGCCGTCGCGCAGCAGCCGCAGCGCGATGTACATGCCGATCTTGGCGCGACCGCCGGTGAGCAGCGCCCGCCGGCCGGTCAGGTCGGTACGGGCGTCGCGGCGCTCCCGGTTGGTGGCGGCGCAGGTCGGGCAGAGCTGGTGGTAGAACGCGTCGACCTCGCGGTAGCGCTCCTTGCAGATGTAGCAGCCGCGCGGGTTGATCAGCGTGCCGGCGGTGGCGCCGGAGGTGGGCGTGGAGAGCGGGATGCCCTGGGTCTCGTCGTCGATGCGGCCGGGCGCGCCGGTGGCGGTGGCCGCGGTGACGGCCCGGTCGTGAGCGAGGATCGCGTCGCGGCGTTCCTCACGCCGGCGCTGTTTGATCATCTTGTAGAGCCGGGCGGTGGCCCGCTGCACCCGCACCACGTCCGGGTGCTCGGTCGGCAACTCCTCCAGCGCCTCGAAGACCCGCAGGCAGGTCGCCAGCTCGTCCTCGTCGATGCCCACGACGTCCGCGTCCGTGCCCGTTCGTGCGACGTTGTCCACCGTCATGCCGCTACCGTCTCGCCCTCGTCCCCGGGGTCGACGCCCGACCCGACCCGGGAACTGTACGCACCGGGCGGCGACCGGTGCGACGCCCCCGCACGCCGGGGGCGATGAGCTGGCCCACCGTCGCGCTCACCGCCGGCTCAGCGCAGCTCGCCCTCCAGCAGCCCCATGGCGAACTTGTCCTGCCACTGCCCGTCGCGGCGGAAGACCTGACGCAGCCGGCCCTCGTCGACGAAGCCCACCTTGCGGTAGACGTGCCGGGCCGCCTCGTTCCCGTCGACCACGGTCAGCGTGATCTTGTGCAGGCGCATCCGGTCGAAGCCGTAGCGGCACACCGTCCGCACCGCGTCGGTGGCGAACCCACGGCCCCAGTACTCCTTCTCCCCCAGGTAGATGTCGAGGTCGGCGATGCCCGCCTCCGGCTCGGCGCCGTGCAGCCGCACCAGCCCGATGAGCTGCGCGTCGTGCAGCACCTCGATGCCGAAGAGCACGTCGCCGTAGTCGTTGCGGGGCCGCTGCTCCAGCCACGTCCGGACCACGGTCAGGGGCTGGGGGTGGCCCGCGTCCATCCAGCGCATCACATCCGGGTCGTGGTTCCACCGCCACAGCGCCTCGGCGTCGGACGGCTCCATCGCCCGCAGCTTCACCAGGTTGCCCCACGCGTTCATGGCCGCCCCTCGTCCGTTTCCATGATCATAGTTGGGGCGTCCAGGCGGGTGCCCGGGGTGGCGTGGCCACCGTCCGGCACGGGGCGGCCGGCGCGGCCCGGAAGTGTCCCGGCTCAGAGCCAGCCGCGACGCTTGAAGACCAGGTAGAGCGTGCCGCAGACCACGGCCATCAGGGTCAGGGCGAAGGGGTAGCCGTACCGCCAGTTCAGTTCCGGCAGGTGCGCGAAGTTCATCCCGTAGACCGTGCCGATCAGGGTGGGCGCGAACAGGATCGCCGCCCACGAGGACACCTTCTTGAGTTCCTCGTTCTGGGCGTAGCTGGCGGCGGTGAGGGTGCGCATCTCCTCGTTCTGCGCCTGGGTGACGAGGGTGGCGTTGACAGTGAGGATGTTCTGCAGCAGGTGCCGGAAACCGTCGACGCGTTCCACCACCTGGGTGAGGTGGTCGGCGACGTCGCGCAGGCGGCGGCGCAACTCCTCGTCGGTCCGGTGGGTCTCGAAGCCGCCGATGAGGGCGTCGAGCACCTTCAGCAGCGGGCGGGCGGCGCGCTGGAAGTGGATGACCTCGCGGCTGAGCTCGTAGATGCGGCGGCTGGCGTTGGGATCGCCGCCGAAGACCTCGGTCTCGATCTCGTCGATGTCGTTCTCCAACCCGGCGACGACCGGGGCGTACCCGTCGACGACCCGGTCGAGGACGGCGTAGAGGACCGCCTCCGGGCCGAGGGCGAGCGCCTGCGGGTCGGCCTCCAGCCGGCGGCGGGTCGCCACCAGGTCGGGTGTCTCACCGTGCCGGACGGTGATCACGAAACCGGGGCCGATGAACAGGTGCAGCTCACTGAACTCGACCGCCTCCCGGTCGTCGAGGTACCGGGCGGCGCGCAGCACCACGAACAGGGTGCTGCCGTAGCGCTCCAGCTTGGGCCGCTGGTGGGCGTTGATGGCGTCCTCCACCGCCAGCTCGTGCAACTGGAACTCCCTGGCCAGCGAGAGGATCTGGCCGGTGCTGGGCCGGTAGAGCCCGATCCAGGCCATCGCGTGGTCGAGTTCCTGCAGGCAGCGGTAGGTGTCGCCGAGGGTGGCCGGGGAGGCGTGGCGGCGGCCGTGGGTGTAGACGGCGTTGTCGACCAGCCCGCGCCCGGCCGGTTCCCGCCGGTCGTCCCGCACGCCGGGCTCGTGCTCGTCGAGGCGACGGCCGAAGCCACCGCCGGAGGGCCACCGGTCGTCGCCCATCGTCCTCCCGGAGGTCGTCACACCGTCCGCCGCACCGCGCGGTCAATCGCCGCCGGATCCCCCGTACCGCAGGGGTGAAACCCGGCCGATGGCCGGCACCCGCCGGGTGTCCGGTTGCCGGGCCGTCGGGGAGGATGACGGTACGGCCGCACACCGCGGCCGGTGCTCCGGGGAGGTGTGGGATGCAGCACGACTCGTTGCCGTATCTGGACGAGCACGCCACGGTCATCGTGGCGGGAACGGAGACCATCTGGCGCGCCCTGGGCGAGACGCTGGACGGTTCCTTCTCCCATCGCCCGGCCGCCGGCTACGCGAGGCTGGTGGGGTGCGCCGACAGGGCGGCGGCCGGACCGCGGCCTCCCGCCGAGGGTTCCACCTTTCCCGGGTTCCGGGTGGTGGCCGTCTCGCCGGGGCGTGAGCTGGTCCTCGAGGGCCGGCACCGCTTCTCGTCCTACGCGCTGATCTTCCGCATCGACCAGCTCGATGCCGGCCGGGCGCGGCTGCGCGCGGAGACTCGCGCCGCGTTTCCCGGCCCGGCCGGCGGACTCTACCGACGGCTCGTCATCTCAACCGGTGGGCATGCGCTGAGCACGCGCCGTCTCCTCTCGACGGTCCGCCGCCGAGCAGAGCGACCCGGGTGATCCGCGGCCGACGCACCGCCCGGCCGCGAAGCACCGCCACCCGGCCGGAGGGCACCGCCGGCCGTGGGGCCGGCGCCGTCGGAGGCGGTGTGCCCCCGACGGTCGGGCTGTCCGGCAGGCTGTAGCGGAACGTGACCGCGTTCGCCGGGACGGTGAGGGTGAACTCGACGTACTCGCCGACGGAGTCGAGAGTGACCGCCTCCCGGCCGGACGCCTCCGACGGCAGCGTGCCGTAGAACCGGTCCGGGCCGATCCTGGTGCCGTTGTAGGCGGCCTTCTCCGCCTCCTGCTCGGAACGGCACGGTGGCGCCCCGGCCGGCTATGTCGAAGGGGGACAGCCCGGCCGCCGAGGCCGGGGTCGCCGTGCCGGTGACCGCGGCGGCGGTCACCTAGGCGGCGACGAGCAGGGTGGCGGCGACGGCGGCGAGCCCCGCCCGGGTCGGGTGTCGGAGGTGATGCGGGGTGCCGGTGGTGTGGTTGGCCATGAGCTGCGCTCTCCCTTTCGTCAGGCAGGCCAGGTCCCCCGTGTCCGTGCGGTGCAGCGGTGTCCCCTCCTTCCTCCCGACGGCCCACCCGGGGCCAGGGTGGGTGGCGTGGTGCCGGCGGACGGGACGGGCCGCCGGGACCCGAGCGATCACGGCGGGCCGGCTCCGTCCGCCGCGCGCGGCGCGTCGGCCGGGTCGGCGGTACGCAGCCAGACGGCGGTGTCCGGGGGCAGCAGACCATCGTCGAGCGGCCCGCTGGCCAGGAGCAGCTCCCCGTCGGCGGGCAGCCGGACCGGCGCGGCGGCGAGGTTGACCAGACAGCGGAAGCCCGCGCCGCGGCTGAAGGCGAGCACCCCGTCCGGCGCGGGCAGCCAGGTCAACTCACCGTCGCCGAGCGCCGGGTCGGCCCGCCGGATGCGGATCGCCGACCGGTACAGCTCCAGCATCGAGGTCGCGTCGCCGGTCTGGGCCCGGACCGTGCGGTCCTTCCAGTCCGCCGGTTGTGGCAGCCACGGCGCGTCGCCGCCGTCAGGGCTGAAGCCGAACGGCGGCTCGTCACCGGCCCACGGCAGCGGCACCCGGCAGCCGTCCCGACCGGGGTCGACCCAGCCGGAGCGTTGCCACATCGGGTCCTGGCGCAGCGCGTACGGAATGTCCTCGACCTCGTAGAGGCCCAGTTCCTCGCCCTGGTAGACGTAGACGGCGCCGGGCAGCGACAGCGAGAGCAGCGCGGCGGCCCGGGCCCGGCGGGTGCCCAGCTCCAGGTCGGTGGGGGTGCCCTCACGCTTGGCGGCGAAGCTGAATGAGGTGTCCGCCCGGCCGTAGCGGGTGACGTGGCGGGTGACATCGTGGTTGGACAGCACCCAGGTGGCCGGCGCGCCGACCGGCGCGTGCGCGCTCAGCGTCCCGTCGATGCTCTCGCGCAGCGCCACAGCGTCCCAGGCGCAGCCGAGGAAGTCGAAGTTGAACGCCGCGTGCAGCTCGTCCGGGCGCAGGTAGTTGGCGAACCGCTGCCGGTCCGGCAGCCACACCTCACCGATCAGCGCCCGGTCGCCGGGGTATCCGTCGGCGATCCGCCGCCAGTCGCGGTAGATCTCGTGCACCCCGTCGAGGTCGCGGAACGGGTGTGGTCGGCCGGGCCGGGTCTCGGGCAGCGTCCCGTCCTTGACCAGCAGCCCGGCCGAGTCGATCCGAATGCCGTCCACACCACGGTCGAACCAGAACCGCAGAATGTCCTCGAACTCGGCCCGCACCCGGGGGTGGTCCCAGTTGAAGTCCGGCTGCTCCGGGGCGAACAGGTGCAGGTACCAGTCCCCGGGGGTGCCGTCCGGGTTGACGGTCCGGGTCCAGGTCTCGCCGCCGAACTCGCCGACCCAGTCGGTGGGCCGCTGCTCGCCGCTCGGGCCCCGGCCGGGGCGGAACCAGAACAGATCCCGCTCAGGCGCGTCCGGTCCCCCGGCAAGCGCCGCCTGGAACCAGGGGTGCGCGTCGGAGCAGTGGTTCGGCACCACGTCGACGATGGTCCGGATGCCGAGCGCGTGTGCCTCCGCGATCAGCGCCTCCACCTCGGCCAGGGTGCCGAAGACCGGGTCGATGTCGCGGTAGTCGGCGACGTCGTAGCCCGCGTCGGCCATCGGGGAGGGGTACCAGGGGCTGAACCAGATCGCGTCGATGCCGAGCGCTGACAGGTGATCCAGCCGGGACCGGATGCCGGCGATGTCGCCGATGCCGTCGCCGTTGCCGTCGGCGAAGCTGCGTGGGTACACCTGGTAGATCACCGCTCCACGCCACCACGGACCGTCGTCTGCTGTGGACACGAGCACCTGCTTTCTGCGTCGGTACGTCGGCGGAACCGCCGGAGCTGAACGTGTGTCCGGCGAACGGTCGTTCTCCGCCGGCGTCCGCGTCCGCGGGGCTATCCCTTGAGGCTGCCGGTGGTCAGACCGGACATGATGTTCCGCTGGAAGATCAGGAAGACGATGACGGTCGGGATCGCGGCGATGACCGACGCGGCGATCACCACGTTCATCGGCGTGCCACCCGAGAAGGCGTAGATGCCGACGCTGACCGTCCGGGTCTCGGGCGACGGCATGACGAGCTTCGGCCAGAGGAAGTCCTTCCAGACCGCCGTCACGGCGAAGATCGAGACCACGCCGAGGATGGGGCGCGACATCGGCAGGATGATCGACCACAGCGTGCGCAGCGGCGTCGCTCCGTCCACGAGGGCCGCCGCCATCAGCTCCTCCGGGATCGAGTCGAAGAACCGTTTCAGCAGGAAGATGTTGAACGCGTTCGCGACCGCGGGCAGCCATATGGCGAACGGCGAGTCGAGCAGGTTGAGGTGCAGGATCGGCAGGTCGATCACGGTCACGTACTGCGGAACGATGAGGACCATCGCCGGGATCATCAGCGTTGCCAGCATCAGGCCGAGGATCAGGTTGCCGAACGCCGGTCGGAGCTTCGACAGGGCGTACGCCGCGGCGGTGTCGAGCACGAGCTGGAACAGCAGCGCGCCGGCCGCGTAGTAGAACGTGTTGAACAGCAGCTTGGCCAGGTCCAGGTTGTTCCACGCGTCGGCGTAGTTCCGCGGCTGGGGATCCTTCGGGAACAGCGATGGCGGGGTCTGCGCGATCTCCTGACCGGACTTCAGCGCGCCGGTGACCATCCAGTAGAGCGGCCCGAGGAAGACGAGCGTGAAGCCCATGACGACGACAGCGAGCAGCGTCCAGTAGACGACCCTGCCGCGCCCCCGCCTGAGCTGGGCGTGGGAGATGAGGGTCCGGGTTCCCGAGTCCTGTGCCATCCCTCGCCCGTCCTAGTCCTGTTTCGCGCTCAGCCGCAGGTAGGCGGCGGAGAAGCCGGCCAGCACCACGAGCATGATCACGCCGAGCGCAGCGGCGCCGTTGAGGTCGTTCTGGAAGAACCCGTGCTGGTAGATGAGGTACGCCACCGAGGTCGCGGAGTCCTCCGCGCCCGTGCCGTTCGCGAGGATCAGCGGCTCGATGAAGAACTGCGTCGTGGCGACGATCTGCAGCATCGCCAGGAGCGCGAGGATGAGCCGGGTCTGCGGGATAGTGACGTGGCGGATCCGCCGCCAGATGCCTGCGCCGTCGAGCTCGGCCGCTTCGTAGAGTTCGCCGGGGATGTTCTGCAACGCCGCCAGGTAGATCAGTACCGCGCCGCCCATGTTCATCCAGGTCGACGCGATCACCATCGCCGGCATCGTCATCTCGGGGGACTGCATCCACTGCGAGGTGGGCAGGTGCAGCGCCTTGAGGATCGAGTTGAACAGGCCCGCGTCGCTGGGGTCGTACGCGTAGAACTTGAAGAGGAAGAGCGCCGAGGCCGGCGGCAGCATCACCGGCAGGTAGACCAGGATCCGCAGGTACCCCTTGGCGTGGCGGAACTCGTTGAGCAGGATCGCCACGAAGAACGGCACCGCGTACCCGAGCACGAGCGCGAGAACAGTGAAGTAGAGGGTGTTCCTCCAGGCCGCCCAGAAGCTGGGATCGGCGATGACCCGGTCGTAGTTGTCCCAGCCGACCCAGGTGGTGACCCCGCGCCGGGTGCGCTGGAAGCTCATGACGACGCCGCGGATCATCGGGTACCAGGAGAAGAACGCGAAGCAGATGACGGCGCCGATCAGGAACGCGTGCCCGGTGAGGTTGTCCCGTACCTTGCGGCCGAGGCTCGTACGCCGCGGCCCCGCCGGGTGCGGCGACGTGGGGCGACCCCGTTCTCTCGTGGTCCCCGGGAGGGTGGTGATCACCAAGGCAACTCCTGCCTGAGTCAGCGAGCGAACGGCGCGGCGCGGCGGGGGTGGGGGCCGGCGGGCCGGCCCCCACCCGACCGCGGATCAGCTCTCGGCGGCGAGGAGCTTGTTCACCTTGTCTTCGGCCGTCTTGAGCAGCGCGTCGATGTTGGCGTTCGGGTTCGTCAGCACACCGGACATCGCGGCGTCGAGCACCGCGTAGATCGCCTGCGCGTTGCGTGGCTCACCCTTGATCGGGACCGGGTTCGCCTCGAAGATCGCGAAGTTCGCGGTGTCGACGTTCGCGTTCGCCTTGCGCAGCTCGAACTCCTGCTTCTGCGCGTCGCTGCCGTTGGCGAACAGCAGCGGCTGGGGCAGGCCCACCGGGTAGTTCTGCGGCTTGGCCCGGACGTAGTCGAACTGGCCCTTACCCGGCGTCAGCTTCTGGTACGCGATCCACTTCAGACCGGCCTTGACCTGCTCCGGGGTGAGGCCCTTCTTGAAGAAGTACCCCTCACCACCACCGAGGGTCGCCTTCGCCGCCCCGTCCTGGCCGGGGAGCGGGGCCATCGCCCAGTCCTGGAACTTGCCCTGGAACTGGCTGACGATCGCCTGGGTGGCGTCCGGCGCGCCGACGAACATGCCGACCTTGCCCGCGCCGGCGTTGGTCAGCAGGTCGCCCCACTGCAGCAGTTGGCGGTCGCCCATGCTGTTGTCGCCGTACCGCATGTCCTTGAGGTTCTGCAGGACCTGCTTGCCCATCGCGTTGTTGAAGTCGACCTTCTTGCCGTCGGCGGTCAGCACCTGGCCGCCCTGCGAGTAGAGCAACGAGGTGAAGTGCCAGCCTCCGGTGTTGCCGGCGCTGTACTCCGAGTAGCCGGAGATGCCCTTGCCGAGCGCCGAGATCTTCTTGGCGGCGTCCCGGACCTCGACCCACGTCCTGGGCGGGCTGTTCACGTCGAGCCCGGCCTGCTGGAACAGGACCTTGTTGTAGACCAGGCCCATCGAGTAGTTCTTCACCGGGACGGCGTAGAGCTTGCCGCCGTCGGTGAAGACCTCCTTGAGTGCGGGGTCGACGCTGTCCCAGGTCGGTACCGCGTCCTTGTTGGCGAACTCGGTGATGTCCATCGCCTGACCGGAGTCGAGCACCTGCTGGAGATCGGTCATGTACCCGTAGAACACGTCGGTCACGGTGCCGCCGGCGAGGCGGGCGGTGAAATCCGGCGGGTTGTTGCACTGCTCGCCGACGCTGACGCTCTTGATGACGATGTTGGGGTTCTGCCGCTGGAACTCGACGACATCGTCGTTCCAGTTCTTCAACAGCTCTTTCTGCGAGCCGACCGGCTGGCAGTCGACGGTGATGGTGACCTTGCCGCCTGCATCGTTCGTGGCGTCGTCGCTCTTAGTGGAGCACGCCGCGAGGCTGAGCCCCAGGCCGGCCACGAGCGCCAACGCCGCAGCCTTCCGGTACTGCGGTACGGACATCTGTCCATCCCTTCGGGAACGGGTGTCTCCCTGACCTGCGCTGATCTGCGGTGATCGTCACCGCGGCGATTCCCTGCTCGTGTGGTGTATCCGCCATGCGACCTGACCCCCCGCCAGCTGACGCGAGGGCCGGGGTGTGAGTGGAGTCACTGTAGCTAGGCGGACCGATTTAGGCAAGGAATCGACGATGTCGTGGAAGGACGCGACAGGCAAGCGGCAGATCTCGCCTCGCTTTGCCGAACCGCCTGGATTGGGGATCTTTTGCCGCTTTTACGGTTGCGCGGGTCAGGGTCATCGCCCCTGGTGCCGCCCGGTGCGGGCAGCGACGAGACGGCCGTCGACCGCGAGCAGCGGTCGACGGCCGGAAGCAGCGATTCAGCGGTCGGAGCGGCGGTCCGCGGCCGGATGGTCGGTCAGCGGCGCGATGGTCAGCGGCGGGACGGGTGGCCGGCGGCCGTCCGACGACCGGAGCGGACCCGGGTCAGCGGCCGGGGGCGGGCGCGGTGGAACCGCGTACCACCAGTTCGGGCTCGAACAGCAACTCGTCGTGCAGCACGCCGGCCCCCTCGATCTGGGTGACCAGCAGGTCCACCGCGGCCTGCCCCATCGTCTCGATCGGCTGCCGCACGGTGGTCAGCGGCGGGTCGGTGCAGGTCATGAACGCGGAGTCGTCGAAGCCCACCACCGACACCTCGGTCGGCACGGCACGGCCCAGCCGCCGGGCGGCCCGGATGGCGCCCAGGGCCAGCACATCGCTGGCGCAGATGATGCCGGTCACGCCACGCTCGACCAACTTGGTCGCGGCGACCCGCGCCCCTTCCATGGAGAAGCTGGAGCGCTGGAGGTATTCCGGGTCGTCGGCCCAGCCCGCGGCGCGAACCATCGCCTCCAGCTTGCGCCGGGACGGAACGTGCCCCTCCGGGCCGAGCACCATCCCGATCCGCTCGTGCCCGAGCGAGCGCAGGTGCCCGTACGCCTGCTCCACGGCGACCGCGTCGTCGGTGGAGACCCGGGGGAAGTCGAGGTCGTCGACGCCGGCGTTGACCAGGACCACGGGAAGCCCCCGGTCGGTCAGCCGCCGGTAGTGGTCGTGCGAGGCGTCCGCGAGGGCGTACGACCCGCCGGCGAAGATGACGCCGGAGACCTGGTGGTCCAGGAGCATCTCGACGTAGTCCGGTTCGGACACCCCGCCGATGGTGCGGGCGCAGAGCGCCGGAGTGTAGCCGCGCTGGGCGAGGGTGCCGGTGACCACCTCGGCGAGCGCCGGGAAGATCGGGTTCTGCAGCTCCGGCAGCACCAGACCGACCAGCCGGGCGCGTTCCCCCCGCAGCTTCGTGGGGCGCTCGTAGCCGAGCACGTCCAGTGCGGTGAGGACCGCCGTCCGGGTCGCCTCCGAGACGCCGCCGCGACCGTTGAGTACCCGGCTGACGGTGGCCTCGCTGACGCCCGCCTTCCTGGCAACTTCGGTCAGTCGCTTCGTCACGCGGCAATCGTACGTCAGAAAACCTGCAAGAAATGAACGGCGCGCTGCCGTCCAACGTCAACCCCGTCCGTCGGGGGATCGACGGCGGCCGGGCTGGCATCCCATCCGACGAGCAAATTTCGCACCGATCGTTGCTTGAAACTGGACAGCAAAGCGAAATAGCATGACCGGCACCAGGCTCACGCCGCTTCCGCGCACCGCGCCGCCGCTCCGGCCGCCCCGCAGGCGCCCCCGGCGTCGCCGCCCGACGTCGGACACCTCGAGGGAACGGACCGGTCGATGTCTCGAAGCACCAGAGAAACTCCGCACCCATCCTCCCGAACGCCACGTCGGCTCGCCAGCCGCGTAGCGGCAGCAGCGGTGGCGACCGCCGTCACGATCGGCGTACCCACCATGGCCCGCGCGGAGGCGTCCCCGCCCGCCGGGGCGACCCCGGTGGTCACCCGGGCCGCCCTCGACCCGACGCTCGTCGCCGGCAGGGGCGCCGACGTCAGCTTCGCCGAACAGGAGGCGGAACACGCCGCCACGACCGGGGCGGTGATCGGCCCGGACCGCACCGCCTACACCCTGGCGTCCGAGGCCTCCGGGCGCCGGGCGGTCCGGCTGACCCCCGGCCAGTACGTCGAGTTCACCCTGCCCGAGGCGGCAAACGCGATCACCGTCCGCTACAGCATCCCGGACTCGGCCACCGGCGGCGGGATCACCGCGCCGCTGCACGTCTCGATGAACCACGGCCGCGCCCGCACCATGACGCTCACCTCGGCGTACGCCTGGCTCTACAACCAGTACCCGTTCTCGAACGACCCCCGGCAGGGCCTGCTGCACCCGAACTGGTGGATCACCGAGTGCTCCTGCGTCCCGGCGGACACCACACCCGCCCCGGCGATCGACACGCCCTTCCGCCCGCACCACTTCTACGACGAGCAGCGCCTGCTGCTCGGCCGGACCTACCGCGCCGGCGACACCGTCCGCCTCACCGCACCCGTCGGCAGCGCCGCCGCGTGGACCGTCATCGACCTGCTCGACTCCCAGCTGGTCGGGCCGCCGCACGTCGTACCGGTCGCGGCGAACGTGCTGGCGTTCGGCGCCGACCCCACCGGCCGGCGCGACTCGGCCGACGCGTTCGACCGGGCGATCTCGTTCGCCCGGCGCACCCACCTGACGGTGTACCTGCCGCCGGGCACATACCAGGTCAATCGGCACATCGTGGTCGACGACGTGACGATCGAGGGCGCCGGCAACTGGTGGACGATCGTCAAGGGCCGGGAGGTGGCGTTGGACTCCCCCGCCCCGGACGGCTCGGTGCACACCGGCGTCGGCTTCTACGGCCGGGACGCGGCGGCGGGCGGCAGCCACGACGTCCACCTGTCCGGCTTCGCGATCGAGGGTGACGTCCGCGAGCGGATCGACACCGACCAGGTCAACGGCATCGGCGGCGCGCTGAACCGCTCCACCGTGGACGGGCTCTACCTGCACCACACCAAGGTGGGAATGTGGTTCGACGGGCCGATGACCGGGTTGCGGGTCACCAACAACGTGATCGTCGACCAGATCGCCGACGGGCTCAACTTCCACACCGGCGTCACCGACTCGATCGTGCGGAACAACGTCGTGCGCAACACCGGCGACGACGGGCTGGCGATGTGGTCGGAGAAGACGGCCAACGCCCGCAACACCGTCGACCACAACACCGTGCAGTCACCGGTCCTCGCCAACGGCATCGCCATCTACGGCGGCACGGACAACACCGTGTCGCACAACCTCGTCGCCGACCCCGTCCGGGAGGGCAGCGCCATCCAGGTCGGCTCCCGGTTCGGCGCCGAGCCGTTCACCGGACGGCTGCGGATCACGGAGAACACCACCGTCCGCGCCGGCACCTACGAGCTCAACTGGAAGATCGGCCTCGGCGCCATCTGGTTCTACGCCCTGGACGGGACCATCGACGCCGACATCGAGGTGGCCGGCGACCACTACCTCGACAACACCTACAACGCGATCATGCTGGTCAGCGACTGGCCGGTGAAGGACCGCTACGCGATCACGAACGTCCACTTCCGCGACATCCGGGTCGACGGCACGGGAACGTCCGTCGTGAGCGCCCGCTCGGCGGGCTCGGCCTCGTTCGCGAACGTGGACGCGCGCCACGTGGGCGCGGTCGGTGTCAACAACTGCGGGTCGTTCAACTTCACCCCCGCCGGCTCGGAGTTCGCCCTGACGGATCTCGGGGGCAACGACGGCGGGTGGCTCGCCGGGTGGCAGCTGCCGAACACCATCACCTGCGACGACCGGCCGCCGGTCGTCCCCCCGCCGCCACCGTCGGCCTGGTGAGCGGGCGCCCGCCCGTCCGCGGCACCTGACGGAGATCGTCGCCGGCCGGCCCGAAAACGGTCGGCGGCGGCCGTCAGCCGGGGACGGGAGCGCCGGCGACCAGCTGCGAGCCGATCGGCGCGGGGGCGGTGGCCGCCACCTCGTCCCCCAGGGCGGCGATCGCCGCCTTGAGCACGTCCGGGCCGGCGAGGTTCATCAGTCGCAGACCCAGCGCGAGGCTGCGCTGCCGGTCGCTCATGTTGACCGCCTTCAGCGCGTTGACCGCGCCGGCGAGGTTCTCCTGCTCCTCCGGTGACACGTTCTGCAGCAGCGCGAGGCAGAGCGTGGGCAGGGCGATGTGCGCCTTGTCGAAGGAGACCCGCGCCATGAGCTCGGCGACCTCCTGCGAACGCACGGTGGCCCGGCGCCGGTCCACCGACCGGTCGGCGGCACTGAGCAGGGTCGCCAGGATGGAGCTCGGGCCGATGCCGACGTCCGCGTCGCCGATGCGCGTGACGAACAGGCTCGTCCGAAAGAAGGCGACCGCGCCGAAGCTCGCGACCAGAACCTGCGTCACCAGCAGCGCGTTGCCGCTCGCGCCGAAGGTGATGCCGAATGTCCGCGACAGCCACAGGGCGGACAGGCTCGCGGCCCCGTTGAGGGCCACGTAGAAGAAGGCGCCGGGCGCACGGATCGCCGAGAACGGCTTGTCCCGGTACCGGGAGACGATCTCCGCGAGTGCGACGAGGCCGCCCAGGACGAAGCTGGCAACGTAACCCCAGCCGGCGGTCACGGCCGACCACGCCCGGGATAGCCGGAGTGGACGTTGCCCAGGAAGACGTTGAAGTCGCCGGTGATCGCCTGCGTGCCGACGGTGCGCTCACCGGACACCACCACCGGAGCCCGTGCCGCCGCCACGATGCCCGCCACGTCAGCCACCAGGGACGGGTCGGCGGCCAGCGCCTTGCGGATCTGGAGGCGCAACGCCGCCAGGCGATCCTCGTCGGCCGGGTCGTCGGCGAGGTCGACGACGGCGGCGGAGACCGTCGGGGCACTCTCGTCGTTCCTCAGCAGCCGCCGGAGCAGCCGGGCACCGATGCCCACGGCGTCGGTCGCCGCGTCCTCGGGCCGGGTGAGCACACCCGCGCCGTACGCGCCGACCGCCGCCGAGACGTACGGCACGACCGCCGCCGCGAGGGCCGATATCCCGGGCTCCACGCCATCACCCCCAGCCGGAACAGCCGCTATGGTCGCTTCCTATCACGTGCTGTGCGCGCTGGGATCGACATGACGGCAGGTTGACAGCCGGGACTGTCCCCCTGGGCTGTCCCACGACCGCTGCCCGTGTTCGTCGCCGGACAGGGCCGTGCCGTCCGACCCGATCGGCGAGGTCGAACGGCACGGCGTCCAGGGGTCCCGTCAGGGGTAGCTGACCAGGTTCACCGGAACGGTGCTGGTGCCCTGCGCGGTCGCGCCGGTGTCGTTGATGACGTGGGTGATCGAGCCGTTGCCGCCGAGGGAGACGGTGAGCAGGTCGTGGAAGCGCACGCCCGCGGCGGTGGGCGCCTCGAAGCCGTGGTACGCGGCGATCGTCGGGTCCACGTTGAAGTAGCAGTAGCTGCCCATCCCCCACCCTTCGAACGAGGTGACGGTGTCGGCGACCTTGAACGCGGCGTAGCCGACCCGTGAGCCGTTCATCCAGGCGGCCGCGTTCGGCGGGTCGTACGGCAGTTCGTTCTGGAAGAAGATCGTCCGGCCGTTGCTGCCGTTCCAGATCACCTCGGTCTTCTGGTAGTGCTCGACGAAGAGGCCGAGCGCGGTGACGTTGTTGCCGTTGACGATCAGGCCGGTGTCGGCGGTGTTGACGGTCCAGCCGACGCCGCTGCCGTGGTCGGCGCGCCAGGCCCAGATGTGGTCGATCAGCGCGTCGTTGGAGTTGACGATCAGGCTGGTGGTGGCCTTGCCGGGGCCGGCGCCGCCGATCCGGAAGAAGACGTCCTGGATGGAGGTCGGGTTGGCGGCGTGGCTGACCCCACCGCCGGCGGGCCCGACCCGGAGCAGCACCGGCGAGTTGATCGGCCCGGCGTCGAAGAGCAGCCCGGCGAGGCGTACGCCGTCGACGTCGGCGACGGTCATCGCGGTGACGCCGTTCTGCGGGATGAGCGTGGGGAAGCCGATGCCGAGGACCACGGTGTTCGCCCGGCTGACGGTGATCGGCTCGGTGACGTTGTAGACGCCGGGGGTGAAGAGCAGGTTCAGGTCCTGGGCGAGGGCCGCGTTGATGGTGGCGGTGGAGTCCCCCGGGTGGGCGACGTAGAACTGGCTCAGTGGGATCGAGGTGCCGGGCGTGGATCCGCCCAGCCAGGACGCGCCCGAGGCGTTCGTCCGGGTCGACGGCACGAAGACCTGGTAGGCCCCGGCGGAGTCGAGGTAGAGGTACGGCGCGTCCCGGCTGACCGGGGTCTGGCCGAGGGTGGTGTAGGCCGGGTTGGGGAAGCTGGTGGCGGGCGCCCCGACGACGCCGGAGTTGACCATGTTCCAGACGGCGTTGAGGTAGCCGCCGACGTTGCTGTCCCGGGTGTACCACTGCTGCTGCGAGTAGGGCTGGACGACGCCGGTGACCCGACTGTCGGCGATGTAGCCGCCGCTGGCCCAGCCGTACCCGGCGGGCGCCAGGTTGAGGTCGCCCTGGATGTCCATCCGGCGGAACGGCGCGGCCTGGGAGACGGCCCAGCGGGTGAAGCCGGCGGACGGGAAGACCTGCATGTTGGACGCCGAGCGCCAGAAGTTCTGGGTGGCGTTGCCGTTGAACCAG
Source organism: Micromonospora lacuserhaii (assembly GCF_036902735.1). Classification (NCBI taxonomy): domain Bacteria; kingdom Bacillati; phylum Actinomycetota; class Actinomycetes; order Micromonosporales; family Micromonosporaceae; genus Micromonospora; species Micromonospora lacuserhaii. The sequence goes on along the minus strand of NZ_JBAKHO010000038.1, from coordinate 17,455 downwards.
CCGGCGTCGACCGTGATGTCGCCGTGGATGCGCACGTCGTCCGGGTTCCGACCGAGGCCCATGATCGAGGTGTAGAAGCCGACCTGCGCGTTGATGCCGGAGTAGTCCCCGGGCTTGAACATCAGGGCGTAGCGCTGGGTGCCGAACTGGTTGGCCTCCTGGCTGCGGAAGGCCGTGTCGAGCTGGTTCTGGATGGTGGCGCTGGACATCGAGGGGTCGAAGGTGATGACGTTCGGGCCGAGCGACCCGCCGCCGGGGATCGACCCACCGCCGGTGGTGTTGATCGCGAACTCCCAGAGCGAGTAGCCCCAGCCGGTGGCGCGGGCGGTGCCGTACATCCGGACGTAGCGGCCGGCGCCGGTGACGGTGAGAGCGTCGGTGCCGCCGTCGCCGCCGGTGGTCGAGTAGACCGTGGTCCAGGTGGCGCCGTCGGCGGAGGTCTGGATCTGGTACGCCCGGGCGTAGGCGGCCTCCCAGTTGAGGGTGACCCGACAGATGGTCCGGCTGGCGCCGAGGTCGACCTGGAGCCACTGCGGGTCGGCGGCGGCGCTGGACCACCGGGTGGTGAGGCTGCCGTCGACGGCGGCGCCGGCCGGGGTGCCGGCGTTCTCGGTGGAGGAGGCGGTGGCGGGCCGTCCCTGGGCGGCGTTGGTGGCGGTGTCGCAACCGGTGCCGCCGCCGCTGGTGCCGTAGACCTGGAACTCCCAGAGGGAGTAGCCGTAGGCGGTGGCCCGGGCGGTGCCGTACAGCCGCACGTACCGGCCGGAGCCGGCCACCGTCAGGTCGTCGGTGCCGCCGTCACCGCTGGTGGTGCTGTAGACGGTGGTCCAGGTGGCGCCGTCGGTCGAGGTCTGGATCTGGTACGCCCGGGCGTAGGCCGCCTCCCAGTTGAGGGTGACCTGGGAGATGGTGGCGGTGGCGCCGAGGTCGACCTGGAGCCACTGGGGGTCGCTGAAGGCGCTGGACCAGCGGGTGGTGGCGCTGCCGTCGGTGGCGTTGGTGGCGGGGGTGCCGGCGTTCTCCACCGACGAGGCGGTGGTCGGTCTGCCCTGGGACAGCAGCGTGCCGGCGGCGCGGGCCGGGGCCGGCGGGCCGACCAGCGCGGCGGCGCCGAGCAGGGCGGTGACCGCCGCGGCGAGCAGTCGCGCGGCCGGGCGTCGGCGTGGAGTCGCCTTCCGTGGGACGGGTGACATGGACCTCTCCCTGGTGGTTGGGGAGCCGGAATTGCGGACGGGTTTCAGCGGTGTTGCGGCGAGCCCGGGTTCGGGGTGGAGGTTTCCCGGCGCAGTGGGCGGTGTCAATGGCCAGTGGACTCGGCAGCGCCTTATTTCGCGTCTTATGAAAAGCTCAGAATTAGTGTCATGAGCAGTGTCTATCCGCCCTCCAGCGAAGCGCAAGGCATCGATGGCCGTGCGACTGCCGCCACCGCACCCCACCCCAGGAGACGCGGAGCGACGACTTCGGCGGCCCGGCCACCACCGGGCTGGACACCGCCGTCTGGAAGTAGTGCGCGTGTCCGGCACCCAGCGGCCACCCGCTACGGCTATTCCCCCTGGGTGTTCCAGGTCTACGGCACCTGGCCGGCCGACCGGGGGACAGCCGGCGGACGCGGTGAGGCACCGGCCGCGCACCGCGTAGGCTTGGTGGATCATGGCTGCCCGCCGCACGCACGACCTCCGTGCCATCCTCGCCGTGCCGGCGTTCCGCCGGCTGCTCGCCCTGCGCCTGAGCGGCCAGTTCACCGACGGGGTGTTCCAGGCCGCACTGGCCGGCAGCGTGCTGTTCAACCCGGACCGGCAGGCGACCCCGACCGCGATCGCCCTGGCCGCCGCGGTGCTGGTCCTGCCGTACTCGCTGGTGGGGCCGTTCGCCGGGGTCCTGCTGGACCGGTGGAGCCGCCGGACGGTGGCCGAGCTGACCAACCTGATCCGGGCGGGCGTCGCACTGCCGATCGCCGCACTGACCTTCCTCGGCTCCGAGGGGCCGCTCTTCTTCGTCGCCACCCTGGTGGTGATCGGGTTGGGACGGCTGCTGCTGTCGGGGCTGTCGGCGGCGACCCCGCACGTGGTGACCGACGCGCGGCTGGTCACCGCCAACGCCGTCGGCGGCACCGCCGGTTCCGTGGCGTACTCGCTGGGCCTGGGGTGCGCCCTGCTGCTGCTCCAGACCGTCTTCCCGGCCGGGAACACCGGCTACGCCGCCATCGCCCTGCTCGCCCCGGTCGGCTACCTGGCCGCCGCCGCGCTGGCCCGGTTCTCCTTCGCCCGCTACGAACTCGGGCCCGACCAGGCCCTGCCGCACCGGCCGGGCATCGCCGGGGAGGCGGCGGCGGTGGTCCGTGGCATGGCCGACGGCGTGCGGCACCTGGCCCGGGCACGCGGCGCCGCGTACGCGATGGCCGCCCAGACGGGGTTCCGGCTGTTGTTCGGGGCACTCGCCCTGGCGACGCTGCTGCTCTACCGCAACCGCTTCGCCGGCCACGACCTGGAGGGGGCGCCGACGCAGTTGGGGCTGGTCTTCGGCGCGGGCGCAATCGGGGTCCTGATCGCCGCGGTCGTGACGCCCTCGGTGACCCGGCGAATCGGTGGCTGGCGGTGGGTCACCGGGCTGCTCGCGGCGGTGGCGGTGGCGCTGCCCGTGTTCGGGTTGCCGTTCGCCCCGCTGCTGCTGGTGGTGGTCGTGCTGGTGGTCAACGTCGCCGGTCACGGCATCAAGATCGTGGTGGACACGATGGTGCAGCACGAGTGCGCCGACGCGTTCCGGGGGCGGGTGTTCGCCGTCAACGACACGGCGTTCAACCTCGCGTACGTGCTGGGCATGGCGGCGGCGTCCCTGGTCGTACCGGTGGACGGGCGGTCGCCGCTGCTGCTGACCGGCGCGGCGGCCGGCTTCGCGGCGCTCGCCGCCGGCTACGCCATGGTCGCCGGCCGGTGGGCCCGTACCGCCGGCGACGACATCGCCGTGCCGGCCGGGGCGTGGAGCGCCGCCGACCGCTGACCGGGCCGGAACGGCGCAGAACCGCAGGGTGACGCCCTACACGGAGCGTTCGGGACCGCTCCCGACAACTCGACGGTCGTCCATATTTGCAGCGGGTGAAAGGTTGCCTCCGCGACCGCCAGCCGGTCCATCGACGGGCGTATGAAGTGACCCGGGTCACTGCCGTACCCATCCCCACGGCATCTCGGAGGAGCTGCAATGCGCACGAAACTGCTGGCCGGCGCCGCCGCCGCGAGTCTCGCCCTGCTCATGTTCCCCTCGTCCGCCCAGGCCAACCACAGCTGGGGCGGCTACCACTGGGCCCGCACCGCCAACCCGTTCACCCTCCAACTCGGTGACAACGTCAGCTCCCAGTGGGACTCCTCGCTGAACGGTGCGTCGACCGACTGGAGCAAGTCCACGGTGCTGGACACCAGGGTGGTCGCCGGCCAGAGCAACCCGAAGAACTGCCGCGGCACGACCGGCCGGGTCGAGGTCTGCAACTCGACCTACGGCAACAACGGCTGGCTCGGCATCGCGTCGATCTCCGTCACCGGCGGCACCCACATCACCCAGGGCACGGTGAAGCTGAACGACACCTACTTCAACACCGCCCAGTACAACACTGCGGCCTGGCGCAACCTCGTCACCTGCCAGGAGGTCGGCCACACCTTCGGCCTCGACCACCAGGACGAGAACTTCAACAACGCCAACCTCGGCACCTGCATGGACTACACCAACGACCCGAGCACCAACCAGCACCCCAACCAGCACGACTACGACCAGCTGGTGACCATCTACTCGCACCTCGACTCGACCAGCACCGTCGGCTCCTCCCCCGCCGTCGCGCCGTCGGTGGGCAACTCGCCCGAGTCGTGGGGCACCCTGGTCAGCGGCTCCCGCGCCGAGCGGCAGTCCACCTACGTCCGGCACTTCGCCGGCGGCACCGCGGTCATCACCCACGTGTACTGGGCCTGACGCGTACGGCCTCACCGCGGCCCCTCGGCGCACCGCCGAGGGGCCGCGGCGCCTGCGGAGGATCGTCGGAGGGCGGCGGTACGGTGCGGGCATGGTCACCGTCGCCGACGTCCGGGCGCTGGCCCGGACGCTGCCCCGCAGCAGCGAACACCTCATCCACGACCGGGTGAAGTTCCGGGTCGGCGCGATCGTCTACGTGGCGTTCTCCCGGGACGAGCGGACAATGGGCTTCGGCTACCCGAAGGAACAGCGCGACGGCCTGATCGCCGCCGAGCCCGAGCTGTTCTTCCTGCCGCGCACTTCCGACCTGCGCTTTCACTGGGTGTGCTGCCACACCGAGCGGCTCGACCAGGAACAGATGACCGAGCTGGTGACCGAGGCGTGGCGCATGGTCGTGCCGAAGTTCCTCGCCCGGCAGCGGCTGGGCGACTGACCGGCGCTCCCCGCACAGGCTCCCGGAGGGCGTCCGCCGGCTCAGCCGGTGGTCGTCGTCCGTCGCGCCCCCGGCGGCCAGAGCACGGTGGTCGGGATGTGGAGCTGCCGTGCGAGACCCACGGTCCGGTCGGTCGCCGCGGCATGGCAGCCGGTCTCCCCGTCCCAGACCGCCACCAGTCGGTCCACCCGGCGCAGCAGCTCCCGGTTGGCGGTCACGTAGGCCGCCGTGCCCGCGTGTCGGTGCCCGGTGTGCACCACCTCCGCCGCCCGGTCGAGCAGTTCGTCGAAGGCGGCCCGGCCGGCCGGAGCGACCGCCAGCTCGCGGTAGTCGGGGGCCGGCAGGATCACCTCGTACGCGCCGCCGGTGGCCAGCACGGCCCGGGCGAAGATCTGGTCGGCGCCACCGGCCAGGCAGGTCACGCCCCGCACCGGCCGGTCGCTGATCCGCCGCAGCTCGACCCGGAGCGCGTCGAAGACGAGCCGCTCGGTGGCGGGGGTCAGGTTGGTGTGCCCGGTGATGCCCACCCGGACCGGTGGAAGATCCAACGCCATCAGGGGATTCTCTTCCCCGTGGCCTCGTCCGACGCGCGCGGGGAGTCGCTCGAACCGTCGGGCTGACGGGGCGGCCGGCCGGGGTCGGCGGCGTCGGGGGCCAGCAGGATCATCTCGAACCCGGCGTCCGACAGCACCTGCGGCAGCGCCCGGATCTCGTCCCGGTTCTTCTCCTGGACGTCGGGGGTCAACTCGTCCCAGGGCCGCAGCGCGGGATGCCGCCGGCGGGCGTCGTCGCGCGGGTCGCCGTACACCCAGCCCTCCCCCTGGCGCTCCCGGCACCACCGTTCGTGCTCCCGGCGGGCCAGCTCGTCGACCCGGTCGTCGATCGCCCGGCCGGCGGCCGCCTCGCCGGCGAAGCCGTGCCGGGGCGCCACCACGCAGCCGAGACTCAGCAGCTTGGCGGCGATGTCCTGGACGTGGGCGCGGTTGGCCCGGCGCAACGACTCGGGCAGCCGCGCCCAGTCCACCATGGCCGGCGCGTCGCCGGGACGCGCCCCGGCGCGCAGGCGCGAGCGCAGGTACTGCTCGTGGATCTGCCGGGCCAGCCGTTCGGTGAGGTCCTCCGCGATCAGCCGGGCGTCGCAGGCGCGGGTCAGCACCGGATAGAGCTGGAGCCGGCCGTGCACCTCGTCGAGCAGGTCGTGTCGACGATCGCCGTGAAAGGCGGCGGCGAGCGCCGCCTGCCGGTACACCGGCACGAAGACGGCGCTGCCGGCCCCCTGCCAGAGGGCGGGCGTGTCCAGCGCCAACTGGAGCCCGGTGCGTTCGTCGGGCGCGCAGACGTAGATCCGGTCGTAGCCGCGGCCCAGCATCGACGAAGCGACCAGCGCGTCGAAGTCCAGGTCGTGGGCCCGCACCTGGCAGGCGGTACGCACGAACGGGTGCCGGGCGGCCGCGAGGGCGAGTTCGGTGCCGGCGTCCGGGGCCACCAGGTCCACCTGCAACGGTGGCACCGGGCGGCCGGGCGCCGCCGCGGCCTGCCGCAGCCGCCAGTGCCGGGCGCTCTCCACCAGCGCGGCCCGACGGAAGCTCCCGCCGCCCGCGATGAGCACCCGGGTGGGCCGTCCGGACGGCGACGGCAACGGGTGGTGCCGGTGCAGGGCCCGGGCGGCGACCTCGTCGACGTGGAAGTAGTCCAGTCGCAGCCGGCTGGATCCGGCCGCACCCAGCCGCCGGGCCTGCAGGGACAGGCACAACTCCGGGTCGTGGACCTGCACGTAGACGCGGGCCGGTTGGCGCCGGTCCTGGATCAGCCGGCTCGCGGCGTTGGCGATCGCGTGGTTGCGGTCGTCGTCGTCGGTGCAGGCGTACACGGTGTGGGCGCGGGGCAGGCCGGCGCCGCGGAGCACCTCGGCGCTGGTCGGGTCGCCGCTGACACCGAGGTAGCGGCGCCGCCGGTACTCCAACGGGCCGATCGGCGCGGCGCGGACCAGGACCACCCGGGTGCCCTCGGCGAAGAGCCGGTCGGCGAGCAGGTGGGCGAACTGGGAGTCGCCGCAGACCACGGCGTGGTCCCGGGCCCGCCGGGCGCGCAGCCGGCGGATCTCCGCGGCCAGCAGCAGCCGGCTCGCCTCGGCCACCGCGAGCAGGGTGAACAGCGGCGCGATGAACCGGGCCAGCTGCAACTGCCACGGGTACGGGCCGGGGTTCTGCAGGGGTTCGGCGCCGAACACGAAGAGCTGGAGGTCGAAGTAGAGCACGTCGTACAGGTCGTGGCCGGTCTCGGGACGGACCCTCGTCAGTCGCTCGAAGCCGATGAAGCCGAGCACCAGCGCGGCCAGTCCGATCACCGCGAACACCACCCGCAGCAGCCGCCCGCCGGGGCGGTACGCCCCGGGTGCCGGACCGGTCATCGACCACCTCCCTCGTCGGCGGAGCACCGCCGCACCAGTGTCACCGCCCTCGCGTGCCGGTGCCCACCCCCCGCGCCGGAACCGCCCAGCGCGCCCCCCGTTGGATCGTATTTGACGCAGTCGATCCGACCGGACCAGCGGCACCCCGGCTGATCGGCTCTTTTCCCAGGTGAACGGGGCATCCGGCGGCTCCGTTGTGGTCCACGCCGGTGGCCGCCGACGGCTACGATTCAAAGACGGCCCGGAGGTGGCGGACGAGCGGAGCCGGCGCCCGCTCCGGGGACGCCTGGCACCCAGGCCGGAGCTACCGGAGGATCAGGGAGATGGACGCACTCGAAGGTCCCCCGGCGGCACGCCCGGCCAATCCCTTCTCACCGACGGCCGTGGCCCGGATGAGCGGGCAGGGCACCGACGCGACCACCGTCGTCACCGCCGCCATCCGCGACGCGACCAGCCACCTCGACGACTACCTGCGGACCGGGGACGGCGCGGTGGTCGCGGTGGTCGGTGACTACGGCACCGGCAAGACCCACCTCGCCGGCGAGCTGCTGGCCCACGCCCACCGGGTCACCGGTGGCCGCGGGCAGGCGATCTACCTGGACGCGCCGGGCGACACCTTCCTCTCGCTGCACCGACGGTTCCTGGCCCGGTTGACCCGGACGGCGGTCCGCGACCTGGTGGAGCGCTACCGGATGGAACCGGCTGGCAGCGGGCCGGTCGAATCCACCGACCTGCTGGCCCGCCGGTTGTCCGAGGAGCTGGCCGAGGTCACCACCGACCCGGCCTTCGGCACCGCCCTGGCGATGCTGCTCGATCCGGCCACCGAGGCGGCGGGCTGGGACTGGTTGACCGGCCATCCGCCGGGGCCGGCGCTGACCGCCGCCGGGGTCACCGCCAACGGAGACGTCGAGGCGACCGCGGTCGAGGCGATGGGGGTCCTCGCCCTGCTGTACGGGCGCCGACACGAACGCTTCGTGCTGGTCCTCGACGAGCTCGACAAGATCCTCGCCGCCGCCGGCCGACCGGCGCCGGAGACGATGGCCCGCTTCACCCGGCTGCTGGGCGTCTTCACCTCGGCCGGCGCCCTGCTGGTGATCGCCGGCCTGCCCGACATGCTGCACCTGCTCGGCCCCGACGTGCGCCAGCGGATCGGGCCGATCGTGCGGATGTCCGCGCTCACCGGCGAGGACGTCCGCGCGTTCATCCGGCAGACCCAGCTGCGGGCGTCCGGCGAGGCGCGGCTCGCCCCGTTCACGGTGGAGACCACCGAATACCTGACGAACCTGGCCGACGGGGTGCCCCGGCGGGTGGTCCGGCTCTGCTACCACCTCTTCCAGCGGGCCGCGCAGGCCGGCACGCCGGTCACCCACGTGATGGTGCGCGAGGTGGTCCGGGTCCAGTTCGACCTGGCCAGCAGGCAGGACGTGGCCGCCGACGTCCGACGGGTGCTCACCCAGGACGGCTGGTCGTACCAGCGGGACCATCTGGTCGGGTCGATGCGTGACCTGCCGGTGGACTACTGGATACCGCTGGAGGAGCAGGGCGCCGGCTGTTGCGTGCTGCTGACCGAGTCGGTGCTGAAATCCGAGGAGGTCGACGAGCTGAACCGCCGGGTCGTCTCGATCCGGGCGGCGGTGCCGGACAGCGAGGTCATCCTGGTCGTCGTCGGCCACCTCCCGGCCGACTTCGCCGCGGAACTGTCCGTCACGTTCGGCGTGGAGCCGATCGTGCACGACCCGCAGTCGTTCGCCGAGGACCTCTCGGGCAGCGTGAAGGCCGCGATGCGGCGGCTCGAGGAGGCGCTGGGCGCCGACGCGCTGACCTCGGTGCGGCAGCGGGTCGAGCGGATCCACCGGCAGCAGAGCAACACCCAACGCTCCATCGAACAGCTGTCGTACCAGCTCGACGAGATCCGCGGCGCGCTGCGCCAGGAACCGGCCGGTCGGCTCGGGGCCGTACCGGACCGCCGCCGGGCCGGGTCGGCGTCCCCGCTGCCGGGGCGGGTGGCCCGGCTCTTCGTCGAGGCGATCCAGGCGCTGGACCAGCTCACCGGCTTCGAACGGCGGCTGCGGGACGCCTTCGCCCCCCGACGGGCCGGGGCCGGCCCGCTCGCCGACGGCGCGACTCCGCTGCGGTCGCTGCTGCGCTCCCGGGACGTGCAGCGCGCGGTGGGCACGTCGGTGCTGCTCCGCCGGTTGATCGAGGCGTTCCGGGACGGGGTCGAGCAGTGGTACGACAACCACCGCGCGGATCCCCAGCCCACCGACCTGGAACGGCTGGACCGGCTCTGCGAGACGTACGACGGGATCGCCGAGTTCCTGCCGCTGTTCCAGCTGGACACCCTGGGCGGCTTGACCGTCGACGACGGGGGCGACGACGGGGCCGAGCCGGCCGAGCGGTCGCGTACCTGGTCCGAGGCGCGTGCGGTCTTCGACGGGCTGGGCGGCCGGGTGCGTCAGCTGATCCTGGCCGGGCGGTGACTACCGCTCGGGTTCCAGCGTCCTCGCCGGCGGGACCTCCCGCATCCGGGGCGGCCCCGACGGGTCCGCGTCCGGGCGGGGCGCGACCGGCGGTGGTTCGCTGGGTGGCCGGCGCCGGTCGAGCAGCGCGGTGGCCACGGCGTGGATCGCGTTGATCACCACGATCGCGGTGGCCACCACCCCCACCGTGCCGGGGAAGTCCTGCTCCAGGACGAGAGCGAGGATCACCGCGGTGACGCCGTTCTGCTGCCCCCAGGCCAGGTAGAGCCGGTCGGCGCGGGGCAGGCCCCGGGTGATCGGTACGGAGACCAGCAGTTGGGCGGCCACGGCGGCCAGCCCGAGCACCACGCCGGTGAGCACGTCGACGCCGTCGACGAGCAGCAGCCCGAGCAGGAACGCGGCGATCAGGTAGGCGGCCCGGGTGGACCGGCCGACGACCGGGCCGAGGCGGGGCCGGAAGAAGAGCCCGGCGATGGCCAGGCCGAGCATGAGGAACTGCCAGGCGGCGAAGAGGACGAGGCCGACCAGCAGTGCGACGGCGAGCCAGTTGAGGGCCGGACGGGCGCCGTCGGCGCGCCGGCCGGCGGCGCGCAGCAGCCGCCACACCAACCAGGCGACCGCCGCGAGGGCCAGGTTGGCGAGCAGGTCGAGGAGCAGATCGAGCGGGCGGTCGCTGAGCGCTCCGGAGAGCGCGCCGCCGCCGTCGCCGCGCAGGTCGAGGGCGAAGGCGGAGACGTAGACGGTGAGCAGGACGGTCACCGGGTCGTCGAACGACGCCCAGATGGACAGGATCGACCGGGCCCGGGCGGAGGTACGGTCGGGGCGGCTCATCGCGGCCACCGCGAGCGGGTCGATCTGGGCCACCGCCACGCCGAGGACCAGCAGTGCCGGGTCGCGGAAGATCAGGACCATGACCGCGGCGACGAGCGCCGCCTTGGCGACCACCCCGATCGTGACGGCCAGCAGGACGGTCCGCAGGTGGGCGCGGACGTCGGTGAGGCTGATGTCCCGGGTGCTGCCGACGAGCCCGACCGCCAGCAGGAGCGAGGCGAGCAGCAGGTAGGCGGGGGCCTGTTCCAGCCCCTCGACGTGGCCGACCCCGGCCACCAGCAGGCCGGCGAGGGCGGCGGCGACCACGGCCGCTGATCTTGCCAGTACGGTCACGGCCACCCAACCGACGCGTAGATCCTGGTTGATCCGAGGAGAGGATACCGTCGCAGGGAAACCCCCCTCCATCGCGAACCGCGCGAATGATCCGCGCGAATCAGACCGGCTGCTCGGCGAGGCGCGCCGCCACTCTCCACAGAGCGTGATCGGCCGCCGCCACCGCCTCCTGGTCGAGCGTGACGCCGAAGAGGTGGTCGTCCGGGGAGAGCCGGTAGTAGAAGACCGCACCCATCTCCACGTCGAGGACCAGCCGGGAGATGTCGCCGACGACCGCCCGGCGCAGGTCCCGACCGACCTGCAATGCCAGCAGGGACAGGTCCCCGGCGAGGCGCTGGTAGCGCGACCGGCGCTCCTCGACGGTGATCCCTCGGTTGAAGAACGCGGCCAGCTCGGGGTGCTCCAGGATGTCGACCGACGCCACCTGCTCCCCCGCCCGGTGGTGGCTGAGGTAGTGCAGCCCGGCCGAGCGCAGCGCCCCCTCGAGGAGCCCGTCGGGCGCCGGCCGGCCGGTCACCCGGGTGGGGAGGTCCACGTCCTCGATCGGCGGCGGACCGGACGTCGGCGACGCGTCCAGGTCGGTGAGCCAACCCCCCGGGTTCTGCGACCGCTGCCGCAGCAGCCGCCGCAGGTCGGTCGCGAGGTGCGAGGCCGCCCGGTCGATCGTGCCCACCCGGGCCGGGTCGGCGACCGCGTCCGCGCCGGCGTCCGGTACGGCCCCGAAGCCCACCACGTGCTCGTTGGCGACCACCGAGTTGCAGAAGACCAGCCCCGACCGGGTCTGGGCGACCGTGCGGATCAGCGCCCCGCTCTGCAACTCCCACAGCCGCCGGTTCAGCTCGCCGGTGCGGTACACCAGCTGGGCGCCCACCCGGCGGTACACGTCGCGGCGCTGCGCCAGGTCGGCGTCGTCCGCCGGAGGGGGCGCCGACGGGTGGGCCAGCAGGTCCAGCGCGAAGTCGAGCACCCCTGTCGTGTAGTGGGCGACGTGGTAGACGCCGAACCCGCCGAGCAGCAGCTCCCGGCAGAGGTCCCGCTTGCGCCGGAAACCGGGGACGTCCTGCTCGGCCGATTCCTCGACCAGGGCGTCGAGCAGCTCGGGATCCGTCACCACGTCACTCCCTCAGCTCTGCGGCACATCGATGTCGGTGTCGGTCAAGGCCAGGTCGACGCCGTCCGGGGCGCCGTCGCGCAGCGCCCGGAGCGCGGCGAGGTTGGCGGCGGCCTCCGCCGTGCAGGGGTGCCGCCGGCCGAGGTAGCGCAGGCACGCCCGGTGCGTCTCCTCCTGCATCGGAAGGGCGTCGTCCAGGTCGCCCCGGGCGGCCAGGTGACCGGCCTGGCTGGTGGTGGCCGCCAGCGTCCACGGGTGCACCTCGCCGAGCCGGGCCCGCAGCAGGCGCAGCCCCCGTTCACCGTTGTGGACGGCCTGGTCGAGCTCGCCCGCGCCGCGCTGGAACAGGCCGAGGTTGACCGAGCAGACCGCGGTGAAGGGGTGGCCGTTCTCCAGCTGCCGCTCGTAACCGCGCAGGCAGCGCATGGCGTGCTTCACGGCGATCCCGGCGTCGCCGGCGCGGTAGTAGTCCGCGGCGAGGCTGAGCAGGCTGGCCCGGGTGAGCGGGTGGTCCTCACCGAGGTGCTCCCGGTAGCCGCGGAAGGTCTCGGTGCTGCGCTTCTTGGCCGGGATGGTCAGCCCCAGCCGGCGCTCGGTGACCGCGAGGCTGCGGTTGACCCGCAGCTCGTCGAGGACCGGCGCGCCCGGCAGTTCACGCACCCGGGCCAGCGCCTCGCGCAGGGTGGCCAGCGACCGGTCGTACTCGCCGGCCTCCCGCTCGAAGCTGCCGACCTGGCACGACGCCCGCCAGGTCCGCGGGTCCTCCGGGCCGAACAGCACCATCCGGCGGTCGCGTTCCAGCCGGGCCAGCCGCAGCGCCTCCCGCGCGTCCCCGGTGAGCAGGAAGGAGATGGCGAGGTTGTTCACCGCCATCCGGGTGTTCGGGTGGTCGTCACCGACCACCTCCCGGAAGCCCTTGAAGGTGGCCTGGTCCTCGACCAGGGCGTCCTCGAAGCGGCCCAGCCCGCGCAGGTCGCCGCCGCGCCCCCGACCGGCGATCAGGGTACGGAAGTGCCGCAGGCCGTAGCTGCGGCGCTGCTCGGCGAGGACCCGCTCGTCCAGGCGCAGCGCCTCCTGGTAGTGCCCGAGCGCCCGGTGCAGGTTGGCGGTCTGGACGAAGAGCCGCATGCCGAGCTGGTCGAGTTCCTCCGCCACCTCCCAGCGCTGGCAGGCCTGCTCGGCCAGCCGCAGCGCCGACTGCCAGACGTCGCTGTCGCTGAGCAGGAACAGGTGGCGCAGCTGCTTGACCACCCAGTGCCGGACCCGCCGGTCGTCGGAGTCCAGCGCCCCGGAGGGGACGAGGTGCCGTTGCAGCTCGTCGAAGACGCCGGCGTAGCGGACGTCGTCGGCCTCCGGGTCGGTCGGGGCGTACCCGGCCAGTCCGTGCAGGACCTGGCGGTGCCGCTCGTGCCGCTGCGGGGCGGCGATCCCCTCCCGCAGCAGGACCTGGATGGCCCGGTGCATCCGCAGCGACGCACCCTGCCCCCAGTCGACGTCGTAGAGCGCGAAGCGGGCGCCCACGGCGAGCACCAGGTCGATCTCGCCGGCGTTGAGCAGCAGCTCCTCGGCGTCGACGCCGGCCGCGGCGGCGAGCTGGGTGAGCATGGCGGTCGACCGCAGCAGCGGCAGCCCGATGCCCTCCGGGGAGAGGAACGCGCTGAGCTCGGCCAGCCTGGTCGCGAGCTCACCGAACTCGGTGTGCCGCAGGGTGCCGAGGGTGATGTCCAGCACCCGCGCCACGCTGGACGTGTGCGAGCCGGGGATCCGCTCGTCCGGGTCCTCGTCGGAGCGACGCTCCAGCCGGGTCAGCAGCTCGACGACGCAGCGGCCCACCGCCTCCAGGTTGGGTACGCCGTCGCGCTCCAACCGCCGGGTGCTCTCCCGCATCCAGGCGGTGGCCAGCCGCAGGGCCAGCGGGAGGTGCTCCAGCGCGACCGCGATCGAGCGGGCGTCCTCGGTGCTGATGCCGAGCACCCGGCGCAGCATGGCGACGCTCTCGTCGCCGGTGAACGCCGCGACCTCCAGTGGGGACGGCAGCCCCGAGGAGCCGTCGTCGCGGGAGGTGATCAGGGTGTGCCCGGCGCCGGCCCGGGGCAGCAGCCCGGTCAGGACGTCGGCGTCGTCGGCGTTGTCGTAGATCAGCAGCCACCGCGAGAAGGCGCCGCGGGGCGCGGAGAGCGCGTCCAGGGCGGCTTCCGCGGCACCGGTGCTGTCCACCGCCTTGATCTCCTCGGCGAGCGCACCGAGGCCGGTCTGGACGGTTTCCCGGTCCTGCGCCGGGATCCACCAGACCACGTCGTAGTCGTAGGCGAAGCGGTGGGCGAACTCGCGGGCGAGCTCGCTCTTGCCGACCCCGGCGCCACCGGTGAGGGTGACCGGCCGGCTGTCGTTGACCAGGTGGTCTCGCAGCCGTTCGAGGTAGTCGTCCCGGCCGACGAAGGAGGGGTTGCGCGGCGGCAGGTTCGACCTCAGCCGCCGGTCGGCCTCGGCCGGGAAGCGGGGGACGCTGCGCACGTCGCCGGCCGGCTGGCCGGGCGCGACGAGGCCGAGCTGGCTCAGCAGCAGCGACTGCGCGCGGGTGGCGTCCGCGCCGCGCAGGTCGATCACCCGCTGCGGGTCGAACCGCTCCCGCCACCGGTCGCCGGCGACCAGCACCCCGAGCACCTCCGCGGGCGGGTGGGCGGCGCCGGGGTGCAGGCCGGCGAGGTCGGCTCCGGCCGCGGCGGCGAGCTCCGGCGAGAGCACCGCCAGGACGGTCGCGTCGGCGTCGAACGCCGGGTCGACGCCGGGCCGTACCACCCGTAGGTGCGGCCGGACCCCGGCCCGCCGGAGCTGCCCGGCGATCCAGTCCGCCCAGGGCCGGTCGGCCGACTCGTACGCCACGGAGATGTCGTCCGGGCGCTCCGTCGTCTCCAGCTGTACGCCCCGCCGGTAGCGCTCGCGGATCCGCTTCGGCACGGGCGCCGCCCGGTCGACCGTGCCCTCGCTGATCCACGCCGCCACCCGCTCGTACGCCGCCAGCAGGGTGGTCTCGTCGCCGGGCTCGTCGGCGAGCACGGCCAGCACGTCGTCGTAGGTGTCGTAGTCCTGCTCGGGCAGCTCGACGATGTCCACCGTCGCGGTGGCCGGCGCACCGGTCGCCGGCTCGGCGAGCAGGGTGGCGAAGGCCCGCCACGCGGAGTCGCGGGTCTCGCCGTGCCACGGCTCGGACAGGTCCCGCACGGTCGGCGCGGCGAGCACCCGGATGCCCCCGGTCGCGTGCAGTTGCAGCTGCCCGGCGAGCCCGGCGGCCTGCTGCATGGCGGCCCGGCGGGGCGGTACGCAGACCACGGCGACGTCGCTGAGCACCGCGCTGTAGGTGATGCCCGGCAGGGTCAGGTCCACCGGGGTGTCGATCAGGACGTAGTCGTAGGCCGCCTGCTGGAGCAGCTGTCGGACCCGCGCGGCGTCCCCCGGGGGCAGGCCCTGGGCGTCGGCGCCGAGACCGACCATGGCGAACCCGGCGCTGGAGCCGGGCAGCGCGTACCGGTAGATGGTGCCCTGTTCGGGGGCCGCCGGCGCGATCACCGCGGCGGGACGCACCGGCGGGGCGTCCGGTGCGGGGGTCAGCAGGGTGGCGAGTTCCTCGCCAAGCACCCGGGCGGCCGGGGCGGCGTCCACCTGGAACGAGCGCAGGTAGTCGTAGACGCGGGGGGTCTTGGCGCACCAGTCGACGGCGAGCACCCGCTTGCCGTTGCCGGCGAGGATCCACGCGACGTTGGCGACGGCGCTGCTGCGCCCGGTGCCGTTGGCTGGCGCCACGAACGAGACGATCGTGGCCGCGCCGGGTGTCTCATCCCTGCTGCTGGTCATGGCTCTCCCCGGTGCCCGGGCGGTGGTGCGGGTCGCCGGCGGGTGCGGGCCGCGGCGCCCGTGGGGTCAGTCGTCGCCATCGAGGGCGCTCTCGAAGCCGGCGTACTGGTCGCCGGGGGCGGAGCCGCGGCGTTCCAGGCGGCGCAGCGCGGCGACGAGGACCGCGCTCGGAAGGGCGTCGAGCTCGGCGAGGTCGAGCTCGGTCAGGTCGATCAGATCCGATCGGACGTCGTCCTTCCCGGTGTCCATCCCCCGACCACCGCCTGTCTGCGCGTCGTGCCCGTCCGTCCTACCGCCGGGCATGCCATCGACCGGTGGCCAGATCCGCTGAGTGTCATCATGATAACCGTGCGCCGCACCCCGGGAGGCCACCCGGACGGCGGCACGAGCAGGGACGACAGGCCCACCGCGCGGCGGTCCGGCGACCGTCCACACCCCACTGAACGGCATTTGTCGATGTATGCTCGTTGCTCGGCAGGTGGCCGGTGTCGGCGACCGACAGGACGGCGGAGCGTCTGATGCCCGGATCGGTTGGCGGCCAGTGGCCCTGTGGCGGCACCGCAGCCCGCCCCGCGCCGCCGGGCAGGTCCGTCCCCTTCAGACAGTTCGTGGTGAAGCTGCACAGTCGATGTGACCTGGCCTGCGACCACTGCTACGTGTACACGATGGCGGACCAGCGCTGGCGCTCCCGCCCCCGGTCCATGTCGGAACGGGTGCTGGCCCTCACCGGGGAGCGGATCGGCGAGCACGCCCGCCGGCACGGCCTGGACCGGGTGGGCGTCATCCTGCACGGCGGGGAGCCGCTGCTGGCCGGCCCGGCGGGCGTCGCACGCGCCGTCGCGCTGATCCGGAGCGGCGCCGCACCGGCGGTGGCGCGGGTGACGGTGCAGACCAACGGGGTCCGGTTGGACGACACCTTCCTGCGGCTGTTCGACCGCCTCGACGTGCGGGTCAGCGTCAGCCTCGACGGGGACCGGACCGCCCACGACCGGCGCCGGCGCGGTCCCGACGGGCGGGGCAGCCACGACCGCGTCCAGGCGGCGCTGCGCCGGCTGACCGCCTCGTACCCGCGGCTGTTCAACGGTCTGCTCTGCACGGTGGACCTGCGCAACGATCCGGCCACCACCTACCGGAGCCTGCTGGCGTACGACCCGCCGACGGTGGACTTCCTCCTGCCGCACGGCACCTGGACGGCCCCGCCCCCGGGCCGCCCACCGGACCCCCGGCAGGCTCCGTACGCGCGCTGGCTGACCGCGGTCTTCGACGAGTGGTACGCGACCCCCGGCCAGCGCACCCGGGTCCGGCTCTTCGACGAGATCATCCAGCTGCTGCTCGGGGGCGCCTCACGGCTGTCCGGGGTGGGGACCAGCCCGGTCGCCGTCGCGGTGGTGGAGACCGACGGCGCGATCGAGATGGACGACACCCTCGGCGCCGCGCACGCCGGCGCCGGGCGGACCGGGCTGCACGTCGGCCGGGACACCTTCGACGCCGCGCTGGCGCAGCCGGGGATCCGCGCCCAGCAGGCCGGGGTGGCCGGGTTGCCCGCCGAGTGCCGGGCCTGTGACCTGCACCGGATCTGCGGGGGCGGCCTCTACACGCACCGCTACCGCGCCGGTGCCGGCTTCGACAACCCGTCGGTCTACTGCGCCGACCTGTACCGGCTGATCAGCCACATCCGCCGCGCGCTGCGCCGGGACGTCGCCGCCCTGCGGGGAGCGGTGCGGTGATCCCGACCGGGCACCGGATGCCCCGCGCGGTCCTCGACGAGCTGGCCGCGGGCCGGGGCGGGCCGGACGCCGTCGACCGGCTGCGGGCCGCCCAGCACAGCAAGAACCTGCTGCTGGTGCGGGCCGTGGTGCTGCTCGCCGGCGAGGTGGGTCATCCGGACCGGACGGCGGTCGAGGCGGCGTACCGGGCGTTGGGTCGGCTGCGCGCGGCGGACCGGGCGGCGGCGCTGGGTCATCCGCCGGTCGCCGCGTGGGCCTTCGGCACCGCGTCGCTGCTGCGCCGGGGCGGTCGGCCGGCCGGGTACCCCGGCCTGCTCGCGGCGG
>NZ_JBAKHO010000037.1:0-55908 GCF_036902735.1 Micromonospora lacuserhaii | reverse complement strand
TGCATGAGGGGCCTCCTTCGTCGTGAGACGTGAGCACCCCGAGCATCCCGCCCGGGACCCACGCGGAGCGAGGCCCCGCTCCTTCATGCCATCAAGACACCATCGGGAGCGGCGTTCTAAGCTGGGTTTCGGCGGGTCCGGGAAGTGACTTCTCCGAAGAGCCGGCTTGGGGATGCGAGCTGGTCACGCTGGAGTCAGTAGTCGTTCCCCGTTGTCCTCCCGGGCCCGCTGCCGTGCTCACCGCGTCGTTGACCATGCGGCGGTAGATGATGTCGGACAGGCGTCGTTTCAGCGCGCGCATCGCTTCCATCGATGTCTTGCCGGCGGCCTTCTTGCGGTCGAAGTAGGCGCGGCCTTCGGTGGGGTTGCGGAGCTGGACGGTGGCCATGATGTGCAGGACCCGGTTGATCTGTCGGTTTCCGGCGCGGGAGAGCCGGTGGCGTACCTGTTCTCCGGAGGAGGCGTCGATGGGGGCGGTGCCGTTCCAGGAGGCGAAGTGGGCCCGGTTGGGGAACCGGGTGATGTCGCTGACCTCGACCAGGAGCCGGGCGGTGCCGGAGGGTCCGATGCCGTGCAGGTCCATCAGCGTGGTGCCGGTGGAAGCGACCAGTTCCTTCAGTTCCTTGTCGGCTTCCTTGGAGCGTCGGTAGACCCGTTCGAGGTCACTGATCAGCTCCGCGGCCACCCGGCGCCGGGCCTTGCCGACCGCGTCGCGAGGACGGACCGTGGCCAGCAGCGCTTTGGCTTGGGCGGTGGACAGGCTCTTCTTCGCTCCGCCCGGAATGAGTTCGAGTAGAAGCTGGTGCAGCTGGGAGACCATCCGGGTGTGGTCCTCGCCCAAAGAGCGGCGCCGGTCGACCAGGATCCTCAACAAGGCGAGCTGTTCGTCGTTCACGACCGGGCGCAGACCGGCCATGCGGGTGCCGACCAGCGCGATGGAATGGGCGTCGGTGGCGTCGGTCTTGCGGCCCTGCCCGGTGACGAATACCCGCGCCCGGGCGGACAGCTTCGGCGGGACGTCGACGACCTGCTCGCCGTCGGCGAGCAGCCGGTTAGCGATGTGCCGGCCGATGCCCTGGCAGCCCTCGATCGCCCAGACCCGGTTCGGCCACTGCCCGGCGTACCTCTTCATTTCCGCGTAGCCGTCCCGGCCGGTGTCGAACCGGCCGCCGCCAATGACGGCCTCGTCGCCGGCCATGACTTCGATCGTGGCGGAGCGCTTGTGCGGGTCCATCCCGATGACCACACGGTCTGATGTGACAGTCAACGCGTCCTCCGATGCTCGATCCACCTGGGTTGTCGAGCCGGGAGGGCAACGCTACTTCGAGCCGAGCAAACCCCTGACTTGTCTACTGGAGTCAGATGCGCGGGTCTGCAGCCCGTAGCGTCAGGGCGTCGGTCGGCACTGGCTCGCAAACCCCTTGCCGCCCTCGGGTTGGCTCTTCAAGAGCGTGCCGCCGCTGGCCGGCGCCCGGCCGTGGCGTGGCTCAACAGAGGCGTGCTCAACGATTCCCCAAGTCAGGCTGCCCGCCACGGCGATCCTCGTTCGCTGGCGGAAGGAACCCGGCTCTCCGTGATCACAATCGGAATCGACCCCCACAAGTCCTCCCTGACCGCTGTCGCCCTCGACGAGACCGGTCACCTGCTGGCGACAAGGCGGATCACCGTCAACGCCGCCGCATACAAGACGCTGACCGACTGGGCCGCCCGCTGGCCGCAACGCCGCTTCGCTGTCGAAGGCGCCGCTGGGCTGGGACGTGGCATCGCGCAACTGCTGGCCGCCGCCGGCGAGCACGTCGTCGACGTCCCAGCCACCCTGGCCGCTCGAGCTCGACTGCTGGACACCGGCGGCACCCGCAAGACCGACGCGGCGGACGCCGCCAGCGTCGCCCACGCCGCCATGCGGCACCAGCGGTTGCGCCAAGTCGTCGCCGAGGACCATCACACCCGGCTGCGGTTGCTCTCCGAACGCCGCGACGACCTGGCCCGCGAACGCGTCCGGCTGCTCAACCGGCTTCACGTGCTGCTGCGTGATCTGATCGCCGGTGGCGCGGCGCTGGACCTCACCGCGGACAAGGCCGCCGCGCTGCTGCGCAATACCCGGCCGCTTACCGCCACCGACAGCTGCCGCCGCGACCTGGCTCGTGACCTGATCGCGGACCTACGCCACCGGACCGGCGCCTGCACACCAACCAGGCCCAGATCCGGCAGGTCCTGAGCGAGACGCACTCCACCATCACCGAAATCCGCGGCGTCGGGCACATTGTCGCCGGGAAGATCCTCGGCCACGTCGGTGACATCACCCGCTTCCCGACGGCCGATCACTTCGCCAGCTACGCCGGCACCTCGCCACTCGAGGCCTCCAGCGGCGAACGCCGCCGCCACCGGCTCAACCCCACCGGCAACCGGCAACTCAACACCGCCCTGCACACCATCGCGCTCGTCCAAGCCCGCGACGCAGGCCCTGGCCGCGTCTACTACCAGCGCAAACTCAGCGAAGGAAAAACGCCCGCCGACGCCCGACGTGCGCTCAAACGACGCCTCACCAACGTCCTTTACCGGCACCTCACCAAAGATCAACTCAAACTCGCCACCGGCACGGGTTGACACACAGAGGCGCTCTTGAGCCTCTCCCCGCCCTGGGGCGACGCCCGGGCTGCGCAGGCCAGATGAGAGCCACACGACCAGCGTGGGCAGCCGAAATGAGAGCGACAACCCGGGCGCCTCGACCGAAGCCTGGCCGGGCCACGGTCGCAGGTCAATGAAACAAGTAGCCGATGTGCGTGCGTTCGATCATGCTGATGAGATTCTGCGGAGTCGATGCCTAAGCAGCTGTGTATCCACGGATGGATGCCTACCTTGCTGTACAAATACAAGGGCAAGCGTCGTCGCCGGTGTTGGCCAGCAGTGCGCGACCGTTCGGACGGGCCCAGGTGCACAACGCGGTCGCCGGGACCCGGCATCGTCTCTAGCGCCGCGCCGTCGTGACCGCTCACCGCTGAAGCGTCGAGGCCAGCAGAACACGGTGGGCACGACATGCTCGGGGTCTCGACGGGCTCGTGCTCAGACCATGCGACGTAGCGCGGTCTCCACGGCGTCGATCAGCGGATCACCCTCGGTCCGTGGGTGCCGTGCGAGACCGAGCTCGACGTCCGGCAGGGTGGGCAGGGCGTCCGCGTCGTGGCAGGCCATGACCGGTTCGAGGTTCGCGGGCATGAGTGCCGCGACGCCGAGCCCGGCCCGTACCGCGGCGAGCACACCGAACAGGCTGTTGCTTTCGAACGCCACCCGCCAGCGCCGATCGGTACGTTCCAGCGTTTCCAGCACTGACGTACGCCAGGAGCATGGGTTCGAGAACAGCACCACCGGCAGCGGATCGGCAGCCACGTCCACACCCTGGCCGATCGCCCAGACCAGCGGGCGGCGTACCGTCCAGCGCGGCGGCCCGGGAACGTCCGGCACCGCGTCGAGCACGAGTTGGACGCGGCCCGCGTCGTAGGCCTCCCGCATCGCGGCGCTGGAAATGCTGAGCACCTCCAGCGTCGCGCCGGGGTGCAGCCGGGCGAGGTCGGCGAGGGCCTGCGGAAGCTGGGACGCGGCGAGGTCTTCGAGCAACCCGACGACGCAGTGGCCGGTAAGCGCGCGTCCGGTTTCGGTGAGTGCCTGTGCGGAGAGCGAGAGAATGCGTTCGGCGTACGGCAGGAGCTCCTCACCCGCCCGGGTCGGCGAGACGCCAGACGGCGACCGGTAAAGCAGCGGACGGCCGACAACGCTCTCGAGCTTGCGCAACTGCTGGCTGAGCGCGGGCTGGGTTTGTCCGAGCGCGGTCGCGGCACGGCTGATGCTGCCCGCCCGCACGGCGGTGACGAACGACCGCAGCAACGCGGTCTCAAGATCTCTGGCCATAAGCATTCATTATGCCAGCGCCAACAAACTAACCACTTCCTATGACGTGACGGACGATCTAGCGTCACGCAGGTGACCAGATACCGACAGGTGCTCGCCGTGCCAGGGATGGCATCGCTGCTGGGCGTTTCGCTACTCGCCCGTGTCGCGATCACGGCTGACGTGATGGCGCTGACGATGTATGTCGTGCTGGGTCTGGACATGAGCTACGCGGCAGCGGGCGGTGTCGCCGCGGCCCTGACCGCCGGAGTGGCGCTGGGCGGGCCGCTGCTCGGCCGCATGATCGACTCGCGGGGCCTGCGCACCGTGCTGCTGGTAACCGTCGTAGTGCAGGTCGGGTTCTGGCTGAGCGTGCCGATCCTGCCGTATGGGTTCCTGCTGGTCGCCAGCTTCGTGGCGGGTCTGCTGATGGTGCCGGCCCAGGCGGTGAGCAGGCAGGCGATCGCCGCGATGACGACAGCGGAGCAGCGCCGGGCCGCGTTTGCGCTGGAATCGGTGCAGGGCGAGCTGTCGTACATAGTGGGCCCGGCGGTGGTGATCCTGTGTGCGGCGAGAATGTCCCCCGGTGTGGTGGCGTGGGGGGTCGGTGCCGCGATCGTGGCCGGCGGAGCCGGAATCGCCTTGCTCAACCCACCGGTGCGTGCCGATGCCGAGGCGGATGCCGGCGCGGCCGGACGGCCCCCGCGCAGGCAGTGGCTGGGCGCCGGAATGATCGCCGCGCTGACGATGGCGTTCGGCACGACGACGCTGCTCAGCGGCGTCGACCTCGCCATCGTCGCCACGCTGCAAGAAGCAGGTCAGGTGTCCTGGGCTGCCGTGGTCGTAGTGGTGTTCGGCGTGTCGTCCGTCGTCGGCGGGCTGATTTATGGCGCGCTGACCCGGCCGCTGCCCACGTGGCTGCTGCTCGGCTTGCTCGGGCTTGTGACGATTCCCGCCGGGCTCGCCCACGACTGGCCCTGGTTGTGCGTGGCCGTCGTCGGCAGCGGGCTTCTCACCGCGCCGACCCTTGCCACGGTGGCCGACGCGGTGAGCCGGCTGGCGCCGGCCGGCGTGCGGGGTGAGGCGACAGGTCTGCAATCGTCAGCGCAGAGCGCTGGTTTCGCGCTCGGATCCCCGCTCGTCGGCGTGGCGATCGACCTCTCCGTGCCGGCGGGCGGCTTCGCGGCGGCCGGGCTGGCCGGCCTCGCCGCCGCACTGACCGGACACCTGCTGTCCCGCCGCTCGCCCGCTCGAACGGCGGTGCCCTACCACCCTGCTCCAGTTGATCTCGGGTATTGAGCGTGGCGAGGCGGCGGCGGGGGTGCCGCGATCCTGCCGGGAGACGAAGTACGACTCGCGGGTGAGCTGCCAGCCAGCTTGACGGACGACGATGCGGCTTGGCTGCGAGAAACCGTGTTCGTCGTCCGCTACGTCGGTGACGACGCGACAATCGACGTGCAACCGGACTTGACCGAGGACTACGTGATCAAGGCGGTCCCGATTGCCATCATGAAGCCCGCAAAGACGCAGAGCGCGGCGTAGAACCGAGCATCCGCTCATTCCGCGATCCGCGCGTCACGCAAGGTGATGTCGGGGACTGCCGATCGGTGTCCGGGACTGCCGATGAGCGGCTAGGCACAACGGACGGCCGGGAGGAACGCGCCCGTTAGCATGCTCAGATGCGCGTACGTCTGGACGGTAACCGGGTGAGGAGTGAGAGGAACTTTCACCGCGAGATCGCGGCGCTCCTTGACTTCGGCCCGTACTACGGAGCCAATCTGGATGCGTTGTGGGACCGGTTGAGCACCGACGTCCTACGCCCGGTGCATCTCGTCTGGGCAGCCGCCGAAATGAGCCGAGCAGCGATGGGACGGCCGGCGTTCGATCGGATCGAGCACGTCCTTCGGCGCACCGTTGAACAGGATGCCGCCTTCGGCTGGACAGATCGATTTACCTACGAGCTCTCGTAGCGTCGCTGGCACCCTACGCGGCGACAACGCACGCTTTTGCCGCTGATCGGGCGTTGGCAAGCCAAGTGGAAGACGTCCGACTTTGCCGATGAGCGGATACCCGGTGCTAGTCAATTAGGGGCATCACAAGCGTCTCTGCGATGGCAGGATCGGCCGGATGCGAGTTCTCTTCGAGGGCGTCGTCCCCCTCGCCTACGGACAGTTCTACGTGGCCAGTCAGGAATTGCCGGACATGACAAAAGGGTTCGCCGGGCAGGTGAACGGCCTCTGCGGAGCCGGCGAGCCGGGCGCGCTGTTCCTGATGACCGGTACGCATACCGGGCGGGTCCGGCTGCGGGTCGAACTGCACGAGCACGAGCCGCCGGCCGCCGCGGACGAGTGGGAGGAGGTGGTCGAGGCCCCGTTCCTGCCGCGCGCCGCGACGGTCGACCTGGTGCCCTGGGGCGACGGATCGCTGGCCGCGTTGCCGCTGACGCCGGACGGGCAGGAGGCCTACCTGCTGCCCACCTTTCGCGTACGGTATTGCGCCGCCGGCATGGACGAGGGGCGTGATCCGTACGGCGGGTTCGACCCGGACACGCTGGAGGATGACGACTACACGTATATGGAGCAACGGCCGGACCGCTACCTGCTGTGCTTCTGGCCCGACGGCGCGGGAGGCAGCCCCGTCGACGGCGGGCTGCGTGCCGACGCGATCGTCCGGCAGACCAGCGGCGCCGCCGGGTACTGGCACAACTGGGCCTCGACCCTGCCGGCGCCACCGTCGCTGTGGGACCAGGTGGAGACCACGAAGCTTGAGCGGCGAGAGCAGAAGCGGCGCGCGGAGGAGTACCGGCGGCGGGAAGAGGAGCGGCGCTGGGGTGGGCGCCCGCCGGGGGAACGGTTGCGTCAGGTCCGGGGCAACGTTCAAGGGATCGCCCTGCTGGACCGGGACCTCGTCGACGGCGTTGCCGAGGCTGACGATGTCATCCAGCGCCGGATCGCGGTCTGGGCCGCGCGGCAGGCGTTCGCTCTCGCCGGCATCGCGGACCTCGGCTGGATGGCCCCGGCATGGGCGGCGCTGGAGCGCGGAGACCTCCTGCCCGCCGAGTTCACCGACCCGAAGGCGCTGCTAGCGCGGATCTCGGGCGCGCAGGAGCCCGGCGGGTACCGCGTCGTCGGGGTGGTCCGGCAAAGCCATGGCGCGGCCCTTTCGCTCGGCGCGATACTCGACGGCCCGGTGGATCCGGCAGCGATGGCGTTGCCGGCGCTGGCGGCTGCCGCCGGGCCGGATCCGCTGCAGGCCGCGCTGGAAGCGCTGTGGGCGGCGATCACCACCTACGCGGCTCGGCGCGCGGAATTCCTGGCAGAAGTGCGCCGGGCGTTTCCCGTCGTCGATTCAAAGGGCCCATGCTGACGAAGTGCCATCCGCGATCGCGAACTGCTGCTTCATGCGGCGGCCCTACCGCCGTCAGGGCAATGCCTGCGGGCACTACGAAACACGGCCCAATTGGCCCTGAAGGCCCGCCGTCGCCGTGCGCTCACATGCCGCTGACAACGCGCGTTCAGCTACGGGCGACTCGTCACCGTGAGTGAACGGAAGTCCCGTTGACCGACACGGCAAGCCCTCGGAACCGACGGCGATCCAGTTCGTCAACCAGTCCGTGGCCTCGTCGAGCATGCGGGTCTGCGGGCACAGCGCCACCTGCGGCCCGGCGTGGGCGAGCAGGTCGACCACGACCTGGCGGCGCTCACGCAGCGGCAGGGCAAGCAGCAGGAAACCCCGTGGGAGACCGTGGGAATCCCCTCCCGTCAGCGAGGGGAGGAAGTCAAGGCTGACACTGTGCCGCATTTTCCCCCCGCGTTCGCGCGCAGGATCGGCGTCGGCGCTAGCCGGCGGGGCGGGGCGGCGCAAGCCGGATCACCGCGTCGCTCGCGTCGTCACTGACCAGCAGCGTGCCGTCCGCGTCGATCGCGACGTCGACCGGCCGGCCCCACGCATCGCCCGTCGACTCGTCGAGCCACCCGGTGGCGAGGTCACGCTGCTCGCCCGGGCCCTGCCGCCACGGGAAGTGGATCACTTTGTATCCGGTGGGCCGGCTGCGATTCCACGAGCCGTGCAGGGCGATCACCGCGCCGAGGTCCGGTGCCGCCGTACCGGCCGTGAAGGTCAGGCCCAGCGGGGCCGAGTGCGCCGGGATGCCCACGTCGATCGGCGTGGCCGTCGCACAATCGGCCGCCCGCCCGTCCCGGTTGAAGTCGTAGTCCCGGTCGTACGGCATGTTACGCACGCCCCGGTCGGGGTTCGGGTTGCAGAACGGCCAGCCGTAGAAGCCGCCCTCGCGGACCCGGGTGAAGGGCTCCGGCGGATGGTCATCCACGTACGCCGTGACCCGGCGGCCGAGGTCGCCGCGGCCGTCGCCGTCGACGTCCCGGTCGTCGGGCACCGGCAGGTTGTCGCGGTTGTTGACCACCGCCCACAGGTCACCCGAGTCGGGGGCGAACGCGAGCCCTTCGGCGTTGCGCAGGCCACGGGCGAACAACCGGCGATCGGCGTTGCGTCCGGCCGCGTCGTACGTGTAGATCGCTCCGCGCTGCGGATCGCTCCGGGTGTCGCTGATGCAGACGTTGCAGGTGGAGGCGATCGAGACGTACAGCCGCCCGTCGCGGACGGCGATGTTCTTCAGCACGTGCGCGTACTGGCCGCGCAGTTCGCGGGTGCTGGTGTCGGGCAGGCCGTCGGCGACCACCTCGCCGGGTCCCGGCCGGTCCCCCGTGCCGTATGGATAGCGCACCACCCGGTCCGCCTCGGCGACGAAAACCCATCTGCGACCGGCGACATCGGCGAACACGATGTCGTGCGGCCGGTTGAGGCCGGTGAGGAACTTACTGGCCTGACCGGTGCCGTCGGCGCCCTTGCGAATCAGCAGGACGGTTCCCCGGCTGGGCTGGGACAGCAGCAGGTCGCCGGCGGGGGTCGGGGCCATGAACCGCGGCTTGGCCGCCCGGACGTACACCGAGGCGGACCAGCCCGCCGGCAGGTTCAGGCGGCGCGGTACGTCGTACGGGGCGGCTGTCAGGCCGGCGGGCACCTGCACCGGGACGCGGACCAGGTGGTCGGCACCGCCCGCAGCAGCCCGGCCTGGAGTCGACGGCCCCGGCGTCGCGCTGGGCCGGCGATCGGGTTGCCCGCACGCACCGGTCATCAGCACGAGGACGGCGAGCAGGCCGGCAGCGCGTCGACGGCGCGGGATCATGCCGACGACGGTACCGCCCGCTGCCCGGATCAGGTGAACCCAGATCCGCCGGATGCGGTCCGAACTACCCCATGGTGGCCATCTTCGGCACTTTCGGCTGATTCGCCTCGGCGCTGCCGGGTGGAAGCCTGAGCACTGACTCAGTGGCTCCTGACCGCCGCTGGCCAGGAGTTCTCGGCGTGACGGGGGTGTCGCCGATGGCAGACCGACCGACGAAGCGTCTCTTCGGGCGCCTGTTCGAGCGTCGCCTGATCCCGATCGTGGTTCTCCTGATCGGTCTGCTCGCTGTGCCGATGCCCAGCTACGCCCGCGATCCCGGCAACCCGGCCCAACCCGCATCGGGCGGCGGGTCCCCGGTCGTCGACCCGCACGCCGGCCACCGCGCCGCCGTGGCGCCGACCGGCGGGCCGTCGATGACCGGCACCATGGCGATGAGCGAACCGCCCGGGGAGTCGTACGTCAAGCGGGAGCTGGTCCTGCCCACGACGGGCTGGATCGCCACGGCCAGCGATCAGGCATCGGCCTACCCGGCCGGCAACGTGCTCGACGGCTTGCCGACGACGATCTGGCACTCGCGCTACGCGACTCCCGCAGCGCCGTTGCCGCACACCGTCACGATCGATATGCGCAGCGCGCTCAGCATCAAGGGATTGACGTATCTGCCACGGCAGGACACGTCGTCGAACGGCAACGTGGGCCGCTACTCCGTCTCGGTCAGCAGCAACGGGACCGCGTGGGGCTCGCCGGTCTCGACCGGCACGTGGGGCGACACGAAGGTGCTGAAGACTGCCGTCTTCGCCGCCGTCAACGCGCGCTACGTACGGCTGACCACCCTGTCCGAGGCGGGCAACCGCGGCCCGTGGTCCGCGGCGGCCGAGATCAAGGTGATCGGTGGCCCGGCCGTGGCCGGGGCGTTGCCCCGGGCAGGCTGGACCGCGAGCGCCAGCGACCAGGCCGCGGCGTACCCCGCAAGCAACGTGCTGGACGGCAACGCCACGACGCTGTGGCACTCCCAGTACTCGCCGGCCATGCCGCTGCCGCACACCCTCACCATCGACATGAAGGCCACGAAGAGAATCGGCGGCCTCACCTACCTGCCACGCGCCGACGCGTCCAACAACGGGAACATCGGCCGCTATTCCATCTCGGTCAGCGTCGACGGCAGCGCCTGGGCCACGCCGGTGGCGAACGCCACGTGGGTCGACGACAAGACCGCGAAGACCGTCGCCTTCGCCCAGGTCGACGCGCGCTACGTGCGGCTGACCGCCACCACGGAAGCCG
The DNA here is from genome assembly GCF_036902735.1 of Micromonospora lacuserhaii. Classification (NCBI taxonomy): domain Bacteria; kingdom Bacillati; phylum Actinomycetota; class Actinomycetes; order Micromonosporales; family Micromonosporaceae; genus Micromonospora; species Micromonospora lacuserhaii. The sequence continues at coordinate 45,536 of NZ_JBAKHO010000037.1, read as the reverse complement.
GCAACCGCGGCCCGTGGTCGGCGGCGGCCGAGATCGAGGTGCACGGCTCGGCGCCGGCCGCGGGCGTCGGCGGCAGGTGGAACGCGCCGATCGGCTTCCCCGCCGTACCCGTCTCCGCCGTATTGCTGCCCAACAACAAGGTGCTCACCTTCGCCGCAGTCGGCGACATGAGATTCGACAAGACCGGTGCCACGACGATCGTGTCCATTCTGGATCTCGCTACTGGTGTGGTCAGCCCGCCGGCGAACATCAACACCCAGCACCAGATGTTCTGCAGCGGGCTCGCCGTCCTGGCCGACGGCCGGGTGCTCATCAACGGCGGCAGCACCGACGGCGCGACCACCATCTACAACCCGGCGCTCAACTCGTGGACGACAGGGCCGCGGATGCAGATCCCGCGCGCCTACCAAAGCACCACGCTGCTCTCCGACGGGCGCGTGTTCACGCTCGGCGGTTCCTGGTACGACGCTGCCGGCAACAAGGACGGCGAGGTCTTCACACCGAGCGGCAGCAGCGGCACGTGGGCGAAGCTGACCGGCGTCACGGCCACCCGGATCCTCACCGCCGACCCGGCCGGTGTCTACCGCTCCGACAACCACGCCTGGCTGTTCGCCATCTCCGGCGGCGCGGTCTTCCACGCCGGCCCGAGCAAGCAGATGAACTGGATCACGACGAGCGGGGCGGGCACCATCGTCGGCGCCGGCAACCGCGCCGACAGCGCCGACGCGATGAACGGCAACGCGGTCATGTACGACATCGGCAAGATCCTGACCTTCGGCGGGGCCACGGCGTACCAGGACGCCGGTACCGTCACCAACGTCCAGGCCACCCGGCGGGCGTACACCCTGGACATCACGGCCGGGCGCGGACAGCCGGTCGTCACCACGCGCGTCGCGGACATGGCGTACGCCCGGTCGTTCGGCAACGGCGTCGTCCTGCCGGACGGCACTGTGCTGGCGCTCGGCGGCCAGCAGCATCCGCAGGCCTTCACCGACACCGGAGCCGTGACCAGCCCGGAACTGTGGGACCCGGCGACCGGCCGGTTCACCACGATGGCGCCGGAGGTGGAGCCGCGCACGTACCACAGCGTCGCGCTCCTGCTGCCCGACGGCCGGGTGTTCTCGGGCGGCGGTGGGCTCTGCGGCTCGTGCGCCACCAACCATCCGAACGGCCAGATCTTCACACCGCCGTATCTGCTGAACCCCGACGGGTCCGCGCGGGTCCGGCCGACGATCACCGCCGCGCCCGCGACGGCGTGGCCCGGCACGACGATCACGGTGACCACCGGCGCGCCGGTCCCGCGCTTCGCGCTCGTGCGCACGTCGGCCGTCACCCACACCGTCAACACCGACCAGCGGCGGATCCCGCTCGCGCCGATGAGCGTCAGCGGCACGACGTACACGCTGCCGATCCCGGCCGACAGGGGCGTTGCGCTGCCCGGCGACTATCTGCTCTTCGCGCTCGACACGCAGGGCACGCCGAGCGTCGCCAGGTTCATCCGGATCAACTGAAGAGGGTGGGGCGAAGCCCCACACGTTGATGATTTCGTGGTCGCGGGTGACTTCGTAGCCGCTCTGGCGCAGCTTCGCCAACAGCTCGCCCGCCCGTGCCGATTCATCGGAATGTCGAGGAGTCGGCGTAGCGCGCCTTGGTGATTCGCCCGATGGGGATGAGGCAGGGTCACCCCCCGTCCCAGGAGGCTGTCGAGGTACCAGTTCGCTCGGCACCCGAGAGGTGACGTTTGCATGACTGTCTCTCCTGCGCGGCGATCCGGCCACGTCCCGCCCCGTGGTGGTCGCACCAATCGACGTGGAAGAGACCGATGACGCCTCAAACTGGCGGTTCGACGGCGATCGGGCCGGAGAGGAGAATCAGGTGGAATACGAGGATTTCATCAACGCAGTCGCCACGCGGGCAAAGGTGTCGACCGATCAGGCGGCGACGCTCACCCGCGCGACGTTGGAGACATTGGCAGATCGGATCAGCGCCGGCCAGGCTGAGGACCTTGCCTATCAGCTTCCGGAAGGGCTTGACGATCCCCTGCGCAAACCGCCACCGCTTACAGGTAGAGGGGAACATGCCAAGTCGTTCGGGCTCGAAGAGTTCGTGCGGCGGGTGGCGGACCGCCCGGCCGTCGACCGTGCGCTCGCCGGTGCCGGGGTCGGCGCGGTGCTCACCACGCTACGTGAGGCTGTTTCCCGTGACGAGTTCGAGGACGCGATGGGCCAGCTTCCGAAGGAGTTCCGGCAGGTGATCGAACCGGTGGGTGCCGGCGGCGGGCAGCACCTCCGCTCGTAGCACGCAGTCGACGCAGCAGCAGGTGTGCCCGCGCCGCACGCGGGTACGCCGCTGCCGACCGCGCCTGGGGGAGGCGTGGATGGCGAGCGAGGCGCCGCGACGCACCCCGACTGGTTCGAAAGGAGAACTGGTGAACTACGCCGAGTTTCTCGAAGCGGTGGGGAAGCGGGCGGGCATGCCGGCGGCGGAGGCGGCGAAGCTCGTCGGAGCCACGCTGACGACCTTGGCGGAAGGGGTCAGTGGCGCCGAGGCGCGGGACCTGGCCACCCAGCTCCCCGAGGAGTTGCGAGGCTACCTGCACAAGGAAGTGGACTTCGCCGAACGGCTCGACTTCGTGCAGTTCCTCCATGAGGTGGGGGTCCGCGCGGGAACGGATGACGAACGGCCCGCTGAGTGCGCCCGTGCCGTATTGACGACCCTGGGCGAGGCGGTCAGCGCCGAAGACCTCGAGAACCTGGAATCCGAGCTGCCGAAGGACATCCGGCAGCTGCTTCATCCGGTGGGCCGCAGCGCCGGGGCCTGAACCGAGCCACTTCCTGGCCGGATCTGGGTACGGTGCCCGGGTGGAGGTTGGATTTGCCCCGCCCGTCTCCGGCTCGTGGGCCACACCGGAGCACATGATCCACGTCGCCCGCCGCGCCGAGCAGCTCGGATACCACTCGCTCTGGACGTTTCAGCGGCTTCTGGTGCCCGCCGATCTCGGCTGGAGCGAGACGTACCACAGCGTCCAGGACCCGGTGACCACGCTGGCATTCCTGGCGGCCCACACCACGCGGGTCCGGCTCGGCGTCGCGGTGCTCAACATGCCGTTCATCTCTCCGGTGCTGCTGGCCAAGCAGACCGCGACTCTCGACATCCTCGCCGGCGGACGGCTCGACGTGGGACTCGGCCTCGGCTGGGCGGACGAGGAGTATCAGGCGACGGGTGTGAGCAAGCATCGGCGGGGCCGTCGGGCCGAGGAGTTCCTCACCGTTCTTCGCGCCCTCTGGCAGTCCGACGTCGCCGAGCATCGCGGCGAGTTCTATCAGGTCCCGCCGACGCGCCTGGAGCCGAAGCCCGTGCAGCGGCCACACCCGCCGATTCTGCTCGGTGGCCACGCGCCTGCCGCGCTGCGCCGGGCCGGCCGGCTCGCCGACGGCTGGGTCAGTGGCAGCCAGGCGGACCTGACGCGCATCGGCGAGGCGGTCGCGACCGTCAAGGCCGCCGCTGCGGAGGCCGGCCGCGATCCCCGCTCACTGCGATTCGTCTGCCGCGGCGCGGTCCGCGTACGCCCGACGGGCCCGCCCGAGCGCGAGCCGCTCACCGGCAGCTTCCAGCAGGTCCGGTCGGATCTCGCCAGACTCGCCGAAGCCGGCATCACGGAGGTGTTCGTCGACCTCAACTTCGATCCGGAGATCGGCTCACCCCGCGCCGACGCGCAGGCGTCGCTGCGACGGGCCGACGAGGTGCTCGACGCCCTCGCCCCGACCCACTGACACCCTCGAATCGGCGCTCACCCGGCCGGGTCGGCTGGCGCGTCCGCCGCAGACCATTCCGACCAGCCGGTCACCCGTATCGCCACCACCGGCCCGGCTGGTGGCCGCTGGATGTACTGCGGGTACTTGTCGGCCAGCGCCGCGCGGGCCGCCGCCTCCTCCGCGCGGTCCTCCACCAACCAGCCGTGCCCGTCCAGCCGAACCCACCACAGCCGCGACCAGTCCTCGTCGTACTCGTCGACCAGCAGGCAGGCATGCCCCGTCGCCTGGATGTTCTCCAGCCGGCGTAGCCGCCGGTGGCGCTTGGGCTTCTCGTCCACGGCGTGGTAGACGACATCGTCGAGCAGGACGAAGCACACGGGCACCAGGTGTGGACGCCCATCCGCTCGGACGGTGGCCAGCCGGGCCACCCTGGCCGACCGGACCCGATGCCGGAGCTCGTCGGCGGGCACAGGCCCGACGGTAACAGCGGACACCCGTGATGGTGACTCGTTGTGGCCGCGGCCTCCGCCTGAGCCTGACGACAGGCGCCGCCGGCAGCCCTGGTCACGGCCGGACCAACCATCGTGATCGGGCCCCTGGTGATCGGGCGGCGGGTAGCGTGAACGTCGTGGAGGATCTCGGCGCGAAGGTCTCGTACCTCGCGCTCGCCGTCGGCACCCGGGTCTACGACGTCGACTCGGCACCCGTCGGCGTGGTCGAGCACGTGCTCGCCGACGAACGGCTGGACATCTTCCACGGCGTGATCGTGGCGCCGCCGGGGCCGGACCGGTCCCACCGCTTCGCCCACCGGGAGCAGATCGCCGACCTGTACGAGCGGGGCGTCGTGCTGTCGGTACCCGGTGCCGAGATGCGCGATCCGAGTGAGGATCGGCCGGCCGGAGTGGTCGAGGACGCCGATCACAACCCGGTCCAGCCAAACCGGCGCCGTGCCTGGGAGCGGCTGAGTCGACCCCGCTGAACCGTGCAGCCGGAGTTCAACCGCCACCTGACGGGCGGGTGCACAGCCGGGTTTCAGGCCGATCGGGCAGTGTCGGTGATGTGCGCGAGTAGGGCCGAGTAGTCCCGGTCGCCGAGGCCGGCTTCCTGGGCTGCCACGACCCACTGCCGGGCGGCCGCCGCGACCGGCAGTTCGACACGTGCCGACTCGGCGGCCGACACGACCAGATCGGCGTCCTTACGGGCGAGTGACAGCGCGAACCGGACCGGGAACTGACCGGACTCGATCGCCGGCCGCCGCCGATCCGCTTGCGAGCCGACGGGAGTCGCGGACAGGACCTCGAACGCGATGTCCCGCGGCAGCCCGAGCCCGTCCGCGAGAGCGAGCGCCTCACCGAGCACAGCGAGCACCCCGAAGAGGGTCGAATTGGCGACCAGTTTGGCGGCCGCGCCGGCACCGAGCGGCCCGACATGCAGCGGCGAGCCAAGCGCGCCCAACACCGGCATCCAGCGTTGGACAAGCGGCTCCGGCCCTCCGACGAATATCCGCAGCGAACCCGACTCGGCCTCCGAGACGCTGCCCAGCACCGGTGCATCGAGCAGGCCAACGCCATCCGGCAGCATCCCCGCCAACCGTCGCACGGCAGCGGGCCCGACCGTGGACATCTCCACGAGCGTCGTCGACGCGGTGGCACCGGCGAGGATCCCCTGCGGGCCCTCGGCCACATCTTCGAGCGCCGCCGGGTCGGACAGCATCGTGATGACCAGGTCCGCCTGGCGGGCAGCCTCTGCCGGACTGTCGGCAGCGACCGCGCCACGCGCCACAAGATCGCTGGCCCGCTGCGGCGTGCGGTTCCAGACCACGAGGTCATGGCCGGCATCGAGCAGCCTGCCCGCCATCCGGCTACCCATCCCACCCAGACCGATCACCGCGACCGTGGCCATGGCCCCATCCTGTCAACGTCCCCTGGGCAGTGCCGCAGGTTCAACAACTCGCCGCCAATGAAGGCCCGGATCCGGCTGTGAGCTGAGGCACCTTCGATCCGGTCGGGAATGGGATCACCCGCCAGGGATTTGGTCGAGGTGTGATCGCCGTACACTTCTCCGCCCGGATCCGGACGGACTCTGCCGCATGACCGCCGCTGCCCTGGTGACCGAGTCGCCCACCCCGCCCCAACTGTCCGGTGATCTGATGAGCCCCCGGCAACGACTGCGGCTCGTCCTCGTCCTCGGCTCGCTGATCGCGATCGGGCCGCTGACCATCGACATGTACCTGCCCGCGCTTCCGGCCATCGCCGCCGATCTCCACACCACGTCGGCGGCCGTCCAGCTGACCCTGACCGGCACCCTCGCGGGCCTCGCCCTCGGCCAGTTGCTGATCGGCCCGCTCTCCGACGCGGTGGGGCGGCGCGTGCCACTGCTCGCCGGCACCGCGCTGCACATCGTGGCCTCGGTGCTGTGCGCGGTCGCGCCGAACATCGGAATGGTCGGCACGCTGCGCGTGCTGCAGGGGCTGGGGGCCGCGGCCACCTCGGTGGTGGCGGTGGCGGTCGTACGCGACCTGTTCAGCGGCGCCGCCTTCGCCAAGCTCTTCTCGCGCCTGATGCTGGTGATGGGGGTGGCCCCGATCCTGGCCCCCACTCTCGGCAGCGGGCTGCTGCGCTGGTCGGACTGGCGGGGTGTGTTCGTGGCTCTCGCGGTGTTCGGCGTGCTGCTGATCGCGGTCGCGGCGTTCGGACTGGGGGAGACCCTGCCGCCCGAGCGGCGACGCCACGGTGGCCTGGCCGCCGTCGTGCGGGACTACCGCTCGCTGCTGCGCGACCGGACGTTCGTCGGTCTCGTGCTGGTCGCCGGGCTGGCCATGGCGGCGCTCTTCGCGTACGTGGCCGGGTCGTCGTTCGTCTTCCAACAGCAGTACGGGCTCGACGAGCAGCAGTTCGGACTGGCCTTCGGCGCGGGTGCGATCGGCCTGATCGCCGCCACCCAGCTGAACGTGCGGCTGCTGCGTCGGTACTCGCCGCAACGGATCCTCGTCACCGCCCTCGGCGTGGGCACCGCCGCCGGGCTCGTGCTGCTCGCCTTCGCCGCGACCGGCTTCGGTGGCCTCCCGAGCATCCTGGCTTCGCTCTGGGTGGTGCTCGCCGCGGCCGGGCTCGCCATGCCGAACGCCCCGGCCCTGGCGCTGTCCCGGCACGGGGAGGCGGCGGGCACCGCCGCGGCGCTGCTCGGCGCGGTGCAGTTCGGGGTCGGGGCGCTGGCCGCGCCGCTGGTGGGCGTGCTGGGAACCGGAAGCGTGGCGATGGCCGCGGTGGTGGCCGGCGGCATGGTGGCGGCGATGGCCGTCCTGCTCACGGTCGTCCGGCCCGGGCGGCTGGTCGAGGTCGAGCCGGCCGTGGTGGCCGTGGCCCCGCACTGACGGTAGCCGACGGCCCGCAACGAACGACGGCCCCGAAGTGGCGACGGGAGTGCTCCTGCTGTTGGGGAGCTTCCTGTCAGCCCACCTTTGGCGTGGCGCGGGAGATGATCGCGGCGAAGTCGACGCCGCTCGGCAGGGTGCCGTACGCCTGGCCGTGGTCGCCGCCCAGCCGGGACGCGCAGAAGGCGTCGGCGACGGCGGGGTGGCCGTGCCGCACCAGCAGCGAACCCTGCAGCACCAGGGCGAGCCGCTCGACGATGCGGCGCGCCCGCAGCTCAAGGTCGGCGGGGTCGGACAGGTCGGCCTGCACCTGGCGAACCGCGGCGTCGAGTCGTGCGTCGGTGCCGGCCGCGGCGCTCACCTCGGCCTGGAACGCCTCCACGACCTGGGGTTCCTTGACGAGAGCGCGCAGCACGTCCAGTGCGGCGACGTTGCCGGAGCCCTCCCAGATCGAGTTCAGTGGCGACTCGCGGAACAGCCTCGGCATGCCCGACTCCTCGACGTAGCCGTTGCCGCCCAGGCACTCGAGGGCCTCCGCGGCGTGTGCCGGCCAGCGCTTGCAGACCCAGTACTTGCCGACGGCGAGGGCGAGCCGTTTGAACGCGGTCTCGCTGGCGTCGCCGCGCGCGGATCGGTCGGTCGCTCCGGCGAGGCGCATCATGAGAACGGTGGCGGCCTCGGACTCGATCGCGAGATCGGCGAGCACGTTGCGCATCAGTGGCTGGTCGATGAGGTACCGGCCGAAGGTCTGCCGGTGGGTGGCGTGGTGGGCGGCGGTGATCACGCCCTGGCGCATTCCGGCCGCCGCCCCGATCACGCAGTCGAGGCGGGTCAGGTTGACCATGTCGATGATCGTGCGCACGCCACTGCCCTCGTCTCCGACGCGCCAGGCGACCGCCTGCTCGTATTCGACCTCCGCCGAGGCGTTGGACCGGTTGCCGAGCTTGTCCTTCAGGCGCATCAACCGCATCGGGTTGCGGGTGCCGTCGGGAAGGACACGCGGGACGAGGAAGCAGGTGATTCCGCCCGGTGCCTGGGCGAGGGTGAGGAAGATGTCGCACATCGGCGCCGACGTGAACCACTTGTGCCCGACGAGCCGGTAGGTGCCGTCCGGCTCAGGGCGGGCGGTGGTGGTGTTGGCGCGCACGTCCGAGCCGCCCTGCTTCTCCGTCATCGACATGCCCGCCAGCAGCCCCGGCTTGGCCAGCGGCGGACGCAGCCCGAAGTCGTACGTCGTGGCGGTGAGCAGCGGCTCGTACCGCGCGGCCAGCTCCGGGCTGTGCCGCAGCGCCGGCACTGCCGCATAGGTCATCGAGATCGGGCAGCCGTGGCCGGCGTCGGGCCGCCACGTGTAGAACTTGGCGGCCCGGGCCACGTGTGCGCCCGGTCGGTCGTCCGCCCACGGTGCGGCGTGCAGGCCGTGCGTGACCGCGGTGCGCATCAGCTCGTGCCAGGCGGGGTGGAACTCCACCTCGTCGATCCGATGGCCGTAGCGGTCGTGGGTGCGCAGGACCGGCGGATGCTCGTTGGCCAGCCGCCCGTACTCGATGGCCTGCTCGGCGCCGCCCAGCCGGCCGAGCTCGTGCAGCTCGGCGGCGGCCCAGCCGGCGCCCTCCCGCTCGAGCCCGTCGAGCAGTGCCGGGTCGTCCGCCGCGTCGTAGCCGGCGAGCGGGGGAACCTGGTTGAAGACCTCGTGTGTCGTCACGGCGATACTCCCAGCGCGCGGTGGATGAAGGCGATCAGGGCGGGGATGGTCTCCGGGCCGGCGACCCCGGCGGCAAGCGGACCGACCATGGCCTCGGCCAGGGCGCCGACCAGCGCGGTCGCGGTCAGCTCCGGATCTTGCGGGGGTAGTTCACCGCTCGCCACACCCGCCGCGACGTGCCCGGCGATCAGTTCGGCGTACGCGCGGCGGAAGACGAGCCGCTCGGCGTCGACCGCCGGGTCGACCGGCTCGGCGAGCAGGGCATACGCCAACCGTGGGGACTGCAGCGCGCGGCCGGAGAACGTCTCGACGACGGCTGCCATCTGCTCGGCGGCGGAGGCCTCCAGCGCTGCGGCGCGCGCGACCGCGTCCACCTCGCGCTGGGAGGCCGTGCGGAACACCTCGGCGAACAGGTCGGCCTTGGTCGGGAAGTGGCGGTAGACGCTGCCGGTCGCCACGCCGGCCCGCTCGGCGACGGCGGCGACCGAGCAGCCGGCGTACCCGTGCTCGGCCATGATTCCCAGCGCCGCGGCGATGATCCGTTCCCGGGAGGCGCTCAGCCGAGCCTTCACCCGTTCGGTGCTCCGGTACGCCACGCAAGGATTGAACCATCATTCAATCCTTGCGACAAGGCTGATCGAGCTCGGTCAGGGCATGCTGGGAACCCAGCGCGGGGCAGCCACGTCGTAGGGGGCATGACGGGTAGCAGCGCCCACGTACTCCATCCCACGGCCGCCATCGGCGTCCCCCGGATCATGACTCCAGCTCGCGTCATGGGACTGGCCCTGGTCGCCGGCCTGGCGCTGGTCACCGGCTGTACGGCGGAGCCGGTCCCCGTGCCGCCACGTGACCGGGGCGTGCCGGCCGGCGGGTTCCAGCTCGTCGCGTTCGACTCCTGCCCGCAGGCGCTGCGGCAGCTGAAGACGGCTGCCAAGGCCTACGTCGGGCCCTGGGGGTTCGGGCCGAACGGGGACATGCGTACCTTCGGCCGCGCCGAACGGGCTGAGGCGCCCGCCGCGGCGGGGCGGGAGGATGCGGCGCCCAAGGGCTACTCGGGCACCAACACACACGAGGCCGGGGCCGATGAACCGGACCTGGTCAAGACCGATGGCAAGCGGATTGTCACCGTGAGCCACGGCAAGCTGTACGTGGTCGACCCGGCCACCCGCCGGCTGACCGGAGAGCTGGAACTGGCACCGGGTGCCGATGGGTTCGGCGGGGCCGAAGACGGCCTGCTGCTGTACGGTGACCGGGCGCTGGTGCTGCGCCCCGACGGGTGGGCCGGGACGGCGAAACCGGCCGTCCCCGAGGGAGGCGCGCGCGACGCCCCGATGCCGGACGGCATCGTCGGCCCGCAGCTGATCATGGTCGACCTGTCCGGCGAGCCGAAGATCATCGGCGAATACCGGATCGACGGCAATCTGGTGGACGCCCGTCAGGTGGGCACGACGGTCCGGGTCGTGGTCCGCTCCGCGCCCCGGCTGAACTTCCCGTACCGGGAACGGGCCACCGATGAGCAGCGCACCACCGCCAACCGCGAGATCATCGACAACGCCACCGCCGACGACTGGCTGCCCCGGTACGAGGTCACCTCCGGCGGGCGAACGAGCGCGGGACGGGTCGGCTGCGAACGAGTGAGCCGGCCGGCCGCCTACTCCGGCACGTCGCTGGTGACCGTGCTCAGCTTCGACCTCGGTGCGGCTACGCTCGGCGCCGGCGACCCGGTCACCGTGATCGCCGACGGCGACACGGTCTACAGCAACGGACCTCGGCTGTACGTGGCCAACGACCAGCGCTGGCGGGTGCTGCCGATGCTGACCGCCCGGAACATCGCACCCGATCCCAGGGACGAGACCACCGAGATCTATCAGTTCGACATCTCGGGCGCGGGTGCCCCGCGGTACGTCGCCGCCGCGTCCGTACCGGGCTGGCTCATCAACCAGTACGCCATGTCCGAGTGGGACGGGCACCTGAGAGTGGCCACCACCAGTGGCCGTACCTGGGGCGACAAGCCGAACTCGACGTCCAGCGTGTACGTCCTGCGTGCCGACGGCACGGCGCTGACCCGGGTCGGCAAGGTCACCGGACTGGGCAAGGGGGAACGGATATACGCGGTACGGTTCGTCGGCGGCACCGGGTACGTCGTCACCTTCCGGCAGACCGACCCGCTCTACACCGTCGATCTGCGTGATCCGGGGGCGCCGAAGGTGAGCGGCGAACTGAAGATCAACGGGTATTCGGCGTACCTGCACCCGGCCGGCGAAGGACGGCTGCTCGGTGTCGGGCAGGAGGCGTCCGATCGGGGGCGTGTCCAGGGCACCCAGCTCTCGCTCTTCGACGTCTCCGATCCGGCCAAGCCGACCCGGATCGCCCAGTATCACGTCAAGCAGGGGCACTCCGAGGCGGAGTTCGACCCGCACGCGTTCCTCTACTGGCCGGCCGAACGCCTGGTCGTGGTCCCACTGACCGTCCACGGCACGGGCCTGCCGAGCAACGTGGCGCTGGCTCTGCGAGTCGGCGACGGCGGGTTCACCGAGGTCGGCACGGTCGATCACACGCTGGGCACGGGGCGTCCCGAGGATCTGGCGCCGATCCGGCGCTCACTGGTGGTCGACGGGGTTCTCTGGACCGTTTCCGACGCTGGCCTCAAGGCGACCAGTCTCTCCACCATGAAGACCCTCGGCTGGCTGCGTACGGCGTGACCCCCCTGGTGGTGTCCGGGGTGGCCCGCCGCCCCGGACACCACGCTCAGCAGCCGGGATCAGACGTGCGTGATCACGTTCTTGCCGTACGAGGAGAGGGTCTTCTCCTTGTCGTCATGCATGAGGTAGAGGGCGAAGTTGTGCACCCCGATCTCCTTGAGCTCCTGTAGCCGGTCGACATGCGCCGACTCGGGGCCGACGAGGCAGAACCGGTCGACGATCTCATCGGGTACGAAGTCGGTGGACGGATTGCCGGCGCGGCCGTGGTGTGCGTAGTCGTAGCCCTCGCGGCCCCTGATGTAGTCGGTGAGCGCCTTCGGCACGACCCCGGAGTCGCCGTAGCGGGCGACCAGGTCGGCCACGTGGTTGCCGACCATGCCGCCGAACCAGCGCAGCTGATCCCGTTGGTGCGCGAGGTTGGTGCCCACGTAGGCGGGCGCGGCCACGCACATCGTGATTGAGTCGGGATCTCGACCTGCTGCAGTAGCTGCGTCGCGTACCGAGCCGATCGTCCAGCGGGCGATGTCGGGATCGGCCGTCTGCAGGATGAAGCCGTCGGCCTGCTCGCCGACCAGCCGCAGCGCTTTCGGGCCGTAGGCGGCCATCCAGATCTCCAGCCTGCCGTCACGCACCCATGGGATGCGCACCGGCGTGCCGTGGTGTTCGACCTCGTTGCCTTCGGCCAGCTCCTTGATCACGTGCATCGCTTCCTTCAGCGTGGCCAGGCTCGCCGGCGGCTGGCCGATGACCCGCCGGGCCGAGTCGCCGCGGCCGATCCCGCACACCGTGCGGTTGCCGAACATGTCGTTGAGCGTGGCGAAGAGCGACGCGGTGACCGACCAGTCGCGGGTGCTCGGGTTGGTCACCATCGGCCCGACGATCAGGTGCTTGGTGGCGGCGAGGACCTGCGAGTAGATGACGAACGGCTCCTGCCACAGCACGCAGGAGTCGAACGTCCACCCGTAGCGGAACCCGTTGTCCTCGGCGGCGGTGAGGCCGGCCACGACGTCGCGAGCTGGCGGGTCGGTCTGAAGTACGACACCGAAGTCCACCGCTTCTCCTTTTCAACAGTTGCTAGGCGGGAGCCCCGGTCCTTCAGGGCCGGAGGAACGCTGTTGCGGACCGGGATGTTTCTGGTTTTCGATGTATGCCTTGACCACGGCGAGTGGTGCGCCGCGGCAGGACCCGGCGAAGTACGACGGGGACCACAGGTGCGCGCCCCACGGGTACCGGCGCAGGTGCGGTTCGTGCTCCTGGCGCAGTCGGCGGGCCGATACGCCTTTGAGGCTGTTGACCAGTTTCGACAGTGCGACGGCCGGCGGGTAGTGCACGAGCAGGTGGACGTGGTCGTCCTCGTCGTTGAACTCGCGCAGCTCCGCGGAAGTCGGTGCAGACGTCGGCCATGATCTGCTGGCAGCGAGTGAGGATGGGGTCGGTGAGCGCGCCCCGCCGGTACTTCGTGGTGAGGACCAAGTGGGCATGATGCAGGTTGTGTACGACTGAGCGACCTCGGCGAGCATCCGGGTCTGGGGTCCGTCTGGGTGACAGAGGCCGAAGCTACGGTGGTCGTGTGAAGCTGGTCGTGCAGGTGAAGCTGCTGCCGACGCCCGAGCAGGCGTCGGCGTTGGAGGCGACCCTGCGCGCGTGCAACACGGCGGCGTCGGACGTGGCGGCCGTGGCCCGGGAGACCGGGGTGTACCGGAACTACGACCTGCGTAAGCACGTCTACGCCGGGATCAAGGCCGACTACGCCCTGGGTGCCCAGGCGGCCCAGCACGTGATCAAGAAGGTCTCCGACGCCTACGCCACCGTGAAGGCGAACCTGCGGGCTGGCAACTACGGCAAGCCCGGCTCGAAGCGGCGCCGCAACGTCGAGACCAACCCGATCGGGTTCCGCTGGAACGCGGCCCAGCCCTATGACGCCCGGATGCTGTCCTGGCAGGCCGATGCTCGGACCGTGTCCATCTGGACCACGCACGGCCGGCTCAAGGGCGTCGCCTATACCGGGTCCGCCGACCAGCTCAAGGCGATCGCCACCAGCAAGACCGGCGAGTCGGACCTGATCTTCCGGGACGGCATGTGGTTCCTGTACGCCACCGTCGAGGTGCCCGAACCTGAACTGATCGACCCGTCCGGCTTTCTCGGCGTGGACGTGGGCATCGCCAACATCGCCTACGACTCCGACGGCACTCGCTACGCCGGCGACCGGCTCAACGGCTACCGCCGGCGGCAGCTGCGGCTGCGCAAGCGGTTGCAGGAGAAGGACACCAAGTCGGCCCGGCGGCTGCTGGCCCGGCGCAAGAAGAAGGAAGCGCGGCACGCCGCGAACGTCAACCACTGCATCGCCAAGACCATCGTGACCGAGGCTGTACGCACCGGTCGCGGCATCGCCGTCGAGGAACTGACGGGGATCCGCGAACGGGTCCGGCTCCGCAAGCCCCAATGGGTCACACTCCACTCGTGGTCGTTCCACCAACTCGGCAGCTTCCTGGACTACAAGGCCCGCCGAGCAGGTGTACCGCTGGTCCAGGTCGACCCGCGGTACACCTCCCAGACCTGCCACGGCTGCGGGCACCGCGACAAGCGGAACCGGCCGGACCAGGAAACCTTCCACTGTCGGTCGTGCGGGGTCGTTGCCCACGCCGATCACAATGCGGCCCTCAACATCGCCCAGCGTGGCGTCGAGGGTTGGGGCGCAGTCAACCGTCCGCACGCGGCATCACCCTGCATCCAGTAGGGGGACTGACCTGCAAGCCTGCCCATTCATAGGCGGGTAGTTGACACCAGGTACTGACTGAGATCGCGCTTGAGGAACCTGCCGTGCCCGGCCGCGCCGTGGAAGGCGTTGCCGTCGACCACGACCCGACCACGGGACAGCACGGTGGAGACCTTTCCGGTCAGCTCCATGCCCTCGTACGCGGAATAGTCCACGTTCATGTGGTGGGTGCTGGCCGATATGGTCTGCTGGGCCGTCGGGTCGTACACGGTGATGTCCGCGTCCGCGCCCGGCGCGATGACGCCCTTACGCGGGTAGAGGCCGAACATCCTGGCGGGCGTGGTCGAGCTGATCTCCACCCAGCGCGGCAGGGTGATCTCGCCCTTCACGACGCCCTGATAGAGCAGGTCCATCCGGTGCTCCACGCCGGGCATCCCGTTCGGGATCTTGGAGAAGTCTCCCCGGCCCAGCTCCTTCTGGTCCTTGAAGCAGAAGGGGCAGTGGTCGGTGGACACCAGCGACAGGTCGTTGGTGCGCAGGCCCCGCCACAGTTCCGCCTGGTGCTCCTTGGGGCGCAGCGGGGGAGAGGCGACGTACTTCGCGCCCTCGAAGTCGGGCTTGGCCAGATCCTCCAGCGACAGGAACAGGTACTGCGGACAGGTCTCGGCGAACACGTTCTGGCCGGTGTCGCGGGCCTGGGTGACCGCGTCCAGGGCGTGCGCGGCGGACAGGTGCACGATGTACAGCGGCGAGCCGGTGACCTTCGCCAGCGCGATCGCCCGCGAGGTGGCCTCGCCCTCCAGCTCGGGCGGCCGGGTCAGGCCGTGCTGCACCGGGTCCGTCTGACCGTTGGCCAGCGCCTGGAGGATGAGCTGGTCGATGGCGATGCCGTTCTCCGCGTGCATCATGATCATCGATCCGGTGTCCCGGGCCTTCTGCATCGCCCGCAGGATCTCCCCGTCCGTGGCGTAGAAGACCCCCGGATAGGCCATGAACATCTTGAACGTGTTGACGCCCGCGTCGATGCAGGCCTCCATCTCCTTCAGAGACGTGTCGTTGACGTCCGACACGATCATGTGGAATCCGTAGTCGATTGCGCAGTTGCCGTCGGCCTTGCTGTGCCACTTGTCCAGCGCGGACAGCAGCGAGGTCCCCTTGCCCTGGACGGCGAAGTCCACGATGGTCGTCGTGCCGCCCCAGGCTGCGGCGATCGTCCCGGTCTCGAAATTGTCCGCCGAGAACGTGCCGCCGAACGGCATCTCCATGTGGGTGTGGCCGTCGATGCCGCCGGGCACCACGTACTTCCCGGCGGCGTCGATCACGTGCTCGGCGCCGGACGCCCACTGCTGCGCCAGACCCGAGTCGGGCGCGGCGAGCGCCGCGATCCGCTCGCCCTCCACCAGCACGTCGGCCGGGTACGCACCGGTGGCGTTGACGACCGTTCCGTTGCGGATGACGATGCTCACGGCGTCACCAGCGATTCGTACGTGTCCGGCCGGCGGTCCCGGTAGAACGCCCACAGGTCGCGGACCTCGGCCAGCTTGTCCATGTCGAGGTCGCGGACGACGACCTCCTCCTCGGTGTCCGACGCGGCGTCGCCGACGAGTTGACCGCGGGGGTCGACGAAGTAGGACTGGCCGTAGAAGTCGTTGTCGCCCAACGGCTCCACGCCGACCCGATTGATCGCGCCGACGTAGTACTCGTTGGCGACCGCGGCGGCGGGCTGCTCCAGCCGCCACAGGTACTCCGACAGGCCGCGGCTCGTGGCGGAGGGGTTGAACACGATCCTCGCGCCGGCCAGCCCCAGTGCGCGCCAGCCCTCCGGGAAGTGCCGCTCGTAGCAGATGTAGACGCCGATGCGCCCCACGGCGGTGTCGAACACCGGATAACCGAGGTTTCCGGGCCGGAAGTAGAACTTCTCCCAGAACCCCTTCACCTGCGGGATGTGGTTCTTCCGGTGCTTGCCGAGGTACGTGCCGTCGGCGTCGATCACCGCCGCGGTGTTGTAGTAGACCCCCGGCTGCTCCTGCTCGTACATCGGCACGATCAAAACCACGCCGTGCTGCTCGGCGACCTCGCGCATCAGCGCGGTCGTCGGCCCGTCCGGGATGGCCTCGGTGTACGAGTAGTAGTCCGCGTCCTGGATCTGGCAGAAGTACGGGCCGTAGAACAACTCCTGCAGGCAGACCACCTGTGCGCCCTGCGAGGCGGCGCTGCGGATGGCCTCGACCGCGTTGGCGATCATCGACTCCTTGTCGCCGGTCCACTTCTGCTGCACCAGCCCGGCTCGGATGATGTTGCTCATTTCTCCCCCTTCGCGTGCGCGGTGCGCGGCATCGACAGCGCCAGGTAGACGAGGAACCCGCCGATCAGACCGACCACCCAGCTGTAGTCGTAGAGCGGCTTGAGGAACGGGATGAGCCCGTCCTCCGGGAACGGCCCCTTGCCGGGTGCGGAGTAGGCGCCACCCACCGCGAGGACCGCGCCGACGACGGTGGCGACGATGGCGGCCCAGTTCCACCCGCCGGAGAACCAGTACCTACCCTCGGGGCGGTAGAGGGCCGGCAGTTGGAGGCTGGTGCGGTACCGGATCCAGTACCCGGCGATGAGTACGCCGGCGACCGCGCCGAGCAGGCCACCGTAGAAGCCGAGCCAGACGAAGATGTAGATGTTGGGGTCCTGCACCAGGCGCCACGGCTGGATCAGGATGCCGAGCACGCCGGTGATCAGGCCCCCGGTCCGGAAGCTCACCAGTCGGGGCGCGGCGTTGGAGAAGTCGTACGCCGGGCTGACCGTGTTCGCCGCGACGTTCACCGACAGCGTGGCGACCACGACGGTGAACAGGCCGAGCGCGACGACCAGTGGGTTCTCGAACTTCGCGGCGAGCTGGATGGGGTCCCAGATGGCCTCGCCGTAGATGACGGCCGTGCCCGAGGTGATCAGGATCGACAGGATGGCGAAGAACGACATCGTGGTCGGCAGGCCGAGGACCTGGCCGTACGCCTGCTGCCGCTGACTGCCGCCGAACCGGGTGAAGTCGGGGATGTTCAGCGACAGCGTCGCCCAGAAGGCGATCATCCCCATCAGTGACGGCGCGAACAGCTTCCAGAAGTCGGCGCCCCAGCCCAGCTTCGACGGCTCGGACAGGATCGGGCCGAGCCCGCCCGCCTCGACCAGCACCCAGATCAGCAGGGCGACGGCGACCACGATGACGAACGGTGCGGCCCAGTTCTCGAAGCGCCGCAGGGTGTCCATGCCCCGCCAGATGATCGCCATCTCGATCGCCCAGAACAGGAAGAACGAGGCCCACAGCGTCCACGGGTGGTCCATCACCGTCGCCGCGTCGACCCACCAGGAGCCCAGCAGCTTGCCGGCGATCGCGTAGATCGCCTCGCCGCCGATCCAGGTCTGGATGCCGAACCAACCGCACGCGATGAAGGCGCGGAGCAGCGCCGGGAGGTTCGCGCCGCGGACTCCGTAGAACGCGCGGGCGAAGACCGGGAAGGGGATCCCGTACTTCGTGCCGGCGTGGCTGTTCAACAGCATCGGGATCAGGACGAGCAGATTGCCCAGCGTGATCGTGAGGAACGCCTGCACCCAGTTCATGCCGAGCTGGATGAGCCCGGCGGCGAGCAGATAGGTGGGAATGTTGTGCGCCATGCCGATCCACAGCGCCGCGAAGTTGTACGTGGTCCAGGTGCGCTTCTCGATGGGAACCGGGGCGAGTTCCTCGTTGAAGTAGCGGCTGTCGGCGATCGTCGAGAAGTCACGCAACTCGACTCGGCCATCCGGATGGGTGATCTGTGTGCCCGGCTCGGCCGCGGTGGTTTCGGCGGGGCGCAGGGGTTCAACGGCCATCGGTCACCTCCCTGTCACGCTGCCGCAACAGCGGCCGTCCAACCGGCGCGTGCTGCGGGTGGGGGCGGATCAGCACGATCTTTATCTCGGAATGGTGGGTGTCCCGGACCCGCCACGGGCAGCGGCAAAGTGTCCACGCTTGCCATGATCGGGGCACACTCTGTCCACGGGCATGCCCGCACGGAGCTGTCAATCGCCGCGGCGGATGGATTCGGGCCTCCTGCCGGACCCTTGACCCGTCACGCGTCGTCGAGGTCGTGCACCAGCAGCGCCACGTACAACGACAACATCGACTCCGGGTCCTCCAGCGACACCCCGAGCACCTGCGCGATCCGCGACAGCTGCTGGTAGTAGGCCGTACGTGACAGGTGCGCCACGGCGGCCGCGGCCGACTTGTTGCCGCCCTGCTCGCAGAAGCAGCGCAGCAGCTCCATGAGCCGGCTGCCCTGCGTGTCATCCCGCGCCAACAGTGGCCCCAGCTCCCGATGGGCGAACGCCCGGACCCGTTCGTCCTCGCGCAGCAGGTGCAGCAGGCCGCGCAGTCGCACGTCGTTTAGCCGGTGGTAGAGCTGGGTGCTGGGGGAGCGCAGCGCGGCACCGGCGACGTGCGCGGCCTCGCCCAGACTGCGCCGCACATCGGACACCTGCGACACCGTCGTCCCGACCGCCACCACCACGGCACCTGCGGCCGAGCGGTGCACCTCTCTGGCCAACCGTCGCAGGACCGCGTCGATCCCCGCCTGCGCCGGCAACGACAGCAACGCGCGCACGCTCGTGTCGTCCACGACGCCCACCAACGCCGGCACACTCACCCGCCGCGCGGCCACCGCGGTCGCCTCCGCGAGGTCCCGCAACACCTCCTGCGTGGCCAGTGCGGGCGCGCGCGGCGTGATGCTCCCCGGCCGGATCGCCACCCCGACCAGCCGCCGCCGCTCCAGCGGTACGCCCAACGCGGCCGCTCGGGCGGCCAGGTCAGGAGGTGGCAACGCCTGGCCGAGCAGTTGCGCGAGCAGCATCCGGTGCGTCTGCCGCTCCAGACTCTCCCGATCCCGTGCCAGGAGCCGATGCACCGCCAGTGCCGACGCGGCCCGCTCCGCGACCACCACATGACGGTGCGGGGGAGGGCCCGGCGAGAGCAGAACCAGCCGTCCCCAGTCGGCGCCCTGCGCGCCGACCGCGGTGACCAGCCAGCCGGCTTCCTCGTCGTAGGCGGTTCGTCGGGAGACCGCCACCAACCGGGATCGCTGCCCCCAGTCGCTCAGCAGCTCGATCGGGTCCTGCCCGGCCGCGTCGTACGCGAGCACGTCGTGCCCCAGCGTCTCCAGGACGACCGGCAGCCCGGAGATCCTCGCGACCTCGCGCAACACCTCGGCCGGCTCCGCACCGGCGACCGTGAGCGCGGTGAACGTCTCGTGCACCTGCTCGGCCGCCCGTAGCTCGGCGAGCTGCGCGTCCACGATCAACGCCACGACCGCCTCCGTGACGGACACGAACTGGGTCTCCCGGGCCAGCGTGATCAAGGGAAGCCGGTGTCGTTCCGCAGCCGACACCAGCGCGTCCGGCACGTGGTCGCTCCAGCGCCGGACCAACTCCACCACGAGCCCCGCCGCGCCGACCGCGGCCAGGTCGTCCACGTACGTCGCCAGTGCCGCCTCCTCGTCCGGCAGCGCGATGCCGGTGGTCAGCACGAGTTCGCCGCCGCGCAGCAGATGAGCGATGTCGGCGACCTCCGCCACATGGACCCATCGGACGGGTCCTTGCAGGCCGGCGGACCCGGCGACGACCCGTGGCCGGCCGCGCCGGATCACGGGCAGCGCCAGGGCTTCGGCGACCGTGGGGTACATGTGGCCTCCCTCGACGGTTGCACACAACGTAGTGCCATCGATGCGGACCCGTACAGGTTGTCGGTGGCGGCGAACACCGAAGTCTCGGGACACTCGGCTGAGGTACGAGAGACGGAGGACGCGATGGCGCATCGGGAGTTGCTGCATCGACACCGGTCCGTGCTGCCGAAGTGGCTGGCCCTCTATTACGAGGAGCCGATCGAGATCGCCAGCGCGCACGGTCGCCGGGTGACCGATCGCGAGGGCCGCACGTACCTCGATTTCTTCGGCGGCATTCTCACCAACTCGGTCGGCTACGACGTGGCCGAGATCAGCGACGCGGTCCGCTCGCAGATCGATACCGGCGTGCTGCACTCCTCGACGCTGTACCTGATCGAGTCGCAGGTCGAGCTCGCCGAGAAGATCGCGCACCTGTCCGGGATCCCGGACGCGAAGGTGTTCTTCACGAACTCGGGTACGGAGGCCAACGAGACCGCGTTGATGCTCGCCACGCAGTACCGGCGCAGCGGGCAGGTGCTCGCGCTGCGCAACTCGTACCACGGGCGCGCGTTCGCCACCGTCGCGATCACCGGCATCCGCGGCTGGTCGGCCAGTGAGCTCAGCCCGATCAAGGTGAGCTGGGTGCACGGTGGCTACCGGTACCGCAGCCCCTTCAAGGACCTGTCGGACGCCGATTACGTCAAGGCGTGCGTCGCCGACCTGCGCGAGGTGATCGAGACCGCGACCGCCGGCGACGTGGCGTGCATGATCATCGAGCCGATCCAGGGCGTGGGCGGATTCGCCTCCCCGCCCGACGGCCTGTTCCGCGAGTTCAAAAAGGTGCTCGACGAGTACGGCATCCTGCTCGTCTCCGACGAGGTCCAGACCGGTTGGGGCCGTACCGGAGAGCACTTCTGGGGCATCCAGGCGCACGACGTCGTGCCGGACGCGATGACCTTCGCCAAAGGACTCGGCAATGGCCTGGCGATCGGCGGTGTCGTGGCGCGCGCGGAACTCATGGACTGCCTGCGGGCCAACTCGATCTCCACCTTCGGTGGCAACCCGATCTCCACCGCGGGGGCGCTGGCCACCCTCAACTACCTCCTCGACCACGACCTGCAGGCGAACGCCGCAAAGCTGGGAAACCGCCTGATCCATGGCCTTCGCTCGGTCGCCGCGACGCATCCGGTGGTCGGCGACGTACGCGGCAAGGGTCTGATGCTCGCCCTCGAGCTCGTCGGCCCGGCCGGCGAACCCAACCCCGCGGCCGCAACCGCCCTGTTGGAGGAAGCGCGCAGGCGCGGACTGCTGGTCGGCAAGGGCGGCCTGTACGGCAACGTGATCCGGCTGGCGCCGCCGATGACGCTCACCGAGGACGAGGCCGACGAGGCGCTGGGCATCCTCGCCGAGGCAATTGAGGTGGTGTCGGCATGAGGATCACGCACTGGATCGGCGGCAAGGCATGGACCGGCATCGCCCAGCGCACGGGTGACGTGTACGACCCCGCGACGGGTCAGGTCGGCGGGCAGGTCGATTTCGCCAGCGCCTCGGACGTCGACGAGGCGGTCAGCGCCGCCCGCGAAGCCTTCTCCCGGTGGCGCAACGCCTCCCTCGCCAAACGGGCGAACGTGATGTTCTCGTTCCGCGAACTGCTCAACGCCCGCAAGTCCGACCTCGCCGAGATCGTCACCGCCGAGCACGGGAAGGTGCGCTCCGACGCGGCGGGCGAGATACAGCGTGCGCTGGAGGCGGTGGAGTTCGCGTGCGGCATCCCGCAGCTGCTCAAGGGCGGGTTCAGCGAGAACGCCTCCACCAAGGTGGACGTGTACTCCATCCAGCAGCCGCTCGGCGTGGTCGGGGTTATCTCCCCGTTCAACTTCCCGGCGATGGTGCCGCTGTGGTTCGTGCCCAACGCCATCGCGTGCGGCAACACCGTGGTGCTGAAGCCGAGCGAGAAGGACCCCTCCGCGGCGAATTTCCTGGCGGAGCTCTTCGCCGAGGCCGGGCTACCGGATGGCGTGTTCAACGTCGTGCACGGCGACAAGGAGGCGGTCGACCGGATCCTCGAGCATCCGGAGGTCAAGGCGGTCTCGTTCGTCGGGTCGACGCCGATCGCCCGGTACGTCTACGAGACCGGAACGCGTCACGGCAAGCGGGTGCAGGCGCTCGGCGGCGCGAAGAACCACATGGTCGTGCTGCCCGACGCCGACCTCGACCTCGCCGCCGACGCCGCCGTTTCGGCCGGTTTCGGCTCGGCCGGTGAGCGCTGCATGGCGATCTCCGTCGTCGTGGCGGTGGACCCGGTCGGTGACGAGCTGGTCGGCAAGATCAGCGAGCGGATCGCCGGACTGCATGTCGGCGACGGTCGCCGCCCAAGCTGCGAGATGGGACCGCTGGTCACCGGGGCGCACCGCGACAGGGTGCTGTCATATCTGGACGCCGGCCGGTCCGCGGGTGCGAAGCTGGTGGTCGACGGACGCAGTCATTCGATCGACGGCGATGACGCGGGCTTCTGGCTCGGGCCGACCCTCTTCGACCAGGTCGGCGAGGACATGTCCATCTACACGGACGAGATCTTCGGTCCGGTGCTCTCGGTGGTACGGGTGCCCAGCTACGACGCGGCGGTGGAATTGGTGAACGCCAACCCGTACGGCAACGGCACCGCCATCTTCACCAACGACGGCGGCGCCGCGCGGCGGTACCAGAATGAAATCGAGGTCGGCATGGTCGGCGTCAACGTGGCGATCCCGGTTCCGGTCTCGTACTACTCGTTCGGGGGTTGGAAGGACTCACTGTTCGGTGACTCGCACGCGTACGGGCCGCACGGCGTGCACTTCTTCACCAGGGCCAAGGTGGTCACCAGCAGGTGGCTCGATCCGTCCCACGGCGGCGTGAACCTCGGCTTCCCACAGAACACCTGAGCAGCTCGTCGGCAGATCTCGTCGACCAGACAGCTCCCGCCGGGCCTCCTACCGGAGGCTCGACGCCTGCGGCGAGTCGGCGAGTTCCGCGATCACCTCGACGTGCACGGCGTACGCGGGGAGGTTCACGGGGGCCGCCGGGCCGATCCACGCCCGGCCAGCTTGCCGGTAGGCCAGACTGCACGGGTGAGAGTCACCGCGCTCACCATCAGGTGGACGCCGTGGCGGTTCGTGACCGCCTTCGGTGTGGTCAGCCTGCTGTCGGACGTGGTGTACGAGGGCGCCCGGTCGGTCATCGGCCCCTACCTGGCCACCATCGGCGCGTCCGCGACCGTCGTCGGGCTGGTCACCGGCGCTGGCGAGGCGACCGCCCTGGCCGGGCGGCTGGCCACCGGGCCCCTCGCGGACCGGACCCGCGCCTACTGGCCGCTCGTCCTGGTCGGCTATGCCGTGACCATGGTCGCCGTGCCCGCTCTCGGGCTGACCACCGCGCTGTGGCTTGCTGCGGCGCTGTTCGTCGCGGAGCGTGCCGGCAAGGCGGTGCGCGGCCCGGCGAGGGATGTCATGCTCTCCCACGCCGCTGCGGCAGTGGGCCGCGGCAAGGGCTTCGCCGTCCATGAGGCGCTCGACCAGGCCGGCGGCGTTGCGGGGCCGCTGCTGGTCGCCGCCGTACTGGCCGCGACCGCCCACAACTACCGTCCCGCGTTTCTCGCCTTGGCCGTACCCGCCGTGGCGGGAATGCTCCTGCTGCTGTGGCTACGCGCCAGCGTGCCCGACCCGCGTCGCTTCGAACCGGGCCCTCGACCCGGCGCGCCGCCCGCCCCGCCGGGCGGCCGGCTGCCCCGGGTGTTCTGGACCTATCTGGCGTTCACGGCGGTGACGACGGCCGGCTACGCCACCTTCGGGGTGCTCAGCTTCCATCTCGCCACCCGGCACGTCGTACCCGTGGCGGCGATCCCGGTCGTGTACGCCGCCGCGATGGGCGTCGACGCGCTCGCCGCGCTGGCCTCCGGGTGGCTGTACGACCGGGCCGGCGTCCGGGTACTGGCCGCCGTACCGGTGCTGACCGCCCTGATCCCGCTGGCTGCCTTCACCACCACCCCGGCGACCGCGGTCGCCGGGGTCCTGGCCTGGGGTGCCGTGCTCGGCATCCAGGAATCCACCATGCGTGCGACCATCGCCGACCTCGTCCCAGCCGCTCGGCGGGGCACCGCCTACGGCATCTTCGCCGCCGGGTTGGGCGGGGCGGCCCTGGTCGGTGGACTGCTCACCGGCGCCCTCTACGACTACTCGATCACCGCCGTGATCGTCACCGTCGCCGGCATCCAGGTCGTCGCCCTGGCCATGTTCCTCGTCACCGTTCGACCGGCTGCCCGGCCTCGGGTTTCTTGACCAGTTCCGCTTCCCACGGGACTACCCGAGCTCGGACGGTCGGTCGACCAGGGCAACCAGCTTCTTCGGCGCCAGGACGCAGTAGCTTTCGGTGAGCAGCTCGGCGACCTCGTCCCAGTCGACGCCGTCGTCGAGCACCATGCCGACGACGTCCGCGCCCCAGCCCGGCTTGAAGAACGGGTGGCCGCTGGCGATCAGCCCGGCGATCTCGTCGCCGGGCGATCGGAACGTCAGCACGCAGATGGGCCGGTCCGTCGCGGCAGCGCGGGCGTAGGCCGCCTGGTGGCCGGGGTCGGCCGTGAGCACGTGGGCGAACGTGCGGCTGCGAATCCGCCACCGCGTGCCCACCCACGCGGGCTCCTCGTAGGTCTCTGGCAGCCCGAGGCAGACCGGCCGGAGCCGGTCGAGGATCTCGGGCGGAACGTCTCCAGGGCCAGTCACGCTCGCGACGCTATCCGCCCCCTCCGACAACCCCCGCCTCCCCTCGTCGTCATCGCACGCCAGCGCCCTCGTCGGTGATTCGGAGCGCCCATTTGTCGTGGCGGGAGAGTAAGACTGACTGAGGCCGATGAGTTGGGCCGTAGAGGACGGTCTTACCCGAGAGCATCGTCGACGAGAACGGAAGGACCGAGGATATGAGCGGCGTACGGGTGCTGGTGGGCACGCGCAAGGGCGCGTTCACGTTGACGTCGGACGGCAGGCGCGACGACTGGAGGGTCGACGGACCCCACTTCGGCGGCTGGGAGATCTACCACCTGACCGGGTCGCCGGTTGACCCGAACCGGCTCTACGCGTCCCAGTCGGGCGGCTGGTTCGGGCAGCTGATCCAGCGCTCGGACGACGGCGGCAAGAGCTGGACCACGGTCGGCAACGACTTCGCGTACGAGGGCGAGGCCGGCGAACACCTGTGGTACGACGGCACCCCGCGCCCGTGGGAGTTCAAGCGGATCTGGCACCTGGAGCCGTCGCGGGACGACCCCGACACCGTGTACGCGGGTGCGGAGGACGCCGCCCTCTACCTGTCGACCGACGGCGGTCTGAAGTGGAAGGAACTCACCGCGCTGCGTACGCACCCGACCGGGCCGACGTGGCAGCCCGGCGCCGGCGGGATGTGCCTGCACACGATCATCCTGGACCCGGCGAACAAGGACCGGATCTACGTCGCCATCTCGGCGGCGGGCGCGTTCCGTAGCGACGACGGCGGCGCCAGCTGGCTGCCGATCAACAAGGGCCTGCGCTCCGGGGAGATCCCCGACCAGGACGCCGAGGTCGGCCACTGCGTGCACCACATCACCCAGCACCCGTCCCGGCCGGACACCCTGTTCATGCAGAAGCACTGGGACGTCATGCGCAGCGACGATGCTGGTGCGAACTGGCGCGAGGTGAGCGGCAATCTGCCGTCGGACTTCGGGTTCCCGATCGCGGTGCACGCGCACGAGCCGGAGACCATCTACGTCGTGCCGATCAAGAGCGACTCCGAGCACTTCCCGCCGGAGGGCAAGCTGCGCGTCTACCGCAGCCGCAGCGGCGGCGAGCACTGGGAGCCGTTGACCAACGGTCTGCCGCAGTCACACTGCTACGTCAACGTGCTGCGCGACGCGATGGCGGTCGACACGCTCGACCCGTGCGGGATCTATTTCGGCACCACCGGTGGCCAGGTCTACCACTCGGCGGACGGCGGCGACAGTTGGGCGCCGATCGTACGGGACCTGCCTGCGGTGCTCTCCGTGGAAGTCCAGGTGCTGCCGTGATCCGGGTGGTCCTCCCGGCCCACCTGAAGAACCTGGCCCATGTCACCGGCGAGGTACGTCTCGAGGTGGCCGGTTCGGTCACCCAGCGCCTGCTCCTGGACACCCTCGAGGCGCAGTACCCGATGCTGCTCGGCACCATCCGCGGCCGCCACAGCGGCAAGCGCCGCGCGTTCGTCCGCTTCTACGCCTGCGAGGAGGACCTGTCCAACGACTCGCCGGACGCACCACTGCCCGAGGAGGTGATCGCCGGCAAGGAACCATTCATCATCCTCGGGGCGATGGCCGGGGGATAGGGCATCGCTGCGGGCCCCGGTCTTCTACGGCGAGACCCGTACCTCCACCGAGTTGATGAACCATCGAAAGTCGGACGTGCTGTCGATGGACACGTCGTTCGTGCCGCTCTTGTCGAACGATCGCGTCCCGGCGCACACGACGACGGACTGACCCGCCGGCACCGGTCCCGCGCTGAACAGCTGCGCGAAGTAGTGGGCGCCACGGGTCAACTTCTCCTGCAGAAAGCTCTCGTCATCGTCGGTCTCCTCGTCGAGGACCGACATCTGGGCATACGACGGCTCGGCCACGTTGGGATGCAGGACGTCGAGCATCAGGAAGTTCTGCTGGCTGGTGCGGGAGTTCGACCATCCCCATTCGTCCTCTGTCTCCAGGCGGTGCGTCGCCTCGACGCATTGCGCATCGATGAGGACCTCGACCAGACCTGTCGTTGGCGGGACGAACGCGAATGCCACCGCGCTGAAGGCATCACCGGACGCGTAGTCGAAGTCGCCGGCGTCGCTGTCCTCCATCATGATCGAGATGCCCACGTCTCCGACCGACGGGTTTAGCGTGTGGATCCGATCCACGACGAAGTTGTCGTTGTGCACCGGGACGAAGCCGAAGTTGAACCCGAAGAACGGCGGCCGGAAGACCTCCCACCGGTGCGGGCCCTGGCTGTCGTCGGGATCAAAGACACCCCAGGGCAGCGCCCGATCGTGGAACGGAGACAGGCTCAACCATTTGTCGAGGTTCCTCGCGAGGTGAAAACCGGCGCTGATGTTTCCATCGGCCGTGAAGACATCGGCGATCGCCTCGTGGTATTCCGTCCCTATCGCGGCCAGCTCGTCGCGCCTGATGTCTCGACTCCGCAGGAATGCGTCGGCCTTCTGCTTCCTGGCTTTGTTCAGTTTGTCGTAGCTGGCCGCCAGACCCTCGGGCGGCTGAAGCAGATCACGAAAAGTCAGCCGCTCCTGACGCATCAGGTCCCGCAGATCCGCCCAGTTGTCGTCGCCCAGCAGGCGCCGCAGCCGGTCACTTGCCTTGGCCGACAGCTTCGCCGCTGTGCTGCTGCGCTTCTCGGTGATCTTCCGTAGGCGCTTCTCGCGGTCCTTGGCCGCCGCGTCCGCCGATCGCTGGGCTTCCGCCGGGAACTGGCTGAAATTGCGAATTTCCTTACACGTATCGAACACGTGGACCACCCCACTAAGGCCTTGCGTACATGTTGCTCCGAAATCTCCCTGGGTGGCCATACGGGTTGTGCCATGTTTGCAACACCGCATCTACCTTCAAATGCAATCAATCAGACGCGGTGCCAGTCGTGGCTCCTGACGCGGTGGCGGCACCATCCACCCCGCCCGATGCTGGTCGGCTGGCTCGCTTCGCCGCGGTCATGGACCGCATCCTGGGCAGACAGGAGCGGGACCGGGGCCGCGGGCCGGTAGTCGCGTTGGCCGCGTGGGCAATGGTCGTCTCGCCTACGCTGGACGGGTGGTGATCAGAACCGGTCAGTCGCGGTTCGGCCCGGACAGTGGCCGCATGCTGCTGCGCACGGGCCGCAAGGGTGTCGGCTCGACCGTCGGCCACGATCTGACCATCGAGGTGACCGACTGGGCGGTGGAGCTGAAGGTGCCCGAGACCGGGCCGGCGGATGCCACCGCAACCGCCCGCATCGACTTGGGGTCCCTGGCCGTGCGCGAGGGAAAAGGCGGCGTGGTACCGCTCACCGACAAGGACCGGGGTGAGATCGAGAAGGACGCCCGGCGGACGCTGGACGTCGAACGCCACCCGACGGCCACCTTCCAGTCCACCCGCGTCGTCACCGACGGCGGCACCGCCACCATCAGCGGAACTCTCACGCTGCACGGGGTCACCGCCCCCATCGACGTCGAGGTGCGCGAACTGACGCCCGATCAGTACCGCGCCACGACGGTGGTGACCCAGTCGGCGTACGGCATCAAGCCGTACTCGGCCTTCCTCGGCGCGCTCAAGGTCCGGGACGACGTCGAGGTGGAGATCGACGTCCGCCTCGGAGGCTGACCGGCCTCCGGGTCCGCCGCCGCGGTCGTCCGTTTCCCCACGAGCGACGCCAGGCGTCCCGGCGCAGGAGCTCGGACGCGAATCACGAGATCCTTCTCCGAGCGTGGGCGATTCATTACTAAAGTTCCGGGAATGGACGTCGACGCGAGTACCCGGCTCGAACGCATCCTCGGCATGCCGCTGGCGGAGGATGCGGTACGTCAATGGCCGCAGTCCGGCGAACTGATCCGCGGCCGGGCGCGGATCGCGGAGGTGGAGTCGCACTTCGCCGGGCTTCGGCTCGGCGTGGGCCGGCGACACTCCTGCGGAGACACCCTGATCGTCGAGTGGAGCAACGACTACGGCGACGGCCGGATCTACCGCAACGTCTCGATCGCTGAGGTGCGCGACGGTGAGGCCATCACGGTGACGGACTACTGGGGTGAGCCGTTCACCGCACCCGAGTGGCGGCAGGCGGTGGGGGAGCGCCTCGACATGCCGGCGGGTGGCGTCTGGCCGACATCAGACGACCTCACCGTCACGTGACGCGGGTCCACCTCACCGGCTGTCCGCCGGTGAGGCGGTCGTCGGCGGCAGGGAGTCCGCGAGTTCCGCGATCACCTCGGCGTGACAGCGCTCCGGCACGCACCAGCAGCCGAGCCTGCGCCCACGCAGCTCGGGGAGGAGGGCGAGGAGGTCCGGGCGGCCGAGTAGGTACGCGCGGTACTTCTCGAGGACCTCGTCCCGGCTGCCGTCCGGCCCCGGACGGTACGGGCTGGACAGGGGGGAGGCCGGGAGACGCCAGCCACCGCGAGACATGGCCCGCCCGACATAGACCACGTCGGCGTACGCCGGGTCGCCGCGGTGGCCCTTCAGGTTGACGACCGTGGTTGCCTGCACGATCAGCTCCTCAGTCTCCCGCCGGCAGCGCCAGTACCGTCCCGGTCCGGCAAGCGATCCGGAACATCGGACGAGCGTAATCATCCCCATCAACCGCGCCAACCGCCCGGTGGTCGTGGAGCCAGCTCGGCCCGGGCCTCCCGGGACCCGGTTCGCCCGCCAGGTGGCGGCGGTGCGCCCCACCCTGGTGCCTGGCGGTCGAGGGTGACCGCCGGCGTCGCGGCGGTCGACCCCGATCCCGCCCCTAGTCGAGGTGCGCCACGGACCGGTGTTCCGGTGGGCGCACGTGGACGCGGTGACCGTGCACGGCGTGGCCGCCGCCGCCGGACTGGTGGTCCGGATGTCTTCCGGTCCGCCGGGCGCTGGTTCGGTGAGCTCGCCGGAACGAAGACCCACGGACGTCCCCGCCGACAGCCCGGACCGTTGACCCACCGCTGTCCCGGCGGCGTTAATTTCGTCAGCATGCGCTATTGAAATTCCGGCTCCACAGGTCCACGATGGCGATTAAGAGCAACAGCCATTGGTGATAACGGAGGACGCGGCGTGGAACCTTCGCACCGAACCCGGGGGCAGCTGACGTGACCATCGCACCGGCTTCACGTCGCGTCGATCAGCAACCAGCACTCGACCTGGTCGCCGCCGAACAGGCCGCCGCCCGGTTCCTGGCCGCACTCGACATCGACCTGGACTCCGAGAGCCTGCGTGACACGCCGGGCCGGATGGCCCGGGCGTACGCCGAGCTGCTCACCGCACGCCCGTTCGACCTGACCACCTTCCCCAACGACGAGGGCTACGACGAACTGGTGCTGGCCCGGTCCATCCCGATCCGGTCGGTGTGCGAACACCACCTCTTGCCGTTCGTCGGTGTCGCGCATGTCGGCTACCTGCCCGGCGATCGGATCCTCGGACTGTCCAAACTCGCCCGCGTCGTGGAGCTCTTCGCCCACCGTCCGCAGGTGCAGGAGCGGTTGACCAAGCAGGTGGCGGAGTGGCTGGCCCTCGAACTGGCTCCCAAGGGCGTCGGTGTGGTCATCGAGGCGGAGCATCTGTGCATGACGCTGCGGGGGGTGCGGGCCACCGGTGCCACCACCGTGACGTCCACCCTGCTCGGAGCCCTGCGCGACGACGCCCGCTCCAGGGCCGAGTTCTTCTCCCTCGCTGGAGCCCACTGACCCGAATTGGAGAGCGGCATGGAAAGCAGCCCCACATTCGTCATCGTCGGAGCCGGCCTCGCCGGCGCCAAGGCCGCTCAAACACTGCGTGAGGAGGGCTTCGACGGCCGGGTGATCCTGCTCGGTGACGAGCCCGAACGGCCCTACGAGCGGCCACCGCTGTCCAAGGGCCTGCTGCTGGGGGCCACGCCGCGGCGCGACGTGTACGTGCACGATGCCGGCTGGTACGAGGCGAACGACGTCGAGTTGCGTACCGCGACCCGGGTCACCGGCATCGACCGCGACGTCCGCCAGGTTGTCCTGCACGATGGCGAACGGCTCGGATACGACAAGCTGCTGCTGGCCGCCGGCTCGACGCCCCGCCGCCTGGATGTTCCCGGCGCCGACCTGGACGGGATCTTGTATCTGCGCACGTTGGCGGACTCCGATCGGATCGCCAAGGCCCTCACCGACCAGGCCCACCTTGTGGTGATCGGTGCCGGCTGGATCGGTCTGGAGATCGCCGCCGCCGCCCGCCAGCACGGTGCCGCCGTGACCGTGGTGGAAACCGCCGACCTGCCGTTGCAGCGGGTCCTCGGCGACGAGGGCGCCCGGGTGTTCGCCGACCTGCACCGCGGGCACGACGTCACCTTCCACTTTGGCGTCGGCGTCCGACAGCTGCGGGGTGCCGGGCGAGTGTCCTCGGCGCTGCTGACCGACGGCACGGAACTGGCGGCCGACACCGTCGTCGTCGGCGTGGGCATCCAGCCCAACGTGCAGGTGGCCGAGGCTGCGGGCCTGAAGGTGGACAACGGCATCGTCACCGACGCGCGGCTGCTGACCTCCGACCCGCACATCTACGCCGCGGGCGACGTGGCCAACGCCTACCACCCGTTGCTGGGCCGGCACATCCGGGTGGAGCACTGGGCGAACGCGCTCAACGGCGGCCCGGCCGCGGCGCGGTCCATGCTGGGCCAGCAGGTCGAGTACGCCCGGTTGCCGTACTTCTTCTCCGACCAGTACGACCTGGGGATGGAATATTCGGGGTGGGTGGCCCCGGATGGTCATGACCGGGTGGTGTTCCGCGGCGATCCCGCGGTGGTGGACGGCAGGGCGCCGGAGTTCATGGCGTTCTGGGTCAAGGACGGCCGGGTGCTGGCTGGGATGAACGCCAACGTGTGGGACGTGACCGACCAGATCCAGACGTTGGTGCGTGCGGGTCACGGGGGCAGGGCCGTCGACCTGGCCAAGCTCTCCGACCCGCGGGTGCCGCTGGTTGATCTTGTGAGTTGAGCACAGGGGCCGGTCAGCGTCGAACGAAGCGGCGGGGCGAGTCAGGCCGGACGGATCTGTACGCAGCAGGCGCCGGGGCTGGGGGTGAGCCGCGCGTGGAGGTCCGTCCGGCCGAGCCCGTCGAGCAGACCGGCGATGAACGCCTGGTTCAGGCCGCACACCAACTCGGTCTGTTGGGCGGCGAGCTCGTGAAAGGGGCAGTTCCGCAGCCGGATCAGCTCTTGGTCGTCGGCCGGCTCGAAGCCGAGTTCGGCCAGGACGGCTGCGACCGGCCCGCCACCGGCGACCTCAAGACCGATCGCTGCGCCCCGCTGCGCTGCCAGGCGCAGGGCGGCCGACCGGGCATCCTGGGGATTCTCGGCAACGGCCTGGGCAAGGATCTCGCCGATCAGGTCGTAGCGGCGCTCCGGGATGGTCAGAGTGATGCAGCCGGGCGCCGCCTCGTACACCTTCGGCGTTCTACCGCGGCCGCGCGGCTGGTCGGTCGGTGCCTCGTACCGGGCTTGCAGCAGTCCCGCGCCGACCAGCTTGTCGAGGTGGAACGCCGCCAGGTTGCGCGAGATGTGCTGTGCCTCGGCGGCCTCGTCCCGCGTCACCGGGTGGTCCTGACTGCGGACGTAGTCATATAGAGCCCGTCGTACCTGGTCGACGAGGGTAGTCACCGCCTGCCAGGGGGACGTTGCCATGCCGGAAGTTTATCACCAGCAGATCTTGTTGAAATTGCTCGGCCAAGTTCCGCGGCAGCCGCCTCGACGCGGGAGCCCGCACTCGCTGAACTCATCAGCGCCATCGACCTCGCCGAACTCACCGGAGCCGAGTAGGTACGACCGGCGGCTCCGGCGGTCCTGGCCCGGCAGATGATCACCCTGCGTTTGCTCAGCATGATCGTCGGGTCCGCCGCCGTCCGGCCTGTCGGGGGCTGTGCCGGACGGCGGCTGGCCCCGTCACCTCGGCGGCGGGGTTGGCGACGACTCCACGCTCCGCGACGGCTTCGGGCTCCGCGACTGGCTCGGCGTGGGCGATGGCGACGTCGTCCTCGTCGGCGTCGGCGTGGGCGTCCGTGTCTGAGTCGGGCTGGCGGTGACGCTCGGCCGGGTCGCCGTCGGCGTCGGCGGCGCGGAGGTCGGCTGCGGCGACGCCGGGGCGGTCGGTGACGGGGCGTCGTCCGGGAACGCCGGCTCCCGGAACCGGTACTTGTCCGGGTCGAGTTTGAGTGCGGCCGTGGCCTGTTCCATGAACTGCCGCCAGATCGGCCCAGGGCCGGTGGAGCCGTAGACGTCGTAGCTGCCGTCGGAGGTCCTCAGCGGCTTGCCGTCGACGGTGCCGAGCCAGACCGCGGCGGCCAGCGGGCCGGTGTAGCCGACCATCCAGGTGTGCACGTTCTGGGTGGTGCTCGTTCCGGCCTGCCAGGTGCCGGTCTTGCCGGCCGAATCCCAGCCGTTGTCCAGCTTCGCGGCCTTCACCCGGCGCAACGTCCAGTTGAGCTGGTCGATCGCCTCCTGGTCGAGCCCGATGTCGGTCTGCACCAGCTGTTCGTCGAGGATCTTCTCGTCGCCCTTGGTCACCGAGCGGACGAAGTGCGCGTCGGCCCGCTTCCCGCCGGCCGCGAAGGTCGCCATCCCGTTGGCGTGGTCCTGCACGGTGATGCCGTACTGGCCGATGCCGACCTCGGTGGAGAAGTGCCGCGCCAGCTCCTCGCCCGAGTGGCCGCGCAGCTCGACCCGCTGCGGCCGCGGGTTGCCCTTCTCGTTGGCCCACATCGAGTCGACCCCGGCCCTGGTGGCCATGTCGAGCACCTTGGCGGTGCCGAGCTGCTCGGTGAGTTCGAAGTAGGTGACGTTGAGCGAGGCGACGGTGGCCTCCCACAGCGCGCAGTCCGGCTGGCATGGCGCGCGCTCGGCGTTGCGGATCGGGCCGGCGGGGCTGCCCTTCGTCCGGCCGGAGGCGGGGAACTCCTTGGTCTCCGGGGAGTCGAAGTGCTGCTTCACCGAGATCTTCTCCTGGACCGCCGTGGCCAGGTCGTATACCTTGAACGACGACCCCGGCGGGTGCTGGCCGAAGCCGCGGGCCTCGCCGTTCTCGTCGTAGTACCAGCCGGCGTAGTCGGCGCCGGAGCCGTTGCTGCCGCCGTGGTAGCCGAGCACCCGGCCGGTGCCGGGTTCCACCGCCACCAGCGCGGCCTGCCAGTTCTTCGGCTGCCCGCGGACCGCCTCGGGGGCGGTGTCGCGACGGATGTCGGCGGCGGCGTCCGCGGCGTCCTGGACCCGCTTGTCGATGGTGGTGACGATTTTGAAGCCGCCGTTGCGGAGGTAGTCGGCGGGTTTGCCCTGGAATTGCTCGGTCTGCCGCAGCTCGCTGAGCACGTGGTTGACCACCAGGCCGGTCGGCCGGTCGAGGTTGGACCGGCCGGCGGCGGGATCGAGCGGCTTCACCGTGTCCGGGTACGCCAGGTTGGCCGCCTCGTCCGCCGACAGGTAGCCCAGCTTCACCATGCCGTCGCGGATGTAGTTCCACCGGTCGATCGAGTTCTGCCGGGCCAGGGGGCTGCGCCGCGGATCGTAGCCGGGGTGGCCCTCGGGGTCGTCCGGGTCGGCCTCCGGCTGCTTCACCATGCCGCAGAGCACCATCGCCTCCGCCGTGGTCAGCTGCTTCGCCGCCGGCGCGTCGCGGCGCACCGTCTTGCCGAAGTACGCCTGCGCGGCCGCCTCGATGCCGTACGAGCCCCGCCCGAACGGCACGGTGTTCAGGTAGAACCCGAGGATCTCCTCCTTGCTGTACTTGTCGTCGAGCTTCCACGCGATGACCGCCTCGCGGAGCTTGCGCGAGTAGGAGACGCCCTTGAGGTCGGCGGCCACCCGGGCGTACTGCTGGGTGATCGTCGACGCGCCCTGGCGCTGGCCGCCGGTGACGTTCGACCACGCGGCGCGCAGCACACCGCTGAAGTCGATGCCCTTGTTCTTCCAGAACGTCCGATCCTCGGTCGCCACGATCGCCTGCTTGGCGGCGTCGTTCATCTGGTCGTAGGGCACGATCGTGCGGTTCTCCGCGCCGAGCTTCGCCATCGGCGTGCGGCCGTCGGAGAAGTAGACCGTGGTCGACTCCGGCAACTCCAGGTCGCTGGGCGTGGGCACGCTGTCGACGTAGTACGTCCCGGCGGTGAGCCCGGCGCCGGCGAGCAGCGCGAGCACGGCAAGGACAATCAGTACGCGCCTGCGCCGCCGTTTCCGCGCCGTCGGAGCGGCGGTCGGTCCGGGTACGGCGGCAGCGCTGTCGTGGTTACCGGTAGGAGACACCCGTCCCCGTTACCCTGCGCCCGGTCCGCCGAATCTTGACCGGTCCACGCCGTGCCGCGATCCGAAGTTCCCCGTTTCCGGCCGGTTGATCCGCTGGTCAGGTCATGATGACCTGGGTGCCGTCCGGGCGGCGGTGCGGGCGAGCGGAGGAGCGGTCGTGCAGGACGTGACGGTCAAGCCAGTGGCCACCGGCACAGCGGTGCCCGGCTTGGCCGAAATGGTGTGGAACAACGCCCGACAGGACCCTGAACTGGTGCAGTTCGTCCGGCCGGATCCCATTCCCCGGTCGTGGCCGGCCCGCCGGTCCGTGCAGGGCGGGGCGCTGCCGGTGACGTGCGAGCAGTTCCGCGACGACGTGCACACCCTGGCGCGCGGGTTCATCGGCGCCGGTGTCGGCCACGGGGACCGGGTGGGGTTGATGAGCCGTACCCGCTATGAGTGGACCCTCGTCGACTACGCCCTGTGGTCCGTGGGCGCGGTCACCGTTCCCATCTACGAGACCTCCAGCGCCGAGCAGTTGGGGTGGATCCTCTCGGACTCGGGTGCGGTGGGGTGTGTGGTGGAAACCGCCGAGCACGACGCGATGCTCGCCGGCCTGCGCGACGGCCTACCGGCGCTGCGCCAGGCGTGGCAGATCGACGCCGGGGGTCTGATCGCCCTGGCGGGCCAGGGCCGCACCGTCGACGACGGGCAGGCCGAGGCGCGGCGGCGGGCGGTGTCGGGCGGGGACCTGGCCACGATCGTGTACACCAGCGGCACGACGGGTCGGCCGAAGGGCTGCGCGCTGACCCACCGCAACATCTACTGCGACGTCAGCAACGCGACGGCGGTGCTGCCGGAGTTGCTGCATCCGGGCGCGTCGACGGTGTTGTTCCTGCCGCTGGCGCATGCGTTCGCCCGAATGATCCAGGTGGGTGTGGTGCACACCCGGTCGACGATGGTGCACAGCGCCGACCCGGGCAGGGTCTTCGACCAGCTGCGCAAGAGCCGCCCGACGTTCATCCTCGCGGTGCCGCGGGTGCTGGAGAAGATGTACGCCAGGGCCCGACAGCGTGCCGACGACGAACGCCGGGGGCGGCTGTTCGCCGTCGCGGACACCGTCGCCGTGCGGTACAGCCGGGCCATGGACACCCGGCGGGGCCCGGGGATGCTGTTGCGGCTGGCACACGCCGGGTGCGACGTGCTGGCGTACCGGACGTTGCGGGCCGCCCTCGGCGGACGGTGCCGGCTGGCGATCGTCGGCGGCGCGCCTCTGGAGGAGCGGCTGGGGCACTTCTTCCGCGGCGCCGGCATCACCGTGGTGGAGGGGTACGGGCTGACCGAGACGTCTCCGGCGGTGACGGCGAACCTGCCGTCGGCCATGCGGATCGGCACCGTCGGCCGCCCGCTGCCCGGCGCGGAGATCCGCATCGCCGACAACGGGGAGGTCCAGGTCCACGGCGAGATGGTCTTCTCCGGCTACTGGAACAACCCCGACGCCACCCGAGCGACCTTCACCGACGACGGCTGGCTGCGCACCGGTGACC
Organism: Micromonospora lacuserhaii; assembly: GCF_036902735.1. Classification (NCBI taxonomy): domain Bacteria; kingdom Bacillati; phylum Actinomycetota; class Actinomycetes; order Micromonosporales; family Micromonosporaceae; genus Micromonospora; species Micromonospora lacuserhaii. Next base: position 9,088 of record NZ_JBAKHO010000037.1, on the reverse strand, counting down.
TCGGCAGCCTCGACGACGACGGCTACCTGCGCATCACCGGCCGCATCAAGGAGATCATCGTGACGGCGGCGGGGAAGAACATCGCCCCCGCTCCCATCGAGGAGCAGATTCGCGCGCACCCGTTGGTGAGCCAGTCCATGCTCGTCGGCAACGACCGCCCCTACGTGACCGCGCTGGTCACCATCGACCCACCGACCTGGCAGCGGTGGCGGGCCGCCCACGGCCACCCGGGCGCAGAGGTGGCGGACCTGCGGGACGACGCCGAGCTGCGCCAGGAGATCCAGGCCGCGGTCGACCACGCCAACCGGACGGTGTCCACGGCGGAACAGGTCAAGGAATTCTGCATCCTGCCCCGGGATTTCACCGAAGCCGATGGCGAACTCACCCCCACGCTGAAAATCAAGCGCGAGGCGGTCCAGGCCCGCTACGCCGCCGACATCGAGGTTCTCTACCGCGGCCACTGACCCGTTCGACCGGCACCTGGGACCGTACGGCTGCTCGAAGAGCCTTCCCAATTGCATCGCGTCACGTCAATATCACGCAGCGATGATCCTCGAATGGCACGCCACGCCGCGTCGGCGCGCCGCCGGTGCGAACGCGCGATGGCTAGGCTGCTGGCATGGCCGAAAATGCCCTCCGGGGCGACCATGCCGAGGCGCTGCCGCCGCTGACGGACGACCTCGTGGCGGCGGTGCGTGAGGTGCTGGCGTCGACCCCGGCCGGGTGCACGTGGCTGCTGCCGGTGACGGGGCGGGACGGTCTGATCGTCGACTACCGCGTCGCGGCCACCAGCGACCAGGGTCGCGACGTCTACGGCCGTGGTGCGGGGCGGGTCGGTGGGTTGCTCAGCGAGCTGTATCCCAGCATGGTCGGTGGCCCGTTGTGGCAGACCTACCAACGTGTGCTGGCCAGCGGGACCCCGGATCGAGTGCCGAACTTCCGGTACGAGGGCAAGCAGGCCGGGGTCGTCGCCGATTCGCTGTTCGAGGTGAGCGTGCACCGGGTGATGGGCGGCCTGCTCGTGTGGTGGCAGCGGCTGGACGAGGACCGGCGCCGGCTGGAGCGCACGGAGCTGCTGGGCAGCCTCGGCTGGGCGGAGTACGACCTGGTCAGCGGCCTCAGCGAGTGGTCCCCGGGCATGTACCGCATCTTCGAGCGCGATCAGGCGCTGGGCCCGATGTCGCGGGCCGAGCAGGGCGCGGCCATCCTCTCCGACGACTATGGACTGCGCGAGACCGCCTGGCAGACGCTTGACAGCGGTGCGGCGTCGGACGTCACCGTCCGATTCCGTGCCGGCAGGTCGGTGAAGCACCTCCGGATCCTGTCCGACATCGCCCGCGACGCCGGCGGTGCCCCGGTGAAGATCTACGCCGTCGTGCAGGACGTGACCGCGCGGGTGGACTCGCGTACCGCCATCGAGCAGCTCAACGATCAGCTGCGTACCCGGGAGATGACCGCGTTGGCGGAGCACCGCCTCGCGGGTCAACTGCAGAACCTGATCCAGCCGGTGCCCCGCGACCCGGTCCCGTTGGCCGGCATCGAGGTGCTGGTCGGCTACCTGCCGGCGGAGAGCGCCGTGCAGGTGGGCGGTGACTGGTACCACGCGCAGACCCTGCCGGACGGGCTGGTCGCGCTCGCGGTGGGCGACGTCGCCGGACACGGCCTGGAGGCCGCCAGCGGCATGGCGCATCTGCGGTTCGCCCTGGTCGCGTGGTTGTCGATCGGCATCCGGGACCCGGGAGCGCTGCTCGGGCACATGAACCGGCTCTGCCGGCAGCTGAAGATCACCGGGACCGCGGTGGTCGGCGTCTACGACCCGGTGGCCCGGACGCTGTCGTGGGCGCGGGCGGGGCACCCGGCTCCGCTGCTGTCCCGGGCGGGGACGACCATCGAACTCGACCGGCCAACGGGACTGCTGCTGGGTGCCGATGCCGACGCCGTGTACCCGGTCGTCACGCCGGAGCTGCGCGGCGACGACCTGCTGCTCTTCTACACCGACGGGCTGGTGGAACGACGGGCGGGGCGGATCGACGAGCTGCTCGGCCCGGTGACGCGGGCGCTCGCGACCCTGTCCCGTCAGCCGGGGGAACAGACCCTGCCGCGGCTGCGCGACGTGCTGCACCGGCCCAGTCCCGAGGACGACACCTGCACCCTGGCGGTCCGCGTGCTGCCGTGAGCGGTCCTCACAGGCCGAAGCGGAGGCGTACCACCGTCCCCGCCGCGTCGGCGTGGACGGCCACCTCGTCGCAGATCCGGGCGACGATGGCCAACCCCCTGCCACGCAGCGCCCCGGGTGCGGGCATGTCACCGCCGAACCCGCGCGGCGCGCCCTGGTCGACGACGTCGCAGATGAGCTGCCCGGACTCCGCCCACACCCGGACCAGACCGCCGCCGTCGGTGTGCTGCAACGTGTTGGTCGCCAACTCGCTGACCGCCAGCGCGAGCAGATCCACCCGGGCGGCCGACAGGCCCGCGGCCCGGGCCCGGTGACAGACGAAAGCGCGGACGGTCGCCAGTTCGCTCGCCCGGCTGTAGGGCAGGGATTTGACGGCCGGCGAGCACGCCGCCGGATGGTCAGCCAAGTCGGTGGCCTCCGATCGGCCCGGCGGCTGCCGTCACCGCTGCCACGGGCCGGCCTCGTCGGCGGGGTGCCGCAGCAGCTCGCCGACGCCGGTGATGTCCAGGATGTTCGCGACGGGCCCGACGGCGTTGACCAGGTACAGCCGGCCACCCGCGGCGAGGGCCTCGTGGTGGGCGGTGACCAGGCCGTGGATGCCGGTGGAGTCGAGGAAGTCGAGTGCAGCCAGGTCGACCACCACGACGGGCGCGCCGGCCACGGCGGCCAGCAATGCCGACGTCAACTCCTCCCGGGCGGCCAGGTCGCACTCGCCGGTGAGCCGCACCACCGACCGTCCCGCTTCGACGGACGTCTTCGCCTCGAGGTGCGCCACCCTGCCGCCCATCCATCCTCGGCCCGGGAAACGGCCCGTTCGCGCACATCATGCCACCTCGTCGGCGAAGGGCACATCGACGCCGGTAGGGCGGCTCACGGTGGCAGAGGCCGGTGGCGTCCGTTGGGTCGTCGCGGTCGCGGCGACGCTCGTAGGGTGGGGACATGGCTGAGCGATCCCTGACTCTGATGGCGGTGCACGCCCACCCCGACGACGAGGCGACGAGCACCGGTGGTGTCCTCGCGCGCTACGCGGCGGAGGAAATCACCACGGTGCTCGTCACCTGCACGGACGGGCGGTGTGGTGACGGCCCCGGCGGCATCAAGCCCGACGATCCCGGGCACGAGCCGGCCGCGGTGGTGGCGATGCGTCAGGCCGAGCTGGAGGCCAGCTGCGCGGCGTTGAAGGTCGCCCACCTGGAGACGCTCGGCTATGCCGACTCCGGAATGATGGGCTGGCCCACCAACAGTGCGCCCGGCTCGTTCTGGACCACCCCGGTGGCGGAGGCGGCGAACCGGCTGGCCGAGCTGATCCGGGAGTATCGACCGGACGTGGTCGTCACCTACGACGAGAACGGCTTCTACGGCCACCCGGACCACATCCAGGCGCACCGGGTGACGATGGCCGCGGTTGCGCTGACCGACATCCCCGCCAAGGTGTACTGGACCACGGCGCCACGCTCCATGATGGCGGACTTCGCCAAGGTCATGCAGGAGATCGGCGTCGAGTGGGCGGAGCCGGAAGCGGCCACGGAGCCCGGGCCGCAGCTCGGCCTGCCCGACGAGGAGATCACCACCTGGGTGGACACGAGCAGGTACGGCGCGCAGAAGTTCGACGCGTTGGCGACGCACTCCAGTCAGAGCGAGAACATCTTCTTCCTGCAGCTGGGCCGGGAGCGGTTCACGGAGCTGATGGGCATGGAGACCTTCGTCCGGGTCCACGACACCACCGGCGCTCCGCTGCCCGAGGACGACCTCTTCGCCGGCCTGCGCTGAGCCGGCCCGCGCTGACCGGACCGACCCGGCACGGAGCCCGGGCCGGGTCGGTCCCGGTCAGGCCTCGTCGGCGCTCGGCCGTACGCTGCGCGGCCGGGTGGCGACGGTCAGCGCCACCAGCAGGAACAGCAGCGCCGCGACGAGATGCACCGGCACCGGTCCCAGCGGGGCGAGCAGCACCAGCGCCACGGTCACGGGGAAGGCCGCCAGCACCGGTCCGCGCTGCTGTCGGCGCACGTGCAGCACCCAGACGGTGAACAGGTAGACGGCGACCGGAATGGCCACCGCGTACCCGGCCGCGACGCCGGAGAGGTGCGCGACGTGCCGTTCGTGGTCCACCGCGACGGCCAGTCCCGCGCCCACCGCGGCGACCGCCGCGAAGATGAAGTAGTGCCCGTAACCCCAGAACAGCGACCTGCGCAGCAGGGTGGGCACCTGCACCGGACGGTCGAAGTAGAGCCACCAGAGCGCGAAGACGATCACCGCGCCGGCACCCGCCAGCGACCACAGGCCCTCACCACCGGCGTCCACTCCGGTCTGGATGGCCAGCGAGGTCGCCAGCACCGCCTCACCCAGCACGATCAGCGTGAACAGCCCGTACCGTTCGGCGATGTGGTGCGGGTGCCAGGTGGTCATGCCCGGCCGTTCCGCGACCACCGGCACCAGCAGGTCGGCCAGGGCCAGTACGACGAAGGACGCCACCCCCCAGCCGTCGGGGAGGGTCAGCCGGAGCAGCCAGCCCACCTGCACGACAGCGACCCCGATCGCGTACCGGATCGTGGTGGCCCGGTGCGCCGGGTCGCCGACTGCCGCCCGGGTCCAGTGCGTGACGGCGGCCAGCCGCATCACCACGTATCCGTAGGTGATGGTGGTGAAGTCGCCCTCGGTGAAGGCGCGTGGCACTCCGGCGGCCAGGATGAGGGCGCCGGCGATCTGCACCAGCGTGGTGATCCGGAAGACGTCGTCGTCGGTGTCGTAGGCGGAGGCGAACCAGGTGAAGTTCATCCACGACCACCAGATCGCGAAGAACACCATCAGGTAGCTGCCGGCCGCGTGCCCGAGGTGGTGCTCCGACACGTCGTGGTGCAGGTTGCCCGCGGCCTGGGCGACCGCCACCACGAAGCAGAGGTCGAAGAAGAGCTCCAGCGGGGTGGCCGTCCGGTGCGCCTCGTCGGGCCGCCGGGCGGTCATCCGGCGGTACCAGGGACGCACGGAACGGGTCAACGGGTCTCCTCGGGCGGCCGTCAGGTCGCCCACACGATAGCCGCGCGCCGGTCAGCGGCCCCGGAACGTCGCCCGACCCGGCCCGTCGTCCAGGAAGGACCGCACCGCGTGGCGCAGGTCCTCGGTGCGGTAGAGCTCCGCGGCGATCTGCGTGACGTGCCGGTCGGCCTCGGGCACGCCCCCGGCGGCGAAGTGGTCGAGCACCCTCTTGGTGGCGGCGTGGGCGCGGGTCGGGCCGGCCGCGAGCTGCCCGGCGAAGGCCCGCGCGGCCCCGTCGAAACCATCGTCGGGCAGCACCCGGTTGACCACGTTCCACCGCTCCAGCGTTGCGGCCGGGTACCGCTCGCCGGTCATCACGAACTCCTTGGCCCGGCCCACCCCGGCCCGGGCCGCCAGCCGCTGGGTGCCACCCATCGTGGGGGTCAGCCCGACCACCTTCTCCACCAGCCCGAAGCTGGCCCGCTGCGCGGCCAGGATGAGGTCGCAGGCCACGGCGACCTCGAACGCCCAGGTCAGGCAGAGCGCGTGCGCGGCGAAGACGGTGGGGAACCCGTACCCGGCGATCCGCTCCGGCAGCGCCAGCATCCGGTCGAAGAGCACTTTCGCCTGTTCCGGTGACTGCTGTGCGTCGAACAGGGCGACGTCCACGCCGGCGCTGACCACCCGGCCCTCGAAGCGGATCAGCAGGGCGCGGGTGTCGTCGGGCAGCTCGTCGAGTGCCGCGTCGATCGCCGCGTGCAGGTCGAGGGTGTAGAGGTTGAGCGGCCCGGCGTCGATGGTGAGCACGGCCAGCCCCGAGGGCTCGACCTGCAGGCGGGCCAGGGCTGGCGGTTCGGTCACCGGTGCAGCGTATCCGCGTCCGGCGGGGGAGCGCGCCGGGGTGATCGGCGACGACGGCCGGTGGTGGCGCGACCGGGCCGGGATCCGTACCTTCGCACGGGAGCGCGGGAAGCAGCTCCGCCGGGCGGTGGGAAGGGGGAGCGGTGGTGGCCGAGGAACGACCCGGCCCGCTCAGCGGCGTCCTGGTGGCGGACTTCTCCCGCGTCCTCGCCGGCCCGTACGCGACCATGCTCCTCGCCGACCTCGGCGCGGACGTCGTCAAGGTGGAAGGCCCCGGCGGCGACGACACCCGGGCCTGGATGCCCCCGACCAGGGACGGGACCTCCACCTACTACCTCGGCGTCAACCGCAACAAGCGCTCGATCGTCCTCGACCTCGCCGACCCCGACGATCTGACGGTCGCGCGGGAACTCGTCCGCCGCGCCGACGTCATGATCGAAAACTTCCGTCCCGGCGGCCTGCGCCGCTTCGGGCTGGACTATGCCAGCGTCGCCGCCGCCAACGCGCCGATCGTCTACGCCTCCATCAGCGGCTTCGGCACCGGCGCCGGCGCGAAGCTGCCCGGGTACGACCTCATGGTGCAGGCGGCGTCCGGGCTGATGAGCCTCACCGGCGAGGCGGACGGCCCGCCGTACAAGGCCGGGGTCGCCGTCTTCGACGTGATCGCCGGCCTGCACACGGCGATCGGCATCCTCGCCGCCCTGCACCACCGCGCCCGCACCGGCGACGGGCAGCACGTCGAGGTCAACCTGCTCTCCTCGGCCCTGTCCGGCCTGGTCAACCAGACCAGCGGCCACGTCGCCGCCGGTGCGTCACCGTTCCGGATGGGCAACGCCCACCCGAGCCTCTTCCCGTACGACCCGCTGCCCACCGCCGACGGCGACCTCGTGGTCATCGCCGGCAACGACGCCCAGTTCCGTACGCTGTGCCGGGTGCTGGGCCTGCCGGAGCTGGCCGACGATCCCCGGTTCCGGCGCAACCAGGACCGCACGGCGAACCGGGACGCGCTCCGCCCGATCCTGGTCGCTCGGCTGGCGCAGCGGACCCGGGACGGGTGGTTCCGGGACCTGCGCGCCGCCGGTGTGCCCTGCGCCCCGATCAACACGGTCGACGGTGGCGTGGCCCTTGCCCGGGACCTCGGTCTCGACCCGGTCGTCGAGGTCGACGGCGTGCCCGGCGTCCGCCACCCGATCGGCTTCTCCGCCACCCCACCCCGCTACGACCTGCCCCCGCCTCGCCTCGACGAGCACGGCGAGGAGATCCGCCGCTGGCTGACCGGCTGAGTCAGCCGGCGCGCTTCAACCGCTGGATCAGGTGCTGCACCCACTTCTCGAACCGGCTGCTGCCCCCGCCGAGCAGCGGCGCCAGGTCCTGCTCGGTCACCCCGCCCCGGTCGGTCAACGACTCGACCAGCTTGCGCAGCCGCCGGTGGTCGTCGTCGTCCGGGGTGTGCGCCGGGCCGCTCGCGCCCATCTGCCGGTGCAGGTCCTGGAGGATGTCCATCATTTGCGGCAGCGTCTCGATCAGCTGCGACAGGCCGGTCTCGTGCGGGCTGGACGAGCCCCGCAGGTCCTGCAACGTGAGCGCGACCGACATCGGGGTGACGATGTCGGCGTCCCGGGTGACCGTGTCGATGGCTCGGCGCAGCTGCTCCTTGGCGGCGTGCACGCTGTCCAGGTCGGTGTGGTCGACCAGGATCGTCCGCATGCCCTGCACGTCGAAGGGCAGCTGCTGGTCCTTCGCCATCAGCTGCACGAAGGGCTTGCGCAGCGCGTGGCGCACCGCCAGTTCGTAGAAGACGTTGGCGTTCTGGTCGGTCAGGTCGGCGATGACCAGGTCGTTCTGGATGATGCGGTCGAGTACCTGGGAGGTGATCAGACCGGCGCGCTCGATCTCGTCGCCCCGGATCGCGTCGAACCCCAGCGGCTCGACCACCGGCCGGATGACGTGCTTGAGGATCTGGTCGCTGCGCTTGCGGATCTCGGAGCCCTCCGGACCGATCGGCGCGATGACGAAACACTCACGCCGGGTGGGCTGGTCGTTACCGTCCCCCATGCGGCACAGCGTAGAGGAGATCGGCGAGTCTCGCTGTCACCCCTACCGGGCCCCGGCCCGTTCCCGCTCCCAACGGGCCCGGTGGGTGGCGAGCAGCCGCTCGGCCGCCGCCGCCGCATCTGGGTGCAGCGGCTCCCGGCGCCAGCCGTCGAGGACCGCCGTCATGCCCGCGACCACGCGCCGGCCCACCGGGGTCAGCCGTGGCTGCGCCGCCAGCAGCCGCGCGGTGTCCCCGGCGGCCCGGGTCCACCGGGCGAACTCCACCTCGGCGTGCCGCCGGGCCGCCGGGTCGGCCTCCGACCGCTGCTGCCGGCGCCAGAAGCCCGCCACCCCCAGATGGGCGTACGCGCCGTGCAGCAGGCCGTCCAGCGGTCGCGGGTCGGGCCGCCACGGCGCGTAGAAGAGCTCACCCGACCCCGGTTCGACCAGCGGGAACAGGTCGGTCAGCGCGGCCAGCTTGAGATGCTGCACCTCGTGGGCCAGCGTGACGGCCGCCGACCGGGCGTCCCGCGGCAGCGACATGGCCACCGCGCCGAAGCCGTGGTGGAAGGTGCCGCTGCGGATGCCGGCGTCCGGCCGGGGGAGCGGGACCAGCGTGCGCAGGGCCGCCCCGACCTCTTCGGCGACCGCCCGGTGGCCGTCCACCAGCAGACGCCACCCCTCGCCGAGCCGCTCCTGCCAGCGCCGCGGGTCGCCCGCTCCGTCGGCGACCGGGTGGACGCCGGCGGCCACGGTGAGCGGGACGTGCCGCCACGTCCCGGCGTCCAGCAGCAGCGTCAGCGGCACGCCGTCGTGCGCCACGCGCAGCCGCGGGGTGGGCCGCCACCGCGGGTCGGCCGGGCCGTCGGGCCCGATCTCGATCCGCTCGCCCGCGCAGTACACCTCCGCTCGCCCGCCGGCGCACCGCACCCGCGCCCGCGCCGCCCCGGCCGGGACCCGCACGGCGCCCAGGCCGGGCAGGTCCAGCCGGCCCGAGGTGGCCGGGTCGAGCGGCACGTCCAGGTCGGCGGGCGCGCTGGCGCG
>NZ_JBAKHO010000036.1:0-61231 GCF_036902735.1 Micromonospora lacuserhaii | reverse complement strand
GTCGTAGTCGTGGGTGTCGAAGTAGCAGCCTTCGGCCGAGTACTCGCCGCGCGGATAGCGCTGTGCCCGAGGAAAGAGAAAATCATCGATCGTCGCGCGGATGACGTCCCGGCCTTGTGTGCGCAAGACTTCGGCCAGCTCGTCGGCGAGGGTGGTCTTGCCGGCGGCGGGGGGTCCGTCGATGGCAACCCGCGTCGGGTGTGCGACTGTGACGGATCCGACTGCCTCAGCCAGGCGGCCGAGCATCTCGTCGCGGGTGCCTTGGTCCATGTCCTCCCCGGTCCTAAGTCTCGCAAAGGGCCTCCCGGTAGTAATCAGCGAAAAACCAACGGCAACTCTGGTCAGAGCTGGTCCCGCAGGATGGCGGGGCCGCTCCTTCCGACGACCAGTTGACCAGCGTGACCGTTGATTCCGGGCTGACGACTGCGCCTGGGCCGAGACGGCGCACTGGTACCGCGTGCTCCGCTGAGCGGCGCTGCGGCCCGTGTTACCAGGCCGACCAGAGGACCGAGCGTCGGCGGGGGGGGGGGGGGGGGGGTGACCGTCAGCGCGAGGCCAGCACCACCGTCCACACCCCGTCGTCGGCCGCGTCGAGGTCGGGCCGCCGTACCAGACCCGCCGCCTGCGCCGTCCGGATGGACGGAAGGTTGTCGGCGGTGGTGCGGGCCAGCACGGGCAGGTCCGGCGTGTGCGCGGCGGCCCACTCGACGGCGTGTCGTGCCGCCTCGGTGGCGTAACCGTGTCCCCAGTGTGGCGGGGCGAAGCGGTAGTACAGATTCAGCATGGGACGACCGAGCCATTGGCCGCGACGGACACCGGCGAAGCCGACCACCTCACCGCTCGTCGTCGACTGCACCGCCCAGTAACCGAACCCGTGCGCGCGCCAGTGGTCGAGCCATTCGTCGAGCAGCTCCCTGCTGGCCTCGACGTCGGCGTGTGGGCCGTCCGGGTTGAACTGGTTGGTCCGGGGATCGCCGTGGATCCGGAACACGTCCGCCAGGTCCACGGCCGTGGGCGCGCGCAGCAGCAACCGCCCGCTGGTGGTGTGGTGGGCCTCGGAGATCGGTGCGGTTCCGGCGTCGTCCACCTGTCGCTCCCTCCTGCCGGGCACGTGCGGCGATCCCGCGTCGCCGCCGCGCCCGCCCCCCGCTGACAGGCAGAACTATGCCACGCCGCACCGACAGCCCGGCACGCTCGGCGGGGCCGTCCGATACTCGCCGGTGTCCTATCGTCGACGCCATGCGCCTGGCCGCCGTGCACCTCTATCCCGTGAAGTCCCTCGCCGGCGTCGACGCCGACCGGGCGACGGTGGAACCATGGGGGCTGCGCCACGACCGGCGCTGGCTGGTCCTCAACCCGGACGGGAGCTACCTCACCGCGCGCACCGAGCACCGCATGCTCGGCGTCACGGCCGTGCCGACGCCCGGTGCAATCACCCTCACCGGGCTGGACGGCTCCACCCTCACCGTCGCCCAGCCGACGGACGGGCAGCCGGCCACCACGACCGTCTCCCGGCTGGACACCGTGCGGCTCGCGGACGACGACGCGCACGACTGGTTGTCCGACCAGTTCCAGCGCCCACTACGGCTGGCCTGGCTCGACGAGCCGCGCCGCCGGCCGGTGTCAGCCGCCCACGGCGGCCGGCCCGACGACCCGTTGAACCTCTCCGACGCCGGCCCGCTGCTGGCGACCACGCTGCCGTCGCTGCGCCGGCTCGACGACTGGATCGCCGAGGGCGCTGCCGAGCGCGGCGAGCCGACGCCGACGTCCCTGCCGATGGCCCGGTTCCGGCCCAACGTGGTCGTCGACGGGCCGATCGCGCCCTTCGCCGAGGACGGCTGGCGGACCCTGCGCATCGGCGAGGTCGACTTCCGCTTCGCCGAACGCTGTGACCGCTGCCAACTGACCCTGATCGACCCGGGCACCTTGACCACCGGCAAGGAACCGATCCGCACCCTCGCCCGGCACCGTAAGGAGGACGGCCGCACGTGGTTCGGCGTCCGGTTGATCCCACTGACCGAAGGTGAGATCCACGTCGGCGATGAGGTGACCGCCGGCTGACGGCCGGGCCGCACCCGGGCGTCAGCCGGTAAGGCCGCGGCGACGCGCGCGGCAGGCTTAGCGATGCTCCTATGGGTCAAGTCCGCGTTTCTCGCTGCCGATATTTTCTGCTGCCGAAGGTGCGGCATGGTCGTACGCTCGGGCACCCGATCGCAGGAGGCAGGGATGGGATTGTCAGGCCGGGACTGCCCTGACTGCGGTCGTAGTGTCCGCGAGCCGTTCGAGAAAACGATCACCGGCCGGGAGGTCTGCCCGGACTGCGCGAATGCCCTGCTCATGGGCTCTGCCGCAGGCGCGATTACCGGCGATGTCGGTTCCGGGTACGGGGTCTGGGCGATGCTCATGCGCAAGATTCGACGCTCCGGTTGAGCGCACGAGGGTCTGCCCGTCGGCGATGAGGGCGGTGAAGATCTCTCGGGCCAGGTAGCGCTTGATGCAGCGGATGATCTCGCGTTTGGTCTTGCCCTCGGTGGTGCGCCGGGCGGCGTATGCGCGGGTGCGTTCGTCGTAGCTGAGGCGGCCGAGCGCCAGGACGTAGAGGGCACGGTTGGCGTCGCGGTTACCGCCGCGGTTGAGGCGGTGCCGGTTGGTCTTGCCGGAGGAGGCCGGGATTGGCGCGACGCCGCACAGGTGCGCGAACGCGGACTCGCTGCGCAGCCGCTCGGGATTGTCGCCAGCTGCGGCCAGCAACGCTCCGGCGGTATCGACACCGACACCTTTGATGGCCATCAGGTGCGGTGCCGCCTGGCGGGCGAGCTGCTCGATCTCGGCGTCGAACGCGTTGATCTCTGACGTGACCTGTTGGTACCGGGTGGCCAGGGACTTGAGTGCCAGCTTGCTGGCCGTCTCGATCGCGGTGATCTGGCCGGGACGGCAGCGCGCCGCGGCGTCGACGAGCTGCGGAAGCGACATGGCGCGCAGTCGGTCTCGCAGGGCCTGCGGAGCGGTGACCAGCACGGCGCGCAGCTGTTTGGCCGCCTGGGTGCGGGCCTTCATCGCCGATCGGCGTACCAGCCGCAGCGTACGGATCATCTCCACGGCACCGTCGGCGGTCTTCGGCGTGCCCAGCGCAGTGCCGGCCAGCACCGAGCGAGCGGCTGTTTCGGCGTCGATGGCGTCGGTCTTGCCCCGCCGTCGGCGGGTCTGCCGGTTCGGCCGGACGACTTCCACCACCGATATGCCCTGGTCGAGCAGGTGCCGGGTCAGCCCGGCGCCGTAGCTGCCGGTTCCCTCGATGCCGACGTGGTCGACGACGCCCAGCTCATGCGCCCAGGCCGTCAGGCGAGCGTGACCGGCCGCGGTGCTGGGCACGCTGGTCGTGCCGAGCAGGCGTCCGTACTAGTGGGCGCGCACGCTCGTACTGATCGGCGGTGACCATGCCACGACTGGCGCGGCGGTTCTGACCGACCTCGGCCCCGCCGGCCCTGGGCACCCACCGGCGGCGCTGGCGCCCCGTGGAGACAGTTGTCCGACGGCCACGACGACCTCGGCCTGATCGGGCAGGATTCGCCACAGGGTTGAGGGAACGGTGGACCACACCGTCGCCCAGGACGGTGTCTCACCGTCGTGGCGACCAACAGCGCCTGCAGACGGCGGATGTCCGCGAGGTTCAGCCGTGGGGCGTTCGTACATCGGTCACGAGCGGGGCGGTGTCAGGCGCGGGCCGCGATACGGCAGGGTGGCGCTGTAGACCACGTTGGTAGTGGTGCTGCCAAACCCGGCGAGATCGTTGACTACCTGTTCGAGGTGCGCCATCGACGTCGCGGCCACCTTCAGCACGTAACAGTCGTCTCCCGTGGTGCGCAGGCACTCCAGAATCTCCGACCGTCGCTCCAGTAGCTGGTGCAGCGGCTCGTGCCGGCTGCCGGGGTACTTCAGCCGGACCACCGCGAGCACGGCGAAGCCCGCCTTGGGCAGGTCGACCTCGGCGCGGTAGCCGCTGATCACACCGGCCGCCTCCAGCCGCCTCACCCGTTCGCTGGTGGCCGACGCGCTCAGCTTGACCCGGCGACCGAGCTCGGTGATCGGCAATCGGCCGTCCCCCTGCAGCTCGGTCAGGATCGACCAATCGACGGCATCAAGATTCTCGGCCATCGGGCCAACTTACCGACGATCTCGGGGCAGAAGCCAGTAAAGGCAGGGATCATGATGTTCCCAGGCGGGATCCACGCTGACTAGGCTCGATCCCGTGCAGATTGGCGTGAACGTACCGAACTTCGCCCCGGGTACCGACCCGGAGGTGCTGCGACGGTGGGCGCAGACGGTCGAGGGCCTCGGCTTCGACCTGCTGATGGTCTCCGACCACATCGCGGTGACCCCCGACGTGGCCGAACAGTATCCGGCGCCGTTCTACGAGCCGTTCACCACGCTGTCGTGGCTGGCCGGGGTGACCCGCCGGGTCCGGCTGGGCACCACGGTACTCATCGTCCCGTACCGGCACCCGCTGCTCACCGCCCGGATGGCGGCGAACCTCAATCGGCTCAGCGGCGGCCGACTGGTCCTCGGCGTCGGCGTCGGCTGGGCCCGGCAGGAGTTCGAGGCGCTCGGCATCCCATTCCGGCGGCGCGGCGCGCTGACCGACGAATACCTGGACACCATGCGGGACGCGTGGCGGAACACCGCCGACTACGACACCCCGCCGATCCTGATCTGGGTCGGCGGCAACAGTGATGCCGGCATCCGTCGCGCCGTACGGCTCGGTGACGCCTGGCACCCGCTGCGGGTCACGCCCGGATGGCTGGCGGACGCAGCCGGGCGGCTGAAGGCCACCGCCGACGAACTGGGCCGTCCGGTGCCCGCGTTGACGCCGCGCATCGCGCTCCGGGAGACCCGCGAACCGTTCACCGCTCCCGATCGGCTCGCCGGTGTCGGCACCATCGACCAGATCCTCGCCGACCTCGACCAGATCCGTCTGCTCGGCGCGGAGACGGTGGTGCTCGACCCGTTCAACGGCGACCTGACCGAGATCCGCCAGCCCGAACGTGCCTGGCGGACACTTGCGGCCGTGGCCGCGTACCACAACTCCCAGGAGGACCGATGACCCCCGATGACGAAAAATTCCTCCGCCACGCCGTGGCACTGGCCAGCCAGGCCGGGGCGGCCGGCGAACGGCCGTTCGGCTCGTTGCTCGTCGGTGCGGACGGCACCGTCCTGATCGAGGACCACAACACCGTGGTCTCCGACTCGGACATCACCGCCCACCCGGAACTGAAGCTGGCCCGCTGGGCCGCCCGGGAACTCGACCCCGACGAGGCCGCCGGCACCACCATGTTCACCAGTTGCCAGCCCTGTCCGATGTGCACGACCGCGATCAACCGGTCCGGCCTCGGCCGGGTGGTGTACGCCCTGTCCAGCGAGCAGTTCGAGGCGGTCAAGCCGGCCACCCCGCCGCTGCCCCCGGTACGGTACGAGGGGCCGGCGCTGTTCGACGAGGCGCGCCAGCCGATCGACAACTATTACTAGAGTGCATCCCGACAATGATCGTGGCCCGTTGGGCCGTTGCGGCGTGGTAGTCGGGTGGCCGTTCATCATCGTGCCGAGAAGGTACGGATCCCCAAGGTCCGAGTGATCCGCGCCGGCGGGCTCCGTTGCGTTGAGCGTTGGCAAGATCGAGGCAGGCTTGAGCAGTGACGTCGTCGACCCGGCCTGGCCCGTGGCTGCCTCCGAAGTCGGCGTTCGCCGGGTTCCGGTTCCCGCCGGAGGTGATCGTGGTCGCGGTCCGCTGGTACCTGCGGTACAACCTGTCCTATCGCGACGTTGAGGAGCTGCTGGTCGAACGCGGCGTGGAGGTTGATCACGTCACCGTCTACCGGTGGGTGCACCGGCTCACCCCACTGCTGGCCGACGCCGCCCGCTTCTGCCGGCACTCACAAGGCGACAGGTGGTTCGTTGATGAGACGTACGTCAAGGTCAACGGGGTTTGGCGGTACGTGTACCGGGCGGTCGACCAGTACGGGCAGGTCATCGACGCGCTCGTCTCGGCCCGCCGCGACGCCGCCGCGGCCCGGCGATTCTTCCGCCGGGCGCTGTCGACGTTGAAGGTGACACCCGCAGAGGTCGTCACCGACGCCGCCGCGATCTACCCCGCCGTGCTCGACCAGCTGATCCCGTCCGCGTGGCACCACATCGAGCAGTACGCCAACAACCCGATCGAGGCTGATCACAGCCAGCTCAAACACCGGTTGAAACCGATGCGCGGGCTACGAACGGACAAGACAGCATAGGTAATCATCGCCGGCCACGCCTTCATGCAGAACCTCCGACGCGGACACTACGAACTCGCCGTCGACACCCCGCCCGCTCTGCGGGTCGCCGCTGCGTTCACCGAACTCGCCCACGCGATCTGACCGCGGACCCCGGCACGGGTTCAACACGTCCGCCGATCCGATAGGGCAACGGCGCCATCAGCGCGAGGGCTGGGAGGCCGGCGACTATCCGCAGGTCGGCAACACGCTACGGCGGCAATCCTGTTCGCTGCGGAGCTGGATCGGTTCTCGGACGATCTTGCCGATGTCGCCCGACGGTTCAACCGGGCGATGGTACGGCCGCCCCCGGATCCGAGTACCTCGAAGCGGTCGGCGTCATATCTGATCATCTTCTGGAGAAAATGCCGTGGTGCAGGCCGCGATAGGTGTCCCTTGGGCCGTCCGGTGCCTGGCCTGTCCGGCTTCGGCGCTTACCACGGCTTCTGCACAGGTCAAGGCCAAAGGTGGACCGCACGATGCACCATGCGAACCGCCCCATGCAGATCGCTGGTGGCCCAATGGCCGGGGTGTTTGACCAGCGCAAGACACAGATGAGCGCTGGCGGCAGGTGCCTGACCCGGCGCGGCTCGGGGGCATCTCGGCTTGCCTGGCGTAGCGCATCGACGTAGCGTGGCCGGTTGCCGATGGCGGGCATCGGCGCGCGTCGGCAAGGATCGGGTATACGCGGCGTAAACGGTTCAGTCGCAGCGTCGTGACGGCCCTGTTCGGCCTACTCATCGCCGTGCCGGCCACGGTCCTCACCGTGGCGTCGCCGGCATTCGCCGAGGGCGAGGGATGCTGTCAGGTGAGCATCGACAACCTGCCCGCACAGTTCCCCGGCGGAGACGACCCCACGCCCTTCACCGTGCACCTGGTCAACCAATCCCAGGAGATCCTCCGCTACGTCGACGTGTCGTTCCTGCTACAGGCGGATGGCCTCGTCGGTGACCTGGTGGACTTACAGCGTCAGCGCATGCCCGGCGGACCGCACGACGTGGGGACGTTCACCCAGCGCGGTGTGCACAGCGGTGCCGTCACGGCAACCGAGCAGATCGACTTCGGGGTGCTCGCGGTGCCGCCCGGCGGCGGACTGAACATCACCTACCAGCTGTCGTTCAGCAAGAAGTTGCCGAGAACCGCACTGACGCTTTCGATGCAGGTGCAGTCCAGGCGGGACCGCAGGGGCGTCAGCTCGGCTGGCCCGTACCAGTCCTCGATCGTGGCGGCGGGACAGCCGACCCAGACTCAGCCGGCTTCGACGCCGGCTTCGTCACCGACGGTCAGCGATTCCCTGGCACCGACCGACGGCACAGCTCCGATCGACCAGTCACCGCTTGCCGGTGCCGGCTCGTCAGGCGGCAGCGGCTCGCTCATCTGGCTGGCGTACACGATCGGCGCGCTGCTGTTGCTCGGCGGGATCGGCGTGATCGGCAAGCTGGTGTGGCGGCGCGGACCTCAGCGTGTCGAGACCGATTGGGACGAACCGCAGCAGTACGGCGAGCCGGCATACCCGCACGCGCCCACCCAGGTCGCCGGCTACGAGGTGCCGAGGCAGGCCGGTAGCCCCGGCGTGTACCGCACGCCCGGCCTTCACACGGCGCCGACCGCCCAGTACCCGATCGCGCAGGACCCCTACGCCGATCCGGATCAAGCCTGGGTCGACCCGGCCGCCGGTCGGTGAGTCTGGCCGCCGTGGACTCTGATGCCCCTGTTTGGGTGTCGACGCCGAGGACAATCTCCTCATCGCGCGGGTGACTCTGGCTGCTCTCATCTGGATCCGGCATGCTGGGCATCGGTGGTTCGTCCTCCTGATCGGCTCGAACTCGCCCAAGCGATCTGACCGTGGACCCGACACAGGTTCAACGCGTCCACCGATCCGGCAATGCAACGGCGCCCTTCCCCGTCTAAGCGTCGGCATCTGTCCCACTGCCTGACACGCCGATCCCACCGCAGTGCCATGACCAGCACATCGTGCTCGGTGACCTCTTCGGCGGGCTCGAAGAGGTCACCGGAGCACCTAGACTTGTGTGAGCTTCAAAGTCTTGGCGATCGTCTCCCCAGTTGGCGTGGGCCCGGTTCGGGTGCGGTCCTGCCGCGACCAGCCGGTACCCGTATGGTGGTCGGCCGCCGAGATGACGGCCTTGCTCGATCACCTGGACGCGCATGGCGGCGTTGGCGCGGAACCGCGAGCGTTGGACCTCTCATTCGGAGTGCACAGCGAGCAGGGCCAGTAGCGACAGGTGAAGGCCGTTGTCGGCGTCGACCGGGCCGTTGAGCTCGGGCAGCCACAGCTGCACTCCGTAGAGTTTGAACAGCGGTGCGAGGTCGCGGAACTGGTTGCCGTAGAAGGCTCGTTCGAACTCTCCCACCACCACCGCGTCGAACCCGCGATCGGGGTCGGCGAGGGCTGTCAGCAGTCGTGCGGCTTGCGGGCGGCGCGGCCAGGGCAGCTGCCGGGAATGGCCCACGTCGAAGAACTCGGCCACGATGACGCCCCGGCCGTCGATCACGTCCTCGGCGAAGTCGCGCTGCCACCGCGCCGACGACAGCCGGTCCTGGAATTCCCGGGCCGACATCCGGCCGTAGAACGCGAACCGGATGCCCAGGGGATGCGGTGATGCCAAGCGCCGCTTCCGTGGGCGGCCTCGCCGGTTCGGCTGCCGTATCCACCAGCCGAGCAGGTCGGGGTCGTCGAGTTCCGCCGCGTCCTGCACCAGGACCTCCCACACCGAGGCTTGCAGTTATTCATCTCGATATAGGTGGGCAACGATGCAAGGGTTGGCTGGACTCGGCCGCGCACATGCCCTGTTGGCTCGACTGGTAGGGCAACCGCCGGTCGAGCGGGGTGCGTTCTGTCGATCTCGTGGTGGTTGAAGATTTTTCTGACCACCCGTGACGCCTGCCCGGTCACGGCCGATCTTGGATTCGTCCAGGGACGGACGCGGTCTTCGCCGACCTCTCGGGGGAAGGCAGCCGATCGACACCGACATCCGGCCTCGCGCGCGTAGCCCAGGAATTTGTGCCTACGCGTTGTCACCGCACGCTGAGCGGAGGCCTTGACGAGATCTTGACAGTACGCCGCATCGGTCGTTGAGACGCCGGCTGGAGCATGAATGGCGTAAGGCACGGAAGCGACGTAGGGAGACGGCGATGATGGGCTACGGCTGGGGCATGGGAATGGGCGGTTGGATCTTCATGGCCCTGTTCTGGATCGTGCTTCTCGGGCTGATCGTCTGGGGCGTCGGCGCTCTGCTGCCCCGGACTCCATCCGTGCAGGGTGGCCGGCCGGAGCGGCCGGAGGAGATCCTCGACCGCCGGTTCGCCCTCGGCGAGATCGACATTGAGCAGTATCGGCGGGCACGCGAGAACCTGGCGGCCGCCCGGACGGGCCGGAGGTGAGGACGATGACGCGCCAGCGGATGGCGGTGGCCGCAGCAATCGTCGCGGGAGTGACGGCGGTCATCGGCGGGGCAGCTTGGGCCGCAGCCGGTCCATCGCCCTCGACGTCGGACATGAAGGGCGCCGGCTACCGCTCCGGCATGATGAGCGGCGCAGGCATGACCGGCGGCGCAGGCATGATGCGGGGTCCCTATGGCCTGCCCGGTGACGGGCAGCGGGTGGAGTCGCTGGACGAGGCCCGGCAACGCGCCGCCGCGTTCGCCGACCGGCTCGGCCTGCGCGTCGGTGAGACGATGCAGTTCACCAACGGCTACTACGCCGAATTGACCACCACCACCGGGCGTGGGGCCACCGAGGTGCTCATCGATCCCGCCGACGGTGCCGTCAGCATCGAGTACGGTCCGGCCATGATGTGGAACATCCGCAACGGCATGCACGCTGGCGCGACGGCCGCAACGGCGCGGGTGTCGGCGGCCGAGGCCGCCACCATCGTCCAAGGGTGGCTCGACCGGCAGGGGACGGGACTGGCTGCCGGAGACGCGGACGAGTTCCCCGGGTACTACACCCTGCACACCCTGCGGGACGGAAAGCCGGTCGGGATGCTGTCGGTGAACGCGTACACCGGCGCGGTGTGGGACCACACCTGGCACGGGACGTTCGTCACCATGAGCGAGGAATAGGCACCATGCGGGTTGACGGGGTGGAACCGGGTGCCGGGGGCGCCCGGTTCCGTGCGCTGGTGGTCGACGACGAGCCACCGTTGGTGCAGGTCGTCTCCGGCTACCTGAGCCGGGAGGGTTTCGACGTGGTCACCGCCGGGGACGGCAACGCCGCCGTGGCGGCGGCGCGCGACACCGAGCCGGACGTAATCGTGCTGGACCTGATGCTGCCCGGCATCGACGGCGTCGAGGTGTGCCGGCGCGTCCGGGCGTTCAGCGACGCGTACATCATCATGCTCACCGCCAAGAGCGACGAGGTCGACAAGCTGGTGGGGCTGTCGGTCGGTGCCGACGACTACCTGACGAAGCCGTTCTCACCGCGGGAGCTGGTTGCCCGGGTGCGCGCCATGCTGCGCCGCCCGCGTACGCCTTCGGCCATACCGGAGACCCAGGTCCGCCTATTCGGCGACCTGGAGATCGATGTGGCCGCGCGGGAGGTCCGCGTGGGCGGCCAGGATGTTGAGCTGACACGCACCGAGTTCGACCTGCTCGACGTGCTCAGCGCGCAGCCCCGGGTGGCGTTCAGCCGGCGGCAGCTCCTGGACCACGTCTGGGGCGGCGACTGGTACGGCGACGAGCACGTCATCGACGTGCACGTCGGCAACCTGCGCCGCAAGCTGGACGACGACGCCACCCACCCGCGCTACATCCGCACCGTGCGTGGCGTGGGTTACCGGATGGGCCCCGGCTGATGCGGCCCGGACTCCGAACCGACCGACTCTCGACCCGGTTGTTCATCGCGCAGTCGCTGATCGTCGCCGCCGGGGCGGTCACCCTGGTGCTGGTGGCGTTCGCCGTCGCGCCTGGGCTGTTCCGCAGTCACCTGCACCACATGATGGGCATGTCCGCCGGCTTGACCCATGATCTCGAGTCCGCCCTGCTCACCACGTTGCTCGTCTCGCTCGGCGTCGCGGTTGGCGCCGCCCTGGTGACGTCGCTGGCGGTGAGCTGGTTCATCACCCGGCGACTGGCCGGTCCACTCGCCGAACTCTCCGGAGTCGCGACCCGCGTCGCCGACGGTGACTACACCGCGCGGATGCCACCGAGCCGGCTGGGATCGGAGCTCGCCGCGGTGGATGACGCGTTCAACCGGATGGCCGCCACCCTGCAGAACACCGAACGGCGTCGACTGGAGCTGCTGGCCGACCTGGCGCATGAGCTACGTACCCCGATCGCCACCGTCGACAGCTTCCTGGAGGGGATCGAGGACGGTGTCATCCCCGCCGGCCCGGACACCTGGCGGACGCTTCGCGATCAGACCAGGCGGCTGGACCGCCTGGCCGATGACATCGACGGACTCTCCCGGGCGGAGGAACGCCGGGCCGACATGCACAGCGAGCCGCTGGACGTGGACGTCGTGGTCGATGAGGCGGTGCGTGCCGCCGCCACCGGCTACGCGGACAAGGGCGTCGTCCTCGAACACCGGGGCGATCCTGCGTCGGGGCGGGTGCTCGCCGACCCTGACCGGCTGCGCGAGATCCTGGACAACTTGCTCGGCAACGCGCTACGCCACACCCCGACCGGCGGAAGTGTCACGGTCACCACCAGCTCCAGCGCCAGAGAGGTGAGCGTCGCGGTCGCCGACACCGGCGAGGGCATCGCGGCCGAGCATCTGCCCCACGTGTTCGACCGGTTCTACCGGGCCGACCCGGCCCGCAGCCGGGCCACCGGGGGCAGCGGCATCGGGCTGACCATCGCCCGCGCCCTGGCCCAGGCCCACGGCGGCCGGCTCTCGGCCGCCAGCGCCGGCATCGGAGCTGGTGCCACCTTCACCCTGACCCTGCCCGCGATGCCGGTCCGCTGAGGCGTCCCGGACGCGGGCGGATGCCTTGGAGCACGTACGTGACGTGCGCTGCGACCGCACGTCCGCATGGTAAGGCCGCGGCCCTGTCCGTCTCCCATGCGATCAACGGCCTGCCTGTGCGTGAAGCTCGGGCCTGTTCTTCAGCGAATCTTCATGGTCTTCGGACGGGTCTTCCGCCGACTTCGCGTCATTGTTGGTGGGGGCGGAAGGTCACCCTGAACCCCGCCAGGACAGGGCCCTCGGCCAGAAAGTTGATCAATGAGGAGAAGGTGGACGCAGCCGATGAGCAGGACATCGCAGCCGACGCGACCGAGCAGCAGAGAAGGATCCGCGCGTAAGACGCAGGCCAGCAAGCCGCAGTCCGGGCCGACCCGGAAGATCGTCATAACGGCGCTGACCGCTCTGGCCGTCCTCTCCGCCGTGGTGGTGTTCGCCCTCCGGGACCAGGGCTCCTCGGCTGGGCACAGCTCGGCGGATACCGGGCACGAGGGGTTCGGGCACGTGCACGCCGTTGCCACCGACCCGGGCAGCGGGGCCCTGTACGTCGCCACCCACGTCGGACTGTTCCGCCTCGATGACGCGCACACCGCCGTGCGGGTGTCGAAGGACGCCCTGGACCTGATGGGCTTCACCGTGGTCGGCCCCGGGCACTTCCTGGCCTCCGGCCACTCCGAGGACGGCCCTGCGAACGTAGGTCTGATCGAGTCGACCGACGGTGGCGTGACCTGGCGGGCGAAGTCGCTGTCCGGCGCGGCGGACTTCCACGGGCTGCAGGCCGCCCACGGCTCCGTGTACGGCTACAACTCCACGGACGGCGCGTTCATGGTCAGCGTCGACCAGCGGACCTGGGACCAGCGGTCCCGGGTGGCGATGGGGGAGTTCGCGGTCAGCCCGACCGATGCGCAGAGCATCCTCGCGGTGGGCCGCGGCGGTCTGCAGCGCTCCACCGACGCCGGCCGGAGCTGGCAGACGGTCGCGGGCGCTCCCGCTGTCGGCCTGCTCGCCTGGGACCGCACCGGCGTGTGGGTGGTGGCCCGGGACGGAGCGGTCTGGTCGTCGACCGATGGCGGGCAGCAGTGGCAGCGCCGCGGAGCGGTGCCGGGGCAGCCGCACAGCATCGCCACGCACGAGGGCACGCTCTTCGCCGCGCTCGCCGGTGACCGGGTCGTTGCCACCACCGACGCGGGCGCCACCTGGACCGACCGGTACGTGCCGCAGTGAGGTCGCCGGGCCGCTACCGTGGCCGCAGCGGGTGCCCCTGGCGCTGCGGGTCCGGCGATGGCCGGCAGGTCGGTACGCCGGCGGAGTTGGTGCAGGTCACATATCTTCGCCACCATGAGTGACGATGAGAAGCAGCGCCGCGTCTGGGACCGGCACGCCCGCGGTTACGACCGGCAGATGGCCTTCATCGAACGCCGTTTCCTGCGCGACACGCGGGCGTGGATCTGCCGGCATGCCACCGGCGCCACCCTCGAGGTCGCCATCGGTACCGGGCGGAATCTGCCCTATTACCCGGACGGCGTACGGATCACCGGGGTGGAGTTGAGCCCCAGGATGTTGGAGATCGCGGGCCAGCGGGCCGCCGAACTGGGCCGGAGCGTCGACCTGCGGCCCGGTACCGCCCACCACTTGGACTTTCCCGATGCCACCTTCGACACCGTTGTCTGCACCCTCTCACTCTGCGCCATCCCAGATGAGCACCGAGCGGTCGAGGAGATGGTCCGCGTCCTGCGCCCCGGCGGTCTGCTCCTGCTGGCCGACCATGTGGTCGGCGCCAATCGTCCCGTTCGAGCGATTCAACGCCTCATCGAACTGGTCAGCGTTCCGGCGGCCGGTGAGCATTTCCGGCGGCGTCCGATCCGTGACGTGGCCGCGGCCGGTCTGCACATCGAGCAGCATCAGCGCTTCGCTGCTGGTGTGATCGAGCGTCTCGCGGCCCGTAAGCCGGTCAGCACGTGAGGGAGCTTCGGCCCTGCCCGGCCTGTCCATCGAGGCGTGTCCTCCTGATCGGCGAGAGCGCCAGCGGCGGCCTCAGCTGGTGAGGGAGATCGACACCTGCTGGCCGCCGCCGATGATCAGCTGCGGCTGGCCCGCCACGTGGACGGTGACCGGTGCCGCGTTGCAGGGTGAGGCGATGAGGGCGAGGGCGCTGCTGGTGGCCGTGACGTGCAACTGGTGCCCGCGGTAGGTGATCAGGGTGTGCAGCCGGGTGATCTCGTGCGGTAGGCGGGGGTTGAACCACAGGGCGTCCTGCCGGGTCTCCATTCCCAGGTAGCAGCGTTCGGCCAGGTCGAGGGTTCCGGCCATGGCGCCGAGATGGATGCCCTCCCGTGTCGTGCCGCCCTGCGTGTCGCGGATGTCGGCCGCCAACGCGTCGGTGAAGTTTCCGAAGGAGGCGGTCCGGTTGGTGCGGGCCTGCACCCAGGCGTGCACCACCCTGCTCAACGTCGACCCGTGGCTCGCTCGCCACAGGTAGTACCCGGCGGTGCGGGGCAGGGCCTCCGGTGGCCAGTCGTACCCCAGGCCGGCGAGCAGCTCCCGCAGTTCCTCGGCGGAGAGCAGGTAGAGCAGCATGAGCACGTCCGCCTGCTTGCCGACGCGGTAGCGGTTGGGGGAGTCCCCTTCGGCGGCGAGGATGAGGTCGAGGCGGCCGATGTTCCCGTACCGGCGGCGGTAGGCGTCGAGGTCGAGCTCCGCGAGGTCGGCATAGCCGTCGAACTGGCTGATGATCCGGTCGTCGTGCCACGGCACGTACATCTGAGTGGTGATCTCGGCCCACCGCGCCAGCTCGCCGTCGTCGATGCCGAGCCGGTCGGGCAGGCTCGTGCCGTCCCGGCAGGCCAGCAGGTCGACCACCGCGAGGGCCTGGCGTAGCAGCCACACCGTCATCACGTTGGTGTAGGCGTTGTTGTCCAGGCCGGGCCCCTCGCGGTCGGGATAGCCGTCGTGGAACTCGTCCGGGCCCATCACGCCGGTGATCTCGTACCGTCCGGTGCGCGGGTTGCGTCGCGCCAGGTCGGCGAAGAACCGGGCCGTCTCCAGGATCAGCTCCCCGCCATGGGTACGCAGGAAGTCCAGGTCTCCGGTGGCCTGGTGGTACTGCCACACCGAGTACGCGACCGCCAGGCCGACGTGCCGTTGCAGCGCCGACCGGTCTGGCATCCACCGGCCCGTACGGGTGTTGAACAGCTCCCTCGGCGTCTCCTCCCGGCCGTCGCTGCCCGACTGCCACGGGAACATCGCCCCCCGGCAGCCGATCGCCGCCGCGGCCCGCCGCGCGGCGTCGAGGCGACGCCACCGGTAGAGCAGCAGCGCGCGGCTGGCCTCGGGCAGGTGCAGCGCCAGCACCCGGTGCACGAACACCTCGTCCCAGAAGACGTGACCCCGGTACCCCTCGCCGTGCAGGCCGCGCGCGCCGACGCCCGCGTCGAGGTCGGTGACGTTCGGCGAGGTGGCGACCAGCAGGTGGAAGGTGTGCAGGTTGAGCTCCAGTGACGGGGAGGGACGATCGGTGTGCAGCTCGATGTGGCTGCGTTCCCACAGCCGCCGCCACGCCCGTACCTGTTCACCGAGCAGCTCGGCGAAGGAGCCCGCCCGGGCCACCGCGTCCCGGGACGCGGCGGCGGGTTCCGTGACCGCCCGGTCCCGGGAGGTGTGGTGGGCGGCGACCTTCTCCACCCGGAGCGGCTCACCGGCACGTACCGAGACCGTCCAGGTCTGCTGTGGACAGCCGGACGACAGGTCGACGCGGGGCCGCGCGGCGACGCGAACGCTGGCCCGGAACAGGCGGGTACGCACGGCGGTCGCGACCCGAATCCGGGACTGGGTGGTGCCGACCCGCAGCCACAGTCCGTCGTCGCCGTCCCGCCCCTGCCCGTCCGGGCGTAGGTGCCGGCCCGCCAGCGGCCCGTACTCGACTACCTGCCGGTTGGCGACCCGGCCGTCGATGCTTGAGCGCAGTTGCAGTGTGCCCGACCAGTTCTCCGCCACCAGCGTGATCTCCAGCGCGGACAGGTGTGGCACCGCCATCGAGACGAACATGCGCGACACCACCGTTGTGGCCCGCCCCGACCCGTCGACGTGCCGGTAGCGGCGGTGCAGCACGCCGGCTCGCAGGTCGAGCGTCTGCCGGTGCTCGCTGACGCCGGGCCCGTCCGGCATCACCCAACGCTCTCCAGGTCGCCGCCAGCGCAGCGCCAGCCAGTTCGGCAGGTTGACCAGGCTCTCGTCCTCATGGACGTGGCCATGCAGCCGGGTCGGCAGCCGGTTGAAGACCCCGGCGGCGTAGGTGCCCGGGTAGTGGCCGTGGCCGGCATCGGCCTCCGGTGCCGCGCCTCGGGTGGCCAGGTAGCCGTTGCCGATCGTGCACAGCGTCTCGCGTATCCCCTCCGTCTCCGGGTCGACACCGGTGTAGTCGAGGAGCCAGCCGGCATGCTCGACGCCGGCCGTCGGCGCCGGCTGCCACCACCGGCGTCGCATCGCCTGCTCATCGACGGTCACGTCCGCCAAGCCGCCCAGCACCGGCTCCGCGCCGTACGTACGCAGTTCGGCCGCGGCCCTGCCGTACTCGATGCCCACGACCAGCCCGAACCCGCCGCGGCAGGCGGCCTGCACCCCAGCTAGCGTGGAATGGACCACCGCGGTTCGCGCCGGATGCACCCCGAGCAGCCTTGCCGCGTGCAACAGGACCGCCGGGTCCGGCAGCCGGGCCGCGACCTCCTGACCATCCAGCATGAGATCGGCCAGCTGGTCGATGCCGAAACCGTTCCCGGGCCGGCCGATGACAGCGGAAGCCACCCCCGACCGGCGCAGCGACCCGAGCAGGCTCTCCGCCTCCGCGACCATCACCTCAGCTGGCGGCTGTCCGGTGGCCGGCGGGGTCTGCTCCGACACGGCTGCCAGGTCGAACAGGACGGCGTCGAGACGTTCGAGGGGCAGGCGGAACCTGTCAGCACCGCAGCCGTCTCGCGCGGCCCTGCGCCCGTCCCCGCAAGCAGTCACCACCCGCCTCCACAAGCCTTCGGGTGAGGAGGCCCGCCCGGCAGGACCCGCAGACCTTCCAGCGAGACCCTATCCGTGGCCAAGGCCAGCCAGCGGCGGAATAGCCGAGATCCCACGGGCGCCCGGCGCACCGGCGATGGTGAAGACCTGGGGCACGGCCGCAGCGCCGGCCCAGCCGCTGATGCCCCGGGGCGTGAGGGTGGCACCCGGCGACCGCAGACAGGTTCGGGAGGCGAGGCAGGTGCACCACGGCGGCGGACAGCCCGGCCATGCCAGCGGCGGTGCCGGGACGCACCCGCAGCACGACAAGCACGCCGGCCACACGCCTGAGATGTTCAGCAGACGGTTCTGGGTGTGTCTGGCGCTGACCGTCCCCGTCGTGCTCACCAGCCGTCTGGTCATGGCCTGGCTGGGCTACTCGCTGGACTTCCCCGGTGTTTCGTGGGTCGGCCCGGTGCTCGGGTCGGTGGTGTTCTTCTACGGCGGCTGGCCGTTCCTCGTCGGCGCGGTCCGCGAGGTCCTCGACCGGGCACCCGGGCTGGGTACACCTGACGCCGGAAGAAACCTGAGCACGTGTGCTACTTCCTCCGTCAGTCGCCACGCCTGGCACCGCCGTCGGTCAAACCACCTCATGCGCGGGCAGGTGGCGGCGCAGCGCTTGACGGTGACGTCAGCCTGCGGTGACGGTGAACTCGCCGGTGCCGCCGCGGGTGGCATCCGCGAAGCGGTGGCTGACGAACGGGTAACGGCCCGGTTCGGTGAAGGTGAGTTCCACGAAGCCGCCCTGTGCGGGGGCCAGGTTGAGTACCTGTGCCCCACCCCGTGCGGGGTCGTTCGGGCGCAGCAGGTAGGCGCCATCGGCGAAGACCGTGTCGAACACCGTGCCCACCACGTGGAAGGCGCTCGGCGCGGACGGGCCGGCGTCGAGGACCCAGATCCGCACCCGCTCCCCGGCGGTTGCGGTCAGGGGAGCGAACTTGTACTGCCCGGCGTAACCGTTGAATGCGATCGCGTCGTACTCGCCGCGGTAGAGCTTGCCGAGCTTCGCCAGCCCGTCCTGCGGCCCGAGGGCGAGCTCCGACTGGACGATGACGAACTCGTCGTCCACTGCCGGCAGATCCGGCGGGTCGACGATGAGGGCCCCGTACATGCCGTTGCCGATGTGGTGCAGTGCCGGGGCGCTGCCGCAGTGGTACATGAAGACACCGGCCCGCGCTGCCACGAAGGTGTAGGTCAGGCTCTCGCCCGGATGGATGCTGCGCATCTTCGCGTCGGGGGCGACCTGAGAGGCGTGGAAGTCGATCGAGTGCCCGGTGGAACCCTTGTTGACCAGGGTGACGACAAAGGTGTCGCCGACCTCCCCCCGCAGCACCGGTCCGGGCGCGGTTCCGTTGTAGGTCCAGGTCCGCTGCCGTACGCCGGGGGCGACCTCGGCGACCTGCTCGGTGACGGTCAACGTCACCCGGTGCTCGCGGCCGCCCGGCGCCGCAGGCAGCGCGGCATCGCGTGCGGTGAAGCCGGCGACCGGGGTCGCCTTCGGGTCGTACGTCGCCGGGGTGCCGCTGCTGCCCGCGTGGCTACCGTGGGCGTGGCCGTCCTCGGTACCCAGGTCCGGATCGTCGTTGGTCGAACCGGCCGCGTCGACGTCGGCGTGGGTGTCGACGCTGTGCTGCCCCGAACCGGCATCGACTTTCACGCCCGCGCCGTACGCCGCGCCGGTGAGCAGCGCGACGCTCAACACGCCAGCAGTGATGAGGAGAGGCTTATGCATGGCTTCCCGTCCTTCGCATGAACGACGCGGATGACCCGCATTGACGGGGCAGGCGCCGGATTCGGGCTCGCGTCAACCGGGGACAACCGTGAAGAACAGCCGAGCCGGTCCCGCAAGCTACGGACAAAGGTGCTCGGTAATTCCTGCCTCGGTCATGGAGTAATGCCCTGTCCATGACAGGCCGAAGGGCCCTACATCCGCTCCCAGCCAACATCGCGGGACAGGCGAACCCGACGAGCGGGCGTCAGCTCGGCCCGAAGTCAAGGTTTGATCTGGGCTTGGTCGTAGCGTGCGCGCCGGAGATCGGGCACCTGCCCGCCGACTGCTGCTGGCCGGAATCGGCTCAGCAGCCGCGGGCGCAACATCCAGTCGCGCCCGCGGCTCGGAGACGTCGCCTCCCCGGCCCGACCTCACCTCACCGTGGGTCCGTCGTCTTGGACGACGGCGGCGTTTCCTGGTGCTCACCCTGACTGCCGTGGCCGCCGTGCATGAACAACATCATCAACGGGCAGCCGAGCGCCAGCAGGCCGAAAGTCAGCGAACGTGCGGGCACGCCGACGGCAAGGGCCCCGGCCACCACCAGAGCCAAGGCGATCGCGTACAGCGGCAGATGTTGGCGTCTCATCGTCGTCTCCTTTCAGTCCCTGCAGCTTCACGATGCGCCCGCGCCGTCACCCGATCGACGGCCGCAGGGCCCCCGACCTCGGGTCCAAGGTCCCTACCCCCGCCGGGTACCGGTATCGGAGCCTGGACTCGTAGGTGAGGAGGCCGTCGTGAACGTTGTCGATCTGGTGGTGGTGGTCGTCGCGGTGGTGGCCATCGGTGTCCTTGGCTGGTACTTCTTCGCACCTCGTCGCGCCCACCGCGCCGAGCTCTCCGACGGTGTCCAGCGGATACGGGTGACCGTACGGGGCGGCTATCAGCCAGACGTGATCCAGGTTCGCCAGGGCGAGCCGGTAGAGATCGTCTTCGACCGGCAGGAAACCGGCGACTGCAGCAGCCAGGTGGTGTTCGCCGACCTCGGGGTCAGCGCCGCTCTACCCGCACACCGGCAGACACCGGTCCGGTTCACGCCCCAGCAGGCGGGAACGGTGAGCTTCACCTGCGGCATGAACATGGTCCGGGGCGCGCTGGTCGTGGAACCGTCGCCTGTCGGCGCACCGCACGGGAAGGCCGCCGATGAGCGGTCCCCGGCCGGCGCCGTGGGGATGTCACCGCCGAACCCTGTCGGTGGTGACGAGCCCGAGCAACAGCAACGGCATGAAGAGTTGGTTGACCTGACGCGCCGTGTTCTGGTCGGTGCGGTCCTGACCGCTCCTGTGCTGTTCGCCGTCATGGCGCATGAGCTGTTCGGCGTGATGTGGGTGCCTGGACTACTGCGTGAGCCCTGGCTCCAGCTCGCCCTCATCACCCCGGTCATGCTCTACACGGGTTGGCCGATCCACCGCACCGGGTGGCTCACCCTCGCGCACCGGGCGGCCGACATGAATTCGCTGATCACTCTCGGCACCATCGCCGCGTACGGCTACAGCCTGCTCGTCACCGTCGCGCCCGGCCTGCTTCCCGCCGGTTCGCGGGGGGTGTACTACGAGGCCGTCGGCGTCATCATCACCCTCATCCTGCTCGGCCGGCTGCTCGAGGCGCGTGCCAAGGCGGGCACCGGTGAGGCCATCCGCGCCCTGCTCGGCCTGCAGGCTCGCACCGCCCGCGTGATCCGCGACGACATCGAAACCGAAATCCCTCTCGAGGACGTCACAGTTGGCGACGAGGTGCTGGTGCGACCCGGGGAGAAGATCCCCGTCGACGCGGTGGTGCTCTTCGGCTCCTCCGCCGTGGACGAGTCGATGATCAGCGGAGAACCCCTCCCGGTCCTCCGCCGCGCCGGAGACACGGTGATCGGCGCGACCATCAACGGCACGGGCGCGTTGCGCGTACGGGCGACACGCGTGGGCGCCGACAGCATGCTCGCGCAGATCGTGCGGCTGGTCCGGCAGGCGCAGGCTTCCAAGGCGCCCATCCAGCGGCTGGCCGACACCGTCTCCGGCTACTTTGTGCCCGCGGTCATCGCCCTTGCCATCGTCACGTTCGCCGCGTGGTTCGTCGTCGGCCCACCACCCGCCCTGACCATGGCTCTCATCGCCGCCGTCGCGGTGCTGATCATCGCCTGCCCCTGCGCGCTCGGCCTGGCAACCCCGCTGTCGATCATGGTGGGGACGGGGAAGGGAGCTCACGCCGGCATCCTCATCCGCTCCGCGCAGGCGCTGGAGACGGCACACCGGTTGGACACCGTCGTGCTGGACAAGACCGGCACCGTGACCGCCGGCCGGCCCGCTCTCACCGACGTCCACGCGACCGGCCAGCTGACTGAGGACGAGTTGCTCGCTGTCGTGGCCGCCGCAGAAACCAACAGCGAGCACCCGCTCGCCGCCGCGATCGTGGCCGGTGCCCGGACCCAGGGCCTGCCCGCGGCCACCGTCGACGCCTTCGAATCCGTCACCGGCAAGGGTGTCCGCGCCACCATCGACGGCAGGCACGTCCTCGTCGGCAGCGCCCGGCTGCTGGACGAGGCGAGCGTGCTGACCGACGGCCTGAGCCCGATAGCGGCCGATCTGGCCGCGCTCGGCAGGACCCCGATCCTGGCGGCGGTGGACGGGCAACCGGCCGGAGTGCTGGGCGTGGCCGACACCATCAAGGAAGACTCGGCAGCCGCCATCGCCGCCCTGCATCGACTCGGCATCCAGGTCGTCATGCTCACCGGCGACAACGCCCGTACCGCCGCCGCAGTCGCCGCGCAGGTCGGCGTGCGGCGGGTACTGGCCGAGGTGCTACCCGATCACAAGGCCGACGAGATCCGCCGGCTACAGGGCGAGGGGCGCCGCGTGGGCATGGTCGGCGACGGCATCAACGACGCTCCGGCCCTGGCCGCCGCCGATGTCGGACTCGCCATCGGCACCGGCACCGACGTCGCCATCGAAGCCGCCGACATCACCCTGATCTCCGGCTCGCTCACCGGCGTGGTCACCGCGATCCGGCTCTCCCGCGCAACCATGCGCAACATCCGGCAGAACCTCTTCTTCGCCCTCGCCTACAACGGAATCGGTATCCCGGTCGCTGCCGGCGCCCTCTACCCGCTGTTCGGCTGGCGGCTGTCGCCCATGCTGGCCGCCGCCGCGATGGCGCTCAGCTCGCTGTCCGTGGTGGGTAACGCCAACCGGCTGCGCCGGTACACCGTCCCGCCGCTGCCAGCGGCCGCGGACATCGCCGTGCAGCCTGACGTCGAGACACCCCACGAACCCACCGGGGCAGGCAGGGCGGACACGGCAGCCGCGACCGACGAGCACGCGAGCCAGATCGATCCGGTGTGCGGAATGCCAGTGGACCCCGACACCGCCCACGTCCTGCATCAGCCCGACGGCACCGTCGCCTACTTCTGCTCCGCCACCTGCGCGAACACCTGGGCCGGACAGTCCCATCACCGTGCCCCGGCCGCCGCCGGCGGACACCGCTCCTGATCGCTGTGAGGGGAGACCGCCATGGCTGACACCGCCTACGGGCTGTGGCCCCTGGTCATTCTGAACACCGCGCTGTTCGTCCTCTTCGCCGCCAGCTTCTTCCACCCGCGTACCGGCCGGGACTGGCGCGCCATGGGCGCGTTCACCGCCTTCCTGCTCGCCCTGTTCACCGAGATGTACGGCGCTCCTCTGACCGTCTACCTGCTCTCCGGCTGGCTCGGCTCCCGCTTCCCGGCCCTGCGGGCCACTCACGCCGGCGGACACCTGTTCAACGACCTGGTCGGGTGGACCGGCGACCCGCACCTGAGTCCTTTTCATCTGGCCAGTTACGTGCTGATCGGCGCGGGGTTCTGGCTCATCTCGGCCGCGTGGCGGGTACTGCACGAGGCGGCCCGCATCAATCGGCTCGCCATGACCGGCCCGTACGCCCACGTCCGTCACCCCCAGTACGACGGCTTCCTGCTGATCATGATCGGTTTCCTGCTGCAGTGGCCGACGATCCCCACCCTGGTGATGTTCCCGATCCTGCTCGCCGTTTACCTGCGCCTGGCCCGAGCCGAGGAACGGGACGTGGCCGCGCGGTTCGGTGATGCCTGGCTCGCCTACGCCCGACGCGTCCCGGCCTTCGTTCCGCGGCTGAGCCGGACACCGGCCACGCCCTCGCTCGACCGTCCGAACTACCGCCAGCACAGAGGCGGACGGTCATGAGCGGCACAGGGACCGGCCACCGCGACCGTCAACGGCCCACGGTGGCGGAGCGGCTGGTCGCCAATCGGCTGAGGCGGGCCGCTGGACAGTTGAGGGGTGTACTGGCCATGTACGAGGCCGGACGGCACCCAGCCGAGATCCTCGACCAGATCGCCGCCGTGCGGGGAGCACTCGACGCCGTCGCACTGTCAATCCTCGACGAACACGCCGTCAGCTGCGATCGACAGGCTCTCGACGCAGAGACCCGGCGAGCCGTCACGGACCTCACGGCCACCGTTCGACGATACGTCCACGCCCGATGAGAGAAGACCTCATGACTCACCTTCACTCCCACCCCGCACCGGCACCGGTCCGCGCGGCGCGGGTCGTGATCCCCGGCAGACTGCGCGCGCTGTGGAGCGGGTTCGTCGGGGCGATCGGCGCGCTGGTCGGCCTGGCTCCGCACGTTCTCCACCACGTGGGCGTGCTGGCCGGCACGGCGCTGGTCGCCGGCGCGGGCGGTACGGTGCTGTTCGGCGTCCTCGGCCTCGTCGCCTCGGTGCCGATGCTCTGGCGGCTACGGCGTCGCTTCAACAGCTGGTGGGCACCGAGCATCGCGTTGGTGGTGTTCGCGGCCATGTTCGCGCTGTCCACCTTCGTTGTCGGGCCGCTGATCAGCGGTGGCGAAGACGCATCCTCGGG
Source organism: Micromonospora lacuserhaii (assembly GCF_036902735.1). Classification (NCBI taxonomy): domain Bacteria; kingdom Bacillati; phylum Actinomycetota; class Actinomycetes; order Micromonosporales; family Micromonosporaceae; genus Micromonospora; species Micromonospora lacuserhaii. The sequence goes on along the minus strand of NZ_JBAKHO010000036.1, from coordinate 37,331 downwards.
CGGCGGTGAAGGCCCAGCGCCAGCCCCGACCGACCACACCGGCCACCACGGCTCGTGACCTCACCCGCGACCCAACTGTCTGTGAGAACCACTGACGGCGGTTGCAGGCCGGATCAAGCCGGTGGTGGGACAGGTATGGGACGTACGCAGATCTGGGGCCGCGCGCTCAGCGGCGCGGCCCCAGACTGGTCCGAGGCGGTGCGTGATCAGCCGGCCCAGATGACCCGTGTGACGGTGTAGCTGTCCCGACCGGTCTCGCGCACGTAGGTCGTCACGCCGTGACCCTCCGCGCCGCTTACTCGCTTGCCCCAGCTGGTCCGCGACGCTCCGGCGAGCGCGGGGGCAAGGGTCGGGGTGTTGAACGAGTCGAGGTGGCTGTAGATCGTTTGCAGCTGCGTGAAGTCGTGCGAGTTCGGGTGCTCGTTACTCGGCGGCCCCGCCGGATTGCGGGTGTAGTCCATGCAGGTGCCGAGGTTGGTGTTGGTCTGGTTGGTGTCCTGGTGGTCAAGGCCGAACGTGTGGCCGACCTCCTGGCACATGACCATGCGGCGGTAGGCCGGGGTGTTGTAGGTCGACTGGGTGAAGTAGGTGTCGTTGACCTTCACGTAGGCAGCGCTGATGTGATTTCCGGTGGTGACGGAGATGGAAGCGATGCCGAGCCAGCCTGTGCCGCCGTAGAAGCCGTTGCAGACCTCGACGTGGCCGGTGGTTGGAGTGCAGCTGCTGCGGCTGCCGAAGGAGCCGGTGACGACGGTGGTGTTCAGGACGCTGGAGGCAGTCCAGTCGGATGAGGCGGTGCTGAGGTAGCTGCTCCAGCTGGAGTCGACGTTGTTGTCCAGCTTGAGGGTGAACGGGTTGGCCGTCCGAGCCCAGTGGTAGTTGCCCCAGGAGTGGCTGGCGTGGGCGGGGGTGGCGAGGCCGAGGGCTGCCACTGCGGTGGCGGTGGCAACGGCGAGCAGCCGGGATCGCATGGAGACTCCTTGGTGGTCCGAGGGGGATAGCGGACAACCATAGATTCTCACCGATATTGATGCCTGGCAATACTAGGTGATCATCGTAGATTGTCGCCGGCTCGCACGGTGGGTGCCGGGGGTGTACCCGGCCCGTCTCCTCGGCGGCGAGCGGAGAGATCAGCCCGTCGGTCCTGACGGTCGTGTCTGCGGTAGTAGACGCCCTCAACCTGAAGCCGAGAGGATGTCCCACCAGCGGATGACGTCTCGTCGGTAAGCGCGCACGAGGCGGGGATGGGCCATAGCGTGCGAGGGTGGACAGCCTGCACCTGCCCCGGCGACTGCTGCTCGCCGGAATCGGCTCCGCCGCCGTGGCGTCCGTGGTCGGCTGCGAGTCGCACCGCGCCACGTCCTCGACCTCGCGGCCGACGGGCGGCCCGCGGCCGTCCGGCACATCACGAGGGGACGCGGCCGCACTGCGGCGGAAGATCGCCGGCTTGCTCGTGGTCGGCTTCCGAGGCACCCAGGCCCCGAACTGGCTCATCAAGGCGGTGCGGGACGGCCTTGGCGGCGTCATCCTCTTCGATCAGGACCTGGAGACCAAGTCGGTGCGCAACATCCGCTCGCCCGAGCAGGTCACTCGCCTGGTGAAAACCCTGAAAGAGGCCTCGCCCGGCCGGCTCATCGTCTCCATCGACCAGGAAGGTGGCCGTACCTCCCGCCTCAACCCGAGCAACGGCTTCCCCGCCACCAGGTCGGAAGCCGAAATCGGCGCGAAGAACTCACCGGCGGTCACCCGCGAATGGGCGCGAGGCTTGGTGGCCAGCCTGACGCGGATCGGGGTCAACCTGAACTACGCCCCGGTCGTCGACGTGAACATCAATCCCGACAGCAGAGCGATCGGCAAGCTCGGCCGCAGCTTCTCCGCCGACCCGGACGTGGTGGTCGTCAACGCCACCGAGGAGATCCAGGCTCACCGCGCGGCTGGTGTCAAGACCAGCCTCAAACACTTCCCCGGATCGGGTAGTGCCGCCGGAAACACCGACTTCGAGGTCGTCGACGTCAGCGGCACCTGGCGGCAGAGGGAACTGGAACCCTTCCAGCGGCTGATCCGGGCCGGCCTCGCCGACTCGGTCATGGCCGCGCACGTGCTCAACAGTCAGCTCGACCCGGCGTATCCGGCGTCCCTGTCGACCGCCACCGTGACCGGTCTGCTGCGCGGCCGGCTCGGGTGGCACGGGCCGGTCGTCAGCGACGACATGCAGGCGGTGGCGATCACCGAACGGTACGGCGCTGCCGAGGCGGTTGCTCTGGCGTTGCAGGCCGGCCTCGACCTGCTCGTCTTCGCCAATCAGCAGGTATACAACCAGAGCGCCGTCGAGGAGACGGTCGACGCGATCGTCGGTCTCGTTCGGAGCGGACGCGTCAGCGAGGACCGCATCGACCAGTCCGTCACGCGAGTGGATTCCCTCCGCCCCAGACGCTGACCGACATGCTCTCGCCGGCTCAGCCGGTGGAGGCGTTGGCGGCACATCAGGCGGGCTGCTACTACTCCGTGATAGTACAAGTGGATGAGGTGACCCGTGCGCATCGGCGCGTACTCGTTGGCTCGACACGCCGAGGCGTGACCGGTCCATCCTGGGACGGCCGACACTCTCCGCCGAGGACACGCACGGGTGCCTGACGAGGTCAACGGTGAACGGAGGAGGCGACGGCCCGGTCCGGATCGCCGGGCGCCCGGCTGGCAGGTGGGGGATCGGCAGCGCGAACGAGGAGCGGAATGTACGCAGGGGCAGCGGGCATGGCGTTGGTGGCCGTGCTCATCGTCGCCGGCCTGTACCTGGCCCATCGGGCTCTGGCGATCGCTTCCGCGCCGCTGGAGAGCCTGCCGTTCCAATCCGGGTGGCGACCCGAGGAGCACGCCCTGGCGCGCTACCACGTCCGGTGGTACCTCGCCACGCTGTTGTTCCTCGCCTTCGACGTGGAGATGCTGTTCATGTACCCGTGGTCGGTGGTCGTCACCCGGCTGGGTGCCACGGCGATCGTCGAGATGTTCGTCTTCCTCGGCGGAGTCTTCGTGGCGGTCCTCTGGGCCTGGCGGGAAGGCGCGCTGCGGTGGGCCTGAGCGAAGCCTTGGGTCGGATCGCCGTCCGGCACGCGCATGTGCTCGTCGCGGAGGTACCAGGGCACTGGCTGACGCGGGCCGCGGTCGAGCGGCACGTCCTTGCCCGGGGCTGGCGGCTGGCCCTGTCCCCGGCGGACGCCGACATCCTGGCCGTCTGCGGCCCGCCATGCCCGCACCTGTCCGAGCCGCTGCATCGGCTGTGGGAGCAGTTGCCCGGCCCGCGCGCCCGCATCCAGCTCGAATCCCCGCAGGCAGTCCTGCCCGCCCTCCTCGCGGCGGAGCAGGACCTGCTCGACCTCACCCGGCAGCGGGCCGACAGCCGTGACCGGTCACCCGACCACGCCGCGCCCGGCCAGGCCCAACCCGGTGAGCGTCACCCACACGAAGGCCACGCTCCCCACGAGGCGCACGGCCACGACCACTCCCACGAACGGCCGCATTGCGGCGCTGAGCACGCCGACCACGGCGGCGGGGACGGCGGTCACGCGGGCCACGGCGGCATGGGACACGCTGGCATGGCGCATGGGGGCATGGACATGGCCCCCGGCGGCATTCCGCTGGCCGGCGGCGGCGAAGACCGCGACGGCCTGGAGATGGATCTCCTGCACCTGCGACTCGGCCCCGTCCTGGCGTACTGGCCGGCGGGTCTCGTCCTGCGCTGCACCCTTCAGGGCGACGCCATCGTCGATGCCGAGACCAGCCTGGTCGGCGTCGACGATCCCGCCGCACCTGCGCAAGCCCGGCCCGCGTCCGAGGACCCGCGCCGGTTCGCCGCTCGACGCTGCGACAACGCCGCCAGCCTCCTGGGGCTCGCCGGCTGGGACCATGCCGCCTCCCGTGCTCGCCGGATCCGGGACGCCCTGCTCTTCACCGAAGACCGTGACGGGCCGGCGAGGGAACTCCACCGACTCCGTCGCATGGTGGGCCGGTCCCGGTCGTTGCGGTGGTCGCTGCGCCGCGTCGGACCGCTGGACGTGCAGCAGACCGCCGACCGCGACCTGCCGGACGCCATGACCGGCGACGTCCGTGACCGGCTGCTCGCCATGCTCGACCGCGCTGCGGGCGGCATCGCCGGCCAGCGCCCGACCGGCCCGTCGTCCGGCGTACCCGTCGACGCGATCCCTGATCTGGTACGCGGGTGGGACCTCGCCACGGCCCGCCTCATCGTCGCCAGTCTCGACCTCGACCCCCTCGTCGTGGACCGCGAGGTGACCCATGCCTGAAGTCACCGTGCTTCCCGCCGGGTGGGCGCTGGCCGCCGCCGCGCTGCTCGGACTGCTGGCGGCCGCGGCCGCCTGCTTCGACGGGTACTTGACCGCACGGACAACTGGCACAAGCTCATCAGGGCTGAGACAGCCGTTCGGTGAGGTGGCCCGGCTGATGCGCCAGCGGCGACGGACCACGGTCGCGGCTGACGGCCTGCTGTGGCGCATCGGCGGTGCCGGACTTCTTCTGATGGCATTGATGATCATCACGGTGGTGCCGCTGGGGCGGTGGACGCTGTTCGACCTCGACGTCGGGGTGATCTGGTTCACCGCCATGGACGTCCTGGCCTGGGCGTTCGTGTGGCTGACCGGCTGGGGCGCCAACTCGACGCACTCCCTGGTCGGCGGTTACCGGTTCCTGGCCCACGGCCTGGCCTACGAGCTGCCGCTGATGTTCGCGCTCGTGGCGCCCGCGGTCGGCGCGTCGAGCCTGAACGTCGGGAAGATCGCCGCCGCCCAGCAGGGCCTCTGGTTCGTCGTCTGGATGCCGGTGGCCTTCGTCGTGTTCTGCCTGGGAGTCCTGGCCATCGCTGTCTGGGGACCCTTCTCCCCGGCCCTCGGCGCCGACGTGGCCGGCGGCGTGACCGCCGAGCTGTCCGGCGTCGACCGGCTGCTGTTCTCCGGCGGTCGGTACGCGCTGCTCGCCGCCGGGGCCGCGTTCGCGGTGCCGATGTTCCTCGGCGGCGGCTCCGGCCCGCTGCTGCCCGCGTGGGCGTGGGTGCTGATCAAGACCCTCGTCCTGCTGGCCGCCTTCGTGTGGCTGCGCCGCCGCCTACCCGCGGTGCGGCCGGACGTGTTCATGGAGGCCGGGTGGATCGTGCTGCTTCCCGCGGTGCTGCTGCAGGACCTGATCGTCGCGGTCGTCGCCGCTGCGAGGAGCTGACGTGATCACCCACATCGCGTTCTGGGCCCTGGCGGTTGTCGGCGTGCTCGCCGGCGCCGCCGTGTTCGTCGTCAACTCGATGGCCCGCGCCAGCTACGCCCTCGCCGTGTCGTTCATCGCCGTCGGCCTGCAGGTGCTGCTGATGCAGCAGAACTACGTCGGCGTGGTGACGATCCTGATGATGGTCATGGAGATGGCCGTCATGGCCGTCTACATGATCATGTTCATGGGCATGAATCCGGCGCTGATGCCGATGAGCATGGTCCACGACAAGCGTCACGCCCTCGCGGTGTCCATCGGCGTGTTCGTGCTCCTCGCCGCCGGGGCGCTCCTCGTGCCGTGGCCCACCCGGCGCGGCACCCCGCCCGTCGACGTCACCGAGGCGTTGGGGGAGGAGCTGATGGGCCCGAAGATGCTGACGATGGCCGGCGTCGGCGCCGTCATGGCCGCCACCATCGTCGCCGGCGTCGTGCTGGCCGCCCACCGGACCCGCTACGACCGGTTCGGCGACGACCTGCGCCGCCGGCCGGCCGACGACCCCCAGCCGGGAGGTGTCGGCCGATGACCCTGCAAACCGTGCTGCTCGTCGCGGCGGCGCTGTTCAGCGTCGGCCTCTACGGCGCGCTGTCCCAGCAGGTCGTGGTGATGGTGATGATGGGGCTGGAGCTGATGCTCAACGGCCTCATCCTGGCCGCCGCCGGCTTCTGGTGGTTCCTCGCCCCCGACCCCTCCGGGCAGGTGCTGCTGCTGATCATCATCGTCGCGATGACCGTCGAGATGGCGATGGGCTTCGCCGTGGCCACCCACCTGCACCGGGTGCGGCGTACCGACATGACCGACATGGCCGCGGACCTGTCCCGATGAGCCAACTCGCGCAGGCGGCCCTCTGGTCACTGGTCGCCCTCCCGGCAGTGGCGGGGACCCTGCTGGCCACGAACCGGCGGGCCGAGCGGGCCGCAGCGCCCGTCTCGCTCGCCGTCGCCGCCGCCTCGGTGGTCCTGTCGGTGGTCGTCGCGGTGTCCCGACCCACCGTCGCGGTGCCGTTCATGGCCGGCGTCGACTTCGCGCTCACCGTCGACGGGCTCGCCGCGCTGCTCGCGCCCATGCTCGCCGTGGTGACCCTGCTGGTGCTGACCGCCGCGGCCGGGGAGATCCGCCGCTCGCAGGCCCGTTTCCACGGCCTGATGCTGCTGTTCGCCGCCTCCGCCGCGCTCACCGTCACCGCCGCGACCCTGCCCACCCTGCTGTTCGCGTGGGAGATCATGGGCGCCGCCTCGTACGCGCTGATCGGGTTCTGGTGGCGAGACGCCGAGCGCGTGTCCGGCGGCCTGACCGCGTTCGTCACCACCCGCTCGGCGGACCTTGGCCTGTACGTCGCCGCGGGGGCCGCGCTGGCCGGCGGCGCGGGCCTGACCCTGGCCGACCTGCCCCACAGCAGCCCCGGTTGGCGGCACGTCACCGCCGCCGGGATCCTCGCCGCCGCGCTCGGCAAGGCCGCGCAACTGCCCTTTTCCTTCTGGCTGTCCCGGGCGATGGCCGGCCCGAGCCCGGTCAGCGCCCTCCTGCACTCCGCGGCCATGGTGGCCATGGGCGGCTACCTGCTGCTGCGGGTGCAACCACTGCTCGCCGCCACCGGCTGGGCCGCCCCGGCGGCGATGTGGGTGGGCGGTCTGACCGCGCTGCTGCTCGGCGCGGTGGCGGTCGCCCAGCGGGACGTCAAGCAGCTTCTCGCCGCCTCCACCGCCGCTCAGCTCGGGTTCGTGGTGATGGCCGCCGGCGCGGGCACGGTGGCCGGCGGCGCGGCCCAGCTGGTCGCGCACGCCGCCACCAAGGCGCTGCTGTTCCTGGCGGCAGGGGCGTGGCTGACCGCGCTGGGCACCACGCAGCTCATCGGCCTGCGCGGCGTGGTGGGCCGGTGGCGGATCGTCGGCTGGTCCGCCACCGCCGGGGCGCTGGCGCTGGCCGGGATCGCGCCGCTGTCGCTGTGGGCGACCAAGGACGCCGTCCTCGCCCGGGTCCTGGAACAGTCGCCCGGGCTGTACGCGATCGGCCTGGCCGCGTCGGCGCTGTCGGCCGCGTACGCGGGCAAGCTGCTCGTCGTCATCTGGGGACGTGGACCCCGGCGCGGCGACGGCGACCAGGCGGAAGCCGGGCGTGTCACCGGCCTGCAGCAGGCCCCGCTGGTGATCCTCGCCGTCGGTGCCGCCTACGCCGGTCTGCTCGCCCTGCCGCCGGTCGGCGCCGTGCTCGCCCGGGCGGTCGGGCAGCCCGGCGGGTTCCACGCCTCCGCGGTCGAGCTTGCCGTTTCGGCCGTACTCGCCCTGGCCGTCCTGCTGCTCGTCGCCAACCGCCGGGTCCCCGAGCCGAGGTGGGCGTTGCGGTGGTTGGGCCTGGAAGCCGCCGTACGGGTGCTGGTCGTCCGTCCGACCCTGCGCTGCGCCGAGGCGCTCGCCCGCTTCGACGACCACTTCCTCGACCGCGGCGTCGAACTCGTCTCGGCCGGGGCATTGCGCTTGGCCGGTCGGACCGGCCGCATCGACGACCAGTGGCTGGACGGCACCGTGGAACGGCTCGCGGCCGGAGCTCGCCGGCTGGGGCAGCTCGCTCGCCGGCCGCAGACCGGCCAGCTGCACCAGTACTACCTGCAGGCCGTGGTCGTGCTCGTCGCCGCCGTCGTCGTCCTCGTCGTGTGGGGTTGAAGCCGTTGCTCAGTCTGATCGTCTTCCTGCCGCTGATCGCCGCCGTGGCGCTGGCCGCCGTGCCACGTGTCGGCGACACCGTCGCGCGCCGGACCTGGGTCGCCGTGGCGGCCGTCGATCTCGGGCTCATCGCCGTCGTCTGGGCGCGCTACGACACTCCGCCGCCCGGGGAGTTGGCGTTCGCCGAGCGGGCGGCCTGGATTCCGGGCGTGAACAGCAGCTACCACGTCGGCGTGGACGGGTTCTCGCTGCCGCTGGTGGCGATGACCGCCGTGATCTTCCTGGCCTGCGCGGTGTACGCGCTCCGCGAGCGGCACCGGCCCCGTGCTCACGCGGCACTCCTTCTGTTCCTGCAGAGCGTCAGCCTCGGCCTGTTCGTCGCCGCCGACCTGATCCTGTTCTTCGTCTTCTTCGACCTGTCCATCGTCGGCATGTACTTCGTCATCGCCGGCTGGGGCCACGGCAACCGCGCACACTCGGCGCTGAAGTTCTTCCTCTACACCTTCCTCGGCTCGCTGGCGCTGCTCGTCGGCTTCATCGGCCTGTACGTCGCAGCCACCCCGCACACGTTCGACATGGCGCAACTCGCCGCCACGCCGCCGCTGCAGGGCCGGCCGGTCGCGGGTGGACTGGTGCTGGCGGCGATCCTGCTCGGCCTGGCGGTGAAGACCCCGACCGTGCCGTTCCACACCTGGCTCCCGCCCGCGCACACCGACGCGCCGGCCGTCGGCTCGGCGGTCCTCGCCGGGGTGCTGCTGAAGATGGGCACCTACGGCTTCGTCCGGATCGCCATGCCGATGCTGCCGCAGGCGTGGCGGGCATGGGCCTGGGTGATCATCGTCGTGGGCGTCGTGTCGGTGCTCTACGGGGCGCTGGTGGCGTTGGCCCAGTCCAACGTCAAACGCATGATCGCCTACACGTCGGTCAACCACATGGGCTACATCGTCCTCGCCGTCGGCGTGGCCGGCCTGGTCGCCGCCGACACCGCCCAGGCCCGTGGCGTGGCGGTCGCCGGCGCGGTCACCCAGATGGTCAGCCACGGCCTGATCACCGGTGCCCTGTTCCTGCTCGCCGGTGTCCTGCGCGACCGCGCCGGCACCTACGACATGCGCGACTTCGGCGGGCTCGCCGCACCCGCGCCGGCCTTCGCGGTGCTGTTCGCCGTGGGCGCGTTCGCCTCCCTCGGCCTGCCGGCGTTCTCCGGCTTCATCGCCGAGTTCCAGATCTTCACCGGCAGCGTCGCCGCCGCCCCGGTCACCGCCGTCGCGGTCCTCGGCATCCTGATCTCGGCGGCGCTGTTCCTCCGCGCGCTGCAACGCGTCTTCACCGGCGACACCACCGGCCGTTCCATCGGCTTCGCCGACCTGCGCGCCCGGGAACTGTGGTCGGTCGGTCCGCTGTTACTGCTGTCCCTGCTGATCGGAGTGCTGCCCCGTCCGCTGCTGGACGTCGTCGAACCGGCCGCCCACGCCGTCATCGGCCTGCTCGGGCGGTGACCGGTGGAGACGGAGATGATGCGGCCGCTGCTGCTGGCCCCCGAGATGCTGCTCTCCGGCGGCGCGCTCGCCGCACTGATCGGCGGGTCCTTCGTCCCCCGCCACCGGCAGTGGATCATCCGGGTCTTCACCGCCCTGGTGCTCGTCGCCACGATCGTCGTGGCCGCGATCCAGTTGGGCAGGCCGGCGACGAGCGCCTTTGACGACTCGTTCGCCGTCGACACCGCCACCGGGATCGCCCGCATCCTCGCGGCGTCCGGCACTCTGCTCATCCTGGCGATCGCCGCCGACGAGATCTCCGGCACGGCGCGCGAGAGCGAGACGTACGCCCTGCTGCTCTTCTCCACCGCCGGCGCTGTACTGCTCGCCGGGGCGAACGACCTGCTCGCCCTCGCCGTCGGGTTCCTGCTCGCCAGCATCCCGCTCTACGCGCTGATCGGTCTTGCCCACACCGCTGCCGGCGCCGAAGCCGCGCTGAAGACGTACCTGTTGGGCGCCTTGTTCGGGATCCTGCTCCTGCTGGGCGTCACCGTGCTGACCGGCCTGTCCGGCACCACCAACTATCCCGAACTTGCGCAGCGCCTGCCGGACATGCCCCGCGGGGCGGTCGCGGTCGCTGCGGTGGCTCTCCTCGCGGGGCTGATGTTCAAGGCCGGCGGCGTGCCCGCGCATTTCTGGGTACCCGACGCCGCGCAGGGCACCTCGGCCACCGCGGCGACGTTCCTGACCACCGTTCCGAAGATCGGCGCGCTGATCGCCGTCTTCCGGCTCGCCGGCGTCCTTCCCGCCTCTGTGTCCTGGGCGGTCGCGGTGGCTGTTGTGGCAGCCGTCAGCATGACCCTGGGAAACCTGGCTGCCTATTGGCAGTCGGACCCACGCCGGCTGCTCGGCTGGTCCACCGTCAGCCAGGTCGGGTTCCTGCTCGTGCCCATCGTGGCCATTGGACGAAGTGACCTGGCTCTGCCGTCGCTGCTGCTGTACCTGGCCGGCTACACGGTGACGAACATCGCCGCGTTCGCGGTCACCGCCGCCCTTCCGGAGCACCGCGACCTCACCGACTTCCGGGGCCTGGCCGACCGGCGGCCGGGGCTCGCCGCGGCCCTGCTGGTCGCCCTCCTCGGACTGGTGGGCACCCCGCCGACGGCGGTGTTCGTCGGCAAGCTCACCACCGCGACCGCCGCCTGGGACGGCGGGTACGCATGGCTCGCCGTCGTCGTGTTCGTCAACAGTGTGCTCAGCCTCTTCTACTACCTGCGCTGGATCGTTCCCGTGTACCGAGAGCCCGGCGACTCGGCGGTGACCTCCGAGGCGGTCCTGCGGCGCGTCACGGCGCTGACGGCCATCGCCGCGTCGGCCGTCAGCCTCGCGCTGGGGCTGGTGGCCGGACCCCTCTGGTACGTGGTCAGCCGCTAGCCCTCGGTGACACTTCGGCTGCTCGGACCGTCCCCTCTTCAACTATCGGTCGATAGTAGGTAAGGATGTGGGCGAACCCGCCGCGGGTGGGGCCGCTACCGCGCAGCCCCGCCCGCTTCCCAAGGTCAGAAGGAGTCCGTGCTGGTGGCATCCCTGCCCCCTCGCCGTCCCCCCGCGAGCCACCCGCCCGTCCGTCGCGGCGGGCTGGCCCGCCTCGTCGTCGTCCTGCTCGCGGCCGCTGCGCTCGGCGCCGGGCTCCTGGCGGCACCGGTCCACGCGGCGCCCTCGGCGGACGAGATCGAAGCGCAGATCGACAAGCAGTGGGAACAACTCGAGCCCACCATCGAGGGCTACAACAAGGTACGCGCCCAGCTCAAGGCCAACCGCATCAAGTCGGCGGAGCTTGAGAAGAAGATGGCCCCGCTCGAGTTGGCGTCCGCGCTGGCGATGAACCAGATCGGTGCTCTCGCCTCCCGCTACTACATGTCGGGGCCCTCACAGGAACTCGGTGCCCTGCTGACCACCACGAAGCCGGGCACGCTCGGCGAGCAGCTGGTCATCCTCGACCGGCTCGCCGGGCAGCAGCGCAAGCAGCTCGCCGGTGTGCTCGCGATTCGCGACAGGTACCACGCGCAGAAGCAGAAGCTCGACGCGCTGATCGCCGCCCAGGTCCGTCAGCAGAACGAGCTGGCGGCCAAGAAGAAGCAGATCGACGCCGAGATCAAACGCCTGACCGCGTCGCTGCCGAAGACGACGGTGAAGGTCACGGGCTGTCCCACCATCAGCGGCGTGGTCAGCAGCGCCGTGCAGACGGCGATCCGCGTCGCCTGCCAGCAGGTCGGCGACCCGTACGTCTGGGGGGCCAACGGCCCGGACGCCTTCGACTGTTCCGGGCTCACCCAGTACGCCTACAAGGCCGCGGGTATCTCGCTCACCCACTTCACCGGCGCGCAGTGGAGCGAGGGCCGGCCGGTGTCCCGGGCCGACGCCCGCCCCGGCGACCTGATCTTCTTCTACAGCGACCTGCACCACATGGGGCTGTACCTGGGTAACGACCTGATGGTGCACGCGCCGCGGGCCGGTAAGCCGGTCAACGTCCTCAGCATCAACTACATGCCGGTCGCCGGCTTCCGTCGAGTCACCTGAGCCGGGGACGCCCGGCCCTTACTCCTCGTACGCCAGGTTGATCATCATGCCGGTCTCGGCGTGGTAGATGTTGTGGCAGTGGGTCATCCACTGGCCCGGGTTGGTCGCGTCGAACTCGACCGCGACGGTCTGCTTCGGCACCACGATCACCGTGTCCTTGCGGACGCCGGTGTCGGTGACGGCGAACGTGTGGCCGTGCACGTGCATGGGATGGAACATCGTGCTCTGGTTGACGAACTCGAGCCGCACCCGCTCGCCCTGGCCAACCACCAGTGGGTCGAGCCTGTCGGAGGTGGTGCCGTTGATGGTCCACCGGTAGGGCATCATCGAGCCGCCCAGCTCCAGCCGGTGCACCCGATCGGCCGTACGGCGCTCCAGTTTGACGGCGTCGGCTGGGCTTAGGCCGCCGGTGAGCAGCACTCGGCGGTCCAGTTCCGCGGGGTGGACGGTCGCGCCCGGAGTGCTGCCCGCGCCGGTGCGGACTACGGCCACGCCCTGGCCGTTCTTGCCCTCGGCGACCGCGACCAGGGGAAAGACGCCGTCGCCGAGGTCTACGGTGACGTCCGCCCGTTCACCCATGCCGAGCACCAGGGCGTCGCAGGTGGTGGGGGTGACGGGGAAGCCGTCGGTGTGGGTGACGGTGAGGCGGTGGCCGCCGAGGGCGATCCGGAACGCGGTGTCGGACGCGGCATTGACGATGCGGATCCGCACCCGCTGGCGCGGTCGACCGGTCAAGGTCACCGGGGCGGCCGGCGACCTGCCGTTGATCAGATAGTGCGGGTAGACCACGTCCCCGGCACCACCCAGCAGCGGAGAGGTCATGGTCTCCATGCCGCCCATCGACATGCCGCTCATGCCGCCGTGGTCCATGCCGGCCATGCCGGCCATGTCGCCGTGGCCGCCCATCGACTGCAGCGACGCCAACACGTCGTCGGGGGTGCGGCCGGTGCCGTCGACCCAGTCGTCGAGCACCACGATCCACTCCTGGTCGTACCGGCCGGCCTCGTGCGGGTCGTCGACCACGAGCACCCCGTAGAGAGCGCGGTCGAGCTGGACTCCCGAGTGCGGGTGGTAGAAGTAGGTGCCCGGGTCAGGGGCGGTGAACTCGTAGGTGTGCGTTCCGCCCGCACCGATCGAGCGCTGGGTCACTCCGGGCACGCCGTCCATGTCGTTGCGCAGCGCGACACCATGCCAGTGCACGCTCGTCTCGGTGGCGAGACCGTTGGCCACCTCGACGCGGAGCACGTCGCCGGCCCGCGCGCGCAGCAGCGGACCCGGCGCGGAGTCCTGGTAGCCCCAGGTCTGCACCTGCCGGCCGCCGAGGTCGAGGGTGACCGGGCGCGGGTTGAGCCTCGCCGACACGGTGCGGACGCCGGCCCGCCGTCGCGCTGCCTCGGTCCGGGCCACCAGGTCCCCGCCCGGTGCCACGAGACGGGGGTCGAACAGCCCGCCGGCCCAGGCGGCGGCGCCGGCCGTCCCGGCGATACCAACCGTGCCGGCGATTCCGGCCAGCAGTCGTCGGCGGGTGAGGGTGGGGGACATGGCTGCTCCTTCGGCTGCGAGGAACCCTGTCTGCAGCCTGACCTTCGCCGCGGGCCGACGGCCACGTCGCACGGCTTTCTTCAGTGAATCTTCATGAGCGGTCGCCGGTGACCTGGATCCACCCGGCCTGACCGGCAGGGCAGGATTGGCCCCATGGGTGTACGTGTGCTGGTGGTCGACGACGAGCGCAGCCTGGCCAAGGTCGTCGCCAGCTATCTGGAGCGCGACGGTCACGAGGTGAGCTGCGTCTTCGACGGCCGGTCGGCGGTCGCGGCCGTCCGGCGGGACCGGCCCGACGTGGTGGTGCTGGACCTCGCCCTGCCGGGCCTGGACGGCATCGAGGTCTGCCGCCAGCTCCGCACGTTCACCGACTGCTACGTGGTCATGCTCACCGCCCGCAGCGAGGAGGTCGACAAGCTCATCGGCCTCGGCGTCGGCGCGGACGACTACGTGACCAAGCCGTTCAGCCCGCGCGAACTCGTCGCCCGGATCCGCGCCATGCTGCGCCGTCCCCGCGCCGCCGTGGCCCCAGCCGCGGAGCAGTCGACCCGGACGGTCGGCGGGCTGCGGGTCGACCTCGCCGGCCGTGAGGTGTGCGTCGACGGGCAGCCCGTGGAACTCACCCGTACGGAGTTCGACCTGCTGGCCGCGTTGTCCGCGCAGCCGGACACGGCGCTGCGCCGCCGGCAGCTCATCGACGCGGTGTGGGGTGCCGACTGGGTCGGCGACGAGCACCTCGTCGACGTGCACATCGCCCACCTGCGCCGCAAGCTCGGCGACGACCCCGCCGGGCCCCGGTTCATCCGCACCGTCCGCGGCATCGGCTACCGAATGGGGCGGGGATGAGACGACAACTGGGACTTCCGGGCCGGCTTCTCGCCGCCCAGGCCCTCGTGGTGCTCGTCGGCGCGGGAACCCTCGGTCTGGTGGCTGCCGTGGTCGGGCCGGCGATCTTCCGAAGCCACCTGCGGCGGGTTGGCGGCCCGGTCGACCCGGGCACCGCGCACCACGTCGAGCAGGCATACGCCTCGGCCAGCGCCCTCGCCCTGGGGGTCGCGATCGCCGTATCGCTGCTGGCCGCCCTCGCCGTCAGTGCCTACCTGGCCCGCCGCCTCGCCCGACCGGTCACCCAGTTGGCGACCGCCGCCGCGGACGTCAGCCGGGGCGACTACGCGGCACGGGTCAACGGTCCCGGCCTCGGTCCGGAGTTCGACACGGTCGCCGCCGCCTTCAACACCATGGCCGCCCGTCTCGCGGACGCGGAGGCGACCCGTCGCCGTCTGCTGGCCGACCTCGGCCACGAGCTGCGTACTCCGTTGGCCACCATCGAGGCGTACGTGGACGCGGCCGAGGACGGGATCGCGGTCGAGGGCGAGGACACCTGGACGGTGCTGCGGGCGCAGACGACCCGGCTGCGCCGCCTGGCCGAGGACGTCGTCGCGGTGTCCCGCGCCGAGGAGCACCAACTCGACCTGCGCCCCCGACCGGTCGCCGTCGGTGAGCTGGTCAGCGCTGCCGTGGCCGCCGCCCGGCCCCGGTATGCGGCCAAGGGCCTCACCCTGCACGAGCAGGTGGCACCGGACGTCGGAGTGGTCGACGCCGACCCGGTACGGATGGGGCAGGTGCTGGGCAACCTCCTCGACAACGCCCTGCGCCACACCCCACCCACCGGACGCGTCAGCGTGCACGCCACCCGGGCTGCCGACGAGGTGCGCGTCAGCGTCACCGACACGGGAGACGGCATCGACGCGCAGCACCTGCCGCACGTCTTCGAACGCTTCTACCGGGCGGACGCCGCCCGGGATCGCGAGCACGGGGGATCGGGCATCGGGCTGGCCGTCGCCCGCGCGATCGTGACCCAACACGGCGGCAGGATCACCGCCGCCAGCGAGGGCCCCGGACGGGGCGCGACGTTCACCGTCGCCCTGCCCGGCGCAGGGCCCGCCGCACGCAGCTGACGAAGCGCGTGGGGGAGCTCGTCAGCGCAAACCGTCCAGCCTGCGGCGGTACTCCTCGTCGTCCAGCTCGCCACGGGCGTAGCGCTCGGCCAGGATCCGCCGGGCGGAGTCGCCGTGGCCCGTCGCGCGTCGGCCGGTGCCGACCGCGAGCCAGACCGCCGCGACGATGATCACGGCCAGGACCAGCCAGCCGACCATCATCAGACCCATCGGCCAGAACCAACCGTTGCCATCATGCATGTAGGTCACGTCCTTTCCACTGTCGGACCCTGTTGTTCTCCTGGACCTGACGGCGTCGCCGGCATACCCGTCGCCGCTGCCGGGTCACCTGGCCGACGAATTCGTCTCCGACGGGCCGTGGCGCTCGCCGCCACCGGAGTGACCGCTGTGGTCACCGTGGCCGCCGTGCATGAACAGCATCATCAGCGGGCAGGCGAGCGCGAGCAGCCCGTACGCCACCGAACGTGCCGGCACGCCGATCGCCAGCGCCCCCACGATGAGGATCACCAAGGCGGTCACGTACAGCGGCAGATGTCGCCTCATCACCGGTCTCCTTTCTCGTAGCTCCCAGACCGAGCCTGCTCCCGGGTTCCGGCGGGCGGCAGCGCCTACCGGCCCCGGCCGTACGGTCGAAGGTCCTACCCCCTCCGGGTAGCGGTAACAGGAAGCGCTCAAGACCACGCATCAGCCGCCTTGCCATATACCCCCCGGGGGTATATGTTCGAGGCGGAGGTGGACCCCATGACACGCCACGACACCCACCATGCCCCGCTCGCGACGGCACCCGAGCACTCGCACCCCGCTCACGGCCACGTCGCCGAGCGGCACGCAGATCACACGCCAGAGCGTCGCCCGCCGGATCAGCCCCAGCACCACGACCACCACGGGGGACACGGCGGCGGACACGACAAGCACGCCGGGCACGACCCGGCGCAGTTCCGGCGCAAGTTCTGGCTGAGCCTGGCACTGACCGTGCCGATCGTCGCCACCAGCCACATGATCATGGACTGGTTCGGCTACACCCTCGACTTCCCCGGCATGACCTGGGTCGGGCCCGTCCTGGGGTCCCTGGTCTTCGCCTACGGCGGCTGGCCGTTCCTGGCCGGCGCCGTTCGGGAGGTCCGCGACCGGGCGCCCGGCATGATGCTGCTGATCGCGATGGCGATCACCGTCGCGTACGTCGCCTCCCTGGCCACGAGCCTGGGTGCGTTCAGCCTCGACTTCTGGTGGGAACTCGCCGCACTGGTCACCATCATGTTGCTCGGGCACTGGCAGGAGATGAAGGCGATCGGGCAGGCCCAGGGCGCCCTGGCGGCCCTCGCCGCCCTGCTGCCCGACGACGCCGAACGCCTCGATGACGCCGGGCAGCCGCACCCGGTGCCCGCCGGCGACCTGCGCGTCGGCGACCTGGTGCTGGTCCGCTCCGGCGGCCGGGTTCCCGCCGACGGACGGATCGTCGACGGGGCCGCCGAACTCGACGAGTCCATGGTCACCGGCGAGTCCCGGCCCGTGCCCCGTACGGTCGGCGACAAGGTGGTCGCCGGCACCGTCGCCACCGACTCCACCCTGCGGGTCCGCGTCGACGCCGTCGGCGAGGACACCGCCCTGGCTGGCATCAGCCGGCTCGTCGCCCAGGCGCAGGCGTCCGCCGGCCGCGCGCAGGTGCTCGCCGACCGGTTCGCCGCCTGGCTGTTCTACCTCGCCACCGGCGCCGCGCTGATCACCTTCGGCACCTGGTGGGCACTGGGCGACGTCAACGAAGCCGTGGTCCGTACGGTGACGGTTCTGGTGATTGCCTGCCCGCACGCCCTCGGGCTGGCCATCCCGCTGGTGATCGCTCTGTCGACCGCGGTGTCGGCGAAGGCGGGCATCCTGGTCAAGGACCGCATGGCGCTCGAACGCATGCGCGGGGTGGACGCGGTGCTGTTCGACAAGACCGGCACCCTGACCAAGGGCGCCCACACCGTCACCGCCACCGCCGCCACCGCCGGGCTCACCGAGGACGAGGTGCTGCGGATCGCCGGCGCGGTGGAGGCCGACAGCGAGCACCCGCTCGCCCGGGCCCTGGTGCGGGCAGCGCAGGGGCGCGGTCTGGTTGCCACGGCGCAGGACTTCCGCTCCCTGACCGGACGCGGCGTCCAGGCCGTCGTCGACGGCACCTCCTACGCGGTCGGCGGTCCGGCGCTGTTGCGGGAGCTCGGCGCCACGGTGCCCGCGGACCTGGCGGACGCCAGCGCACGCTGGTCGGCCCGCGGCGCGGCCGTCCTGCATCTGCTGCGGTCGCCGGCGGAGGGCCGACCCGAAACGATCGGCGCGTTCGCGCTGGAGGACGAGGTCCGGCCGGAAGCCCGGGAGGCGATCACCGAGCTGCGGGAACAGGGCGTCAAGAAGATCGTGATGATCACCGGAGACGCCCGCCCGGTCGCCGAAGCGGTCGCCGCCGACCTGGGCTTCCGCCCCGGTGTGGACGAGGTGTTCGCCGAGGTGCTCCCGGCGGACAAGGACCGCGCGGTCGCCGACCTGCAGGCGCGGGGCCTGACGGTGGCGATGGTCGGCGACGGGGTCAACGACGCTCCGGCGCTGGCCCGCGCCGACGTCGGCATCGCGATCGGCGCCGGCACCGACGTGGCGATCGAGTCCGCTGGTGTCGTCCTGGCCTCCTCCGACCCGCGCGGGGTCACCGGCGTGATCCGGCTGTCCCGCGCGTCCTACCGGAAGATGGTGCAGAACCTGGCCTGGGCGGCCGGCTACAACGTGGTCGCGATCCCCGTCGCGGCCGGCGCGCTGGCGTGGGCGGGCGTGGCGCTCAGCCCGGCGGTCGGCGCGGTGCTGATGTCCGCCTCCACCATCGTGGTGGCGCTCAACGCACAACTGCTCCGACGGGTCCGCCTCACCCCCGGACGCCGTTGAACGTCCCGCTCTGGTCCGGCCGGCGGCAAGCCGGCCGGGCCAGAGCCGTCACCGACTGCGCAGTTGACGCCTATCGCCCGGCGAACGGGGCACCGAGCAACCCGGCGAGAAGATGCTCAGCGGCTGGATCGGCGCCGACGTAGAGCACGGCGTGCCTCACCCAGCAACGTTTCCTGCGCCTGGCACGAGGTATCCGGGCGGCGACACGGACCGCCGGTAGGCGACCGCGACGGCCAGGGACAGCACCACGATCCACCCGGAGGCCAAGACCAGCGCGCCGAGTTCGTCGAACCCCCGGGTCAGCGCGCCGTCGAGAAGCACCCTGACGCTGCCGTAGCTGGGCAGCGCCTTCGCCCAGGACGGCGGCTGGGAGCGCAGCATCGGGCTCTGGCTGATGCCGAGGTCGAGAAAGGGCAGCAGGAACGCCATGAACACCCCACCGACCCGGCCGAAGACCGGCGCGAGCAGCGCACCGACGAGCGCGTACGTGCCGGCGACCAGGAGGTTCCCGGCGGCGTACAGCGGCCAGCGGACCGCGTCGAAGACCGACGCCGTGGTGGCCAGCGACACCGCCGTGGCCAGCAACGCCGCGGCGGCGAGCACTCCGAGCCGGCCAGCCAGCAACGCCGCCGGACGCAACCCGGCCAGGGCCGCGCGGCGGTCGCCGGCGCGGCTGTCCAACAGCGTGAACAGACCGGCCAACGCCGCAAGCGAGGCGACCGCGATGGGCGCCATCGTCGCGCCGTGCACCTCCGGCATCGGATACGTGCCGGCCAGCCGCCGGCCGTGCTCGCGCACCGTCACCGTGATGGGCTGATCGGGAGTGATCGCGTCCGCCAGCAGGATGAAGATCACCGGAACCACGACGTACAGCGCCCACAGCGCGGGATTGCGGTGGGCGTCCCGCCACGCCGCCCGGCCGGCGCCCGCCAGCTGGGCCACCCAGCCGCCCGGCCGCTGCCGGCGACGGGGCGGCCCGGTGCGGCGGGTACGCCACACCTCGAGGGTCCAGGCGACCGCGACGGCCGCGATGGTCCACACCGTTGCCCAGCCGACGTCCCCGAGCCGCCCGGCATGCCCGGACGGCAGGTTCACCATCCACGAGGTGACGAAGTGCATCGGCAGGATCCGTGTGCCCACCCGTTCCTGGGCGCCCATCGCTGGGCCGAGGAAGACGTCCAGGATCCAGATCAACAGCACTACCACCGTGCCGTTGACCGGGTTGGGCGCCAGCGTTCCCACGGCCGCGCCGATCCCGAGGTAGATGACCGCCGCCATGAGCGTCCCGACCACCACGTGCCCCGGGCGGTCGATACCGGTCCGGAACGCGAGCGTGACCAGCGCGATCGCGCTGATCAGCACGGCCAGCGTCAGGCCGGTGAGGAGCCGGGCCGCGACCATGCGGGCCGGCCGCAGCCCGGCGAGCACCACCCGTTGGTCGGTGTCGCGGGTCGCGGCACTCTGAAAGTACATGCCGATCCCGGCAAGGAACGCCGCCGACCACGCGGCCGTGGCATCCTCGACCGCCGCGCCACCGCGGCCGCCGAGAATCCGCGCCGCGTCGGCCAACGTCCCCGCCACCACCGCCACGAACACCACTGGTACGACGACGAGCAGGAGCAGGTTGACGCGGTTGCGGGCGTAGTCGGCGAGGAAGCGCCGCACGAACGCCAGGACGGTCACCGGGATGCCACCCGGCCGTCCGTGATGGCCACGATCCGGTCGAACCGCTCCTCGTCGACCACGAAGTGGCTGATGACCAGCGCGGCGCGGCCGGCACGCCGACGCTCGCCGATCAGGTCCCAGAACTTCCGATACGTGTCCCAGTCGAAACTCGCGTACGGCTCGTCGAGCAGCATCAGCTCGGGATCCGGCAGCAGGGCCAGCGCGAGGTTGAGCTTGGCGAGGGTTCCGCCGGAGAGCCGTTCGGCCCGGGTGCGGGCGTACCGGGCGAAGCCCAGCTCGTCGTACAGCGACTGCCGGGACTGCTCCGTGTCCTCGTCGGCCATGCCGTAGGCGTGGCCGAAGAGGTCGAAGTGCTCGTCGCAGGTCAGCCGCGGGTACAGCTGCGGGCTCTGCGGACAGTAACCGATCCGCCCGCGATGCGACACCATCCCCGCGTCCGCGCGCAGCGCGCCGACCAGGATCTTCATCAGGGTGCTCTTGCCCGAGCCGTTCTCACCGATCACCCCGACCACCTGACCTGGCCCCAGGTCGAGATCCACCCCACGCAGCACAGGCTGACGCCGCCGGAACGGTCCCCGACGGTAGGACTTGCGCAGGCCCCGCGCCGTCAGCACGGCCGTCCCCGGCGGCCGGTCGGCTGCGGGGTCCTCACCGCCGGTCACAGGTCACCTCCGTACGCACGGGGTGGTGGTGTGAGGGTTCGTTCGTACTGCCTCAGCTTAGGGGGCGGTGGGGAAGGGGTACCGCCGTTACGCCAGGCCCGGCTGCAGCGGCTGCCACTGGCTCCCGAGTCGGTGCCGAACCGTACGTCACCCGTTCGGGTCGCGACGAACAGCCGATCCCCGCGCACGGTGAAGGCGACGGGAGTGTCCCGGGCGGTTCCGCCGGTGGGCGACCAGGTGCCACCGCTGATCTCCTTGGTGTGGGTCCCCTCGGCAGGGTGCCCATGGTGTGCCAACTACTATGCGCGATTAGTAGACGCGTGTCGGGATCGCTCGCTCCTGCCCATCTCGGCACGTGTCCTCTCCTGGCACACGAGGAGGTGGCGATGCGACAGGTGGCGGGTTCCCCCCATCGCGCGACGCAGCGCGCGGCGACTCTCGCACTGGCCGGCGCCATCGGCGCGGCGGCGGCGTTCGTCCTTCGCTTCGATCCGACCGATCCGGTCGCCGACCCCACTGGCCCCTGCCTATGGCACGCGATGACCGGCATCAACGGTCCGGGTTGCGGCGGCACCCGGATGTTCTACTACCTGCTGCACGGTGACCTCCTCGAAGCGGCCCGCCACCACCTGGCCGCCCTGATCGCCGTCCCCTTCCTTCTCTACGCGGGCATTCGCTGGGCCGGCGTCGCCTGGTTCGGGCGGGAGCTGCCCGCGCCGCAGTTCTCGCCACGCGTCTACTGGGTCTACGGTGCCGCCTTCCTGCTCTACAGCACCGTGCTGCGCAACCTGCCGTGGCCACCGTTCAGCTGGTTCGACGTCCCGAACCTGACCCCTTGATGCGGCGTCCACGGACCTTGATCTCCGGCAGGCGGATTTGCACCGACTATCCTGGTACAGCATGAAAAGCGCGAAGGTGGGCGCGTCGAGCGGGCCGGTGCAGCACTCGCCCCTGCGGCTGATGCTGCTCGTCGCCCTTGCCTTCGGCGTTCTCGGTATGCACACCGTCGGCCACCATCCCAACCTCAAGGGCTCCGGCGTCGAAAGCACGATGGCGGACCTGCACCACACACCCGTGGCGCCAGCAGACGAGCAGAGCCCCAGCGGCTCGGGCGGCCACGGTCACGGCGTCGACGCATTCGCCGTATGTCTGGCGGTGCTCGGCGCGGCGGTCGTCCTCGCCTCCCTGTCGATGCTCCGGCGATGCCGACGAGAACTGCCCGTATCCGCACGCGCCCGGCACTGGACGAGGGGTCGGGGATACGACCCTCCACCCCGACCTCCCCTCGGACTGCAGATGACCGCGGTGTCGGTTCTGCGGACATAGACCCTCGCGAGCCGCCAGGCCCCCCATCACAGGACCGTCTGCCAACCACTAGCGACAAGGACCATTCACTCGATGAAGCGAACCATCCTGCACCGGACCGCCCTTGCCGGTGCCGCCCTGTCCGCTCTGCTCGTCACCGCCGCCTGCGGCGGGGGCGACGACATGGCCGGCATGGACCACGCCAACAGCAGCCCGTCAACCGGCGCCTCGTCCGCGGCGACCGGCACGTTCAACGACGCGGACGTCATGTTCGCCCAGATGATGATCCCGCACCACCAGCAGGCCGTCGAGATGGCCGGCCTCGCTCCGAGCCGCGCGAAGGACCCGGAGCTGAAGGATCTGGCCGCCAAGATCAAGGCCGCCCAGGATCCCGAGATCACCACCATGAAGGGCTGGCTGACGGCGTGGGGGAGGCCCGCGTCTCCGCCCAGCGGCCACAACATGCCGGGGATGTCGGCCTCGCCCGGTCATGACATGCCGGGGATGAACTCCGACATGCCGGGCATGATGTCCGACCAGGAGATGGCTGACCTCACCGCCGCCAAGGGCACCGACTTCGACAAGAAGTTCGCCGAAATGATGATCGCCCACCACAACGGCGCCATCGAGATGGCCAAGACCGAACAGGCCAATGGCAGCAACCCGGACGCCAAGGCTCTCGCCGCCAAGATCGCCGCGGACCAGGCGGCGGAGGTGCAGACCCTCCAGAAGATCCTCGACCGCCTGTAGGCACGTACCCGTCCGGCCGGGCCCGAACTCTGGTTCGAGCCCGGCTGGACCATTGCTGGGCCGATCGAGTGCTGTGTCCCTGTGGCCGAGGACTCACGGGCGGAATGCGGGCACCGTGCCGCCAGGTTGTGCTTACCGCATGCCGGAGCCGGACGCTCCGGCATGTGCACATCCCGGCTCGCAGGCGCGTGCCGACCCGAGAAGAGCGGTGAGTGGTCCGTGACCGCTGCGGCTCCCCGAGGAGAGGCGATACATGAACAACCCTGCCCGACGGCTTTCGGTCAGCCACACACACAACTCCGCCGTAGTGAGAAAATGCGTGGCCGCGGCGGGAGTGGCTCTTGCCGGCATCATCGCCGCAGGTCCGGCGACAGCTGCCTATGCCACCCCGGCGGCTGCCGCAGCGACAGCCAGAGCTGCTGCTGGCAAGCAGGTGAACGACTACACGTTCCAGGCGCAGCCCAACATCTACTACTGCGGTCCTGCCTCCACGCGGATCGCGCTGAGCGCGCAAGGAAAGATCGAAGACCAGGACAAGCTGGCGAATGAACTCGGCACCACCTTCGCCGGCACCGCCTCGGCCTTCGAGATCACCCGCGTGCTCAACGACAGCCTGGGCGAGCAGATGTACAAGACCGTGGAGATCCCCGACGACTCGGCCAGCACGGTGGAGGTGGCCCGGCTCAAGGCCGACGTCACCAAGGCCATCGACGAGAAACGCATCCCCGTGGTCAACGTCATCGGTTCCGCCGTGGACACCGACGGTGTCGCGCGGTCCTTCCCGGTCGGGCACTACCTGACCGTCGTCGGCTACGACAGCGACGGGAGCCGTCTGAAGATCGCCGACCCGTGGCAGCCCGTCGGCGACGGCACCTACTGGATGTCGGTGACCGATCTGGCGAACTGGTCCGCCTCGCGCGGCTACTCGGCCTGACCGCACCAGCACAGCGGCCCCTCGCCCAGTCGGCGAGGGGCCGCTGTGCGGCTCGGCGATCCGGCGGCGAACCCGCGACCGCGGTCGACCCGACGATCAGGCCCAGATCACGTGGGTGACGACCATGGCGCCGTCGGCGAAGTGCCGGACGTAGGTGGAGTGCCGGTCGGCGCGGGAGCCGCTGACCAGCGTGCCCCAGGACTTCGGGGAGTTGCCGACCGACGCGGTGGCCGGCGCGGAGCCGACCGTGCTGGTCGAGTCGACGTGCGAGTAGATGGTCACCAGCTGGTCGTAGTCGTGCTGGTTGGGGTGCTGGTTGGTGCTCGGGTCGTTGGTGTAGTCCATGCAGGTGCCGAGGTTGGCGTTGTTGAAGTTCTCGTCCTGGTGGTCGAGGCCGAAGGTGTGGCCGACCTCCTGGCAGGTGACGAGGTTGCGCCACGCCGGAGTGTTGTACTGGGCGGTGTTGAAGTAGGTGTCGTTCAGCTTCACCGTGCCCTGGGTAATGTGCGTGCCGCCGGTGACCGAGATCGAGGCGATACCGAGCCAGCCATTGTTGCCGTAGGTGGAGTTGCACACCTCGACCCGGCCGCTGACGCCCTTGCAGTTCTTCGGGTTGGTCGACCCGGTCACGACCGTGGTGTCGAGAACGGTCGACTTGCTCCAGTCGCTCGAGGCGCCGGCCAGGGCGGAGTCCCACTGCGAGCTGACGTTGTCACCGAGCTTCAGCGTGAACGGGTTGGCGGTACGTGCCCAGTGGTAGCCGCCCCAGCTGTGGTTGGCCTGGGCGGGTGCCGGGAACACGAGCAGGGCGAGGCTGGCGGCGCCGGCGGCGGCCAGCAGTTTCTTGTGCATCGCAGCTCCTCTGGGAGTGCCGTTGGGGGTTGGGTACGGCATTGACCCGGATCACTTCATACGCCTGGCCAGGGAGGTTGTGGGCATTGCGGAATGCAACTTTTTCGCCCTTCGTGAATATGGGCCACCATCGAGGTCGTCCTGAGGCAGCGGGACGCTCCTGAGGTATCGGGCCTCTGTGCTCGCCAGCCGTCACGGTTCCGGCACGCCCTGCTGGCCTGGCGAGCCGCCCCGCGTACCCTTGCGGGCGCGAAGGGAGCGCACGTGGCAGAGCTGGGCAGACTCGAAGCGGCGGTCATGGACGTCCTGTGGCGGGCCGGCCAACCCCTGCTGGTCAGAGAGGTCCTCGACGCACTGACCTCCGACCGTGCTCTGGCCTACACGACCGTTCTCACCGTGCTCGACAACCTGCACCGCAAGGGTTGGGCAGCGCGTGAGAAGGATGGCAAGGCCTACCGTTATCGCCCTGCCGGCACCCGTGAGGAGATCGCCGCTCGCACGCTGCGTCAGGTGCTTGAGACCAGTACGGACCCCGACCTGGTGCTTCTGCATTTCGCCAGGTCGGCCTCGGATCGGGAACTGCACATCCTCAAGCAGGTGCTACACGAGCGGGAGCCCGGGGCGTGAGCGTCGCGCTGGCACTGGTTGCCGGTGTCGTGGCCGCCGCCTGGTGGGGGCCCGTCGCGCTGCGATTCTGCTTCCGCCACGTTGCTGACCCGGTCGCCGTGCTGCTCGGCTGGCTCGGGCTGCTCGTCGCCGTGACGGCCACCTTCGGCGTCGCCGTCGCCGTGTTGCTCGCCCCGGGCGCCGCCCACGAGTGGGCACTGCATGACCTAGCCCGGCTGTGTTGGCACTGGGCGCAGCCCAGCCGCCCGCCGGCCCTCAGTGAGGTCCTCGGGGCGGCGGGCGCTCTGACCATGGTCGCGGCGTTCATGAAGTTCGCCGCGTCGTGCGTCCGCCGCGCACGGACGGCATGTCGCGCCCGGCGCGCTCACGCGGATCTGCTGACTCTCTCCGGCGGCGCGGCCGAGCCCGGTGACGGGGCGGTGCTGTGGATCCCGCACCCGACCCCGTTGGCATACAGCCTCGGCGGCTCCGGCGGGCTGACCGTGCTCGCCAGCTGTACCCGAGACCTGCCGGCGGATCAGCTCGCCGCGGTGCTGAGCCACGAACGGGCCCATCTGCGCGAGCGCCACCACCTGCTGGTGTCCGCCGTGGAAGGGCTCGCGTCGGCCGTCCCCTGGCTGCCGCTGACGCGGGAAGCACCCGCGGCCGTCCGCCTGCTCGTCGAGCTGCGCGCGGACGCCGCGGCCGTACGGGAGTGCGGCCAGGCGGCCGTGCGAGATGCGCTCTTAAGCTTCGCTGGTGCGCCTCACCCGCCGTCCGCGCTGTCGATGGCCGGGGGAGAGGTGGGAATCCGGTTGCAGCGGCTTCAGTCGCGCACCCCACACGGCCGCCATCTTGCGACTCGGACCGCGTTCGCCGCGGCCGCCCTCGGGGCGCCCGTGGGCATCGGCATGCTCGCCGCGGTCCTCACCTGTCTATAGGCGGCCGGGCGGACTCCGGCGGGCGCGGTGGAGGCGTCAGCCGGCGAGGCCACCGGTTTCATGGCCGTTGCTGGCCACGTGCGCGCGCAGTTGGTCGTCCGTGGGCTCGACCAGGAAGCTCCCGTCCGGCCAGACCAGGGTGGGAATGCGGCGTTGCCCCTGCTGCAGACCACGGATCAGGTGCGTCGCGGCCTGGTCCTCATCGACGTCGACGTACACGTACGGGATGCGGGCGGCGTCGAGCAGGGCTCGGCTGCGTCGCACGTCGGGGCACCAGCCGGTCCCGTACACGACGAGCTCATCGTGGCGGGCGCGATCGTTGACGGTCAACTCGTTCTCCTCGTCGCCGGGACGGATGGCAAGGCGGCATCCCCGGGGGCGCCCACCGGCGCCCTGGGGATGCGGGATGCCCGCGGGTCAGTCCACGAGCTGGTAGCCGGCTCGCTGCACGACCGCGCGGACCTCGGCGGTGTCCAACGGGTTCTCGCTGAGAACGGTGATGGTGCCCGTGGCCACGTCGGCCTGGACGTCGGTCACGCCCGCGATCTCGGAGACGTGCCCGGTCACCTTCTTGGCGCAGCCGCCGCAGGTCATGCCGGACACCTGGTAGGTGCTCCGGGCGCCGCTGCCGGTGTTCGGGGCCGCCGGGGCGCTGTCGATCGTGACGGTGCCACAGCCGCAGCTCGATTCATTGCCGCACATGGGATCTCCTCGGTGTCGCAGATGATGGCGGGACGGTGCGCAGGGTCCGTCCGGGCGACGGTCGGTTGTGCGCCGACCCACAGGCCTGAAGATACCCCTACCCGGTATTCGTCTCAAGACCTCGGCCGATCCGTGTGCGTGCTGGGGATGTCATCCGGATCACTTGACGATGCATACCGGTGGGGGGTACAAACCTGCTACTACCCATACCCCCTAGGGGTAATTGAAGGAGTGGTCACGATGTCATCCGATTCGAAGCGCTGGTGGGCCCTCGGACTCATCGCCCTCGCCCAGTTCATGGTCATCATGGACACCTCGATCATCGGCGTCGCACTACCACGCATCCAGGCGGACCTCGGCTTCTCACCCGAGAATCTGTCCTGGGTCTTCAACGCCTACGTCGTCGCGTTCGGCGGCCTGCTGCTGCTCGGCGGCCGGCTGTCCGACCTGCTCGGCGCCCGCCGGATGTTCGCCGCCGGCTGGCTCATCCTGCTCATCGGCTCCGCCGCCGCCGGCCTGGCCGACAGCGTTCCGGTCGAACTGGCCGCCCGCGCCGTCCAGGGCGCCGGTGCGGCGCTGATCGCCCCGTCGGCGCTCACCCTGCTGATGATGCTCTTCGGCGCCGAGCCCAGGGAACTCACCCGGGCCCTCGCCCTGTACGGCGCGGCGGCGCCCGCCGGCGGAACCGCCGGCGTCTTCCTCGGCGGCGTCATCACCGAGTACATCAGCTGGCCGTGGGTCTTCTACGTCAACATCCCCATCGCCGCGCTCGCGCTGCTGGCCACCCCGGCCCTGATGCCCGCCGGCGGCACCCGCCGCGGTTCGCTGGACGTGCTCGGCGCCGTGACGGTGACCGTCGGCCTCGGCGCCGCCGTGTACGGGATCGTCCGCGCCCCCGAGGTCGGCTGGGCCTCCGGACAGACCTGGCTGGTCCTCGCCGGAGCCGTCGTCGCCCTGGCCACGTTCGTCGCGATCCAGGCGGCCCGACGCGAGCCGCTGATGCGGCTGTCGATCTTCCGCACCCCGAACCTCGCCGCCGCCAACATCGCCCAACTGCTCCTCGGGGCGGCCTGGATCCCGATGTGGTTCTTCCTCAACCTCTACCTGCAGCAGGTCCTCGGCTACAGCGCCTTCCCGAGCGGCGCCGCGCTGCTGCCGATGACGATCCTCATCATGATTGGCATGATCGCGCTCGCCCCGCGGGCCATCGCCCGCTTCGGCCCGAAGCCCATGGTGGTCACCGGCCTCGCGATCCTCGCCATCGGGCTCGGCTGGCTCGCCCTGGTCCGCCCCGACGGCACCTTCACCGTCGACGTCCTACCTGCCTCGCTGGTCGCGGCGCTGGGCATGTCGCTGGCGTTCATCCCGTCACTGGGCACGGCGATCTCCAGCGCCCGGCCCGAGGAGGGCGGCCTCGCCTCCGGCATCGTCAACACCAGCTACCAGGTCGGCTCGGCGCTCGGCCTGGCCGCGATGACCGCAGTCGCCTCCGCAGCCGGCGCCGACCGGCTCGACGACCTGGCCGCCCTGACCGACGGCTACTCCGCCGCCTTCCTCGGTGCCGGTCTCATCGCCGTCGCGGGCACCGTCACCGCCGGGCTCACCCTGCGCGCTCCGCGGCGGCAGCCGGACGCCGAAGCCGAGCCGGTAAATGTCGGCTGATCCGAGGGCAACCCAATCGACCGCCCACCGGTGGATCAGTCCAAGCCTGGCTGATCCACCGGCGCCGATCGGTGACGAGCGCCGACACGGTGAGCGGGTCAACGGGTCGTGCGGACCGAGCTCGGAAACCAGCAGGGCAGGCGCGTGCGACGACGGCAGCTCCACCGTGTGACATCGGCTTCCGTCTGCCGCGAGCTCCCCGAGCTGCCACGGCGTGCCCATAACTCTTGCAGGCGCATGCGCCCTGTCGTCACACGAGATCGAGCCGCCTACGTCTCGGCGTTGACGAGGATCGCGGTGGCCAGCAGGACAGCCAGCATCAGCAACGCTTCGACCAAGACGGTACGGCGCAGTTGACGGGTGCCGTCCATCGCCCGGTCGTCAAGCCGGGGCACCACCCGCCTGCTGTTGTAGAGCCCGACGAGGGCAACAACCGCCACCAACGCCACCTTGACGATAAGAACTCGCCCCCAGCTGGTGGCCATGAGGTGTCCCGGCCGATCCAGGATCAGCAGAGTCAACGCCACGCCGGCGACACCCGTCAGCGCTACTGCGCCAGTGGCGGGAATGGAGAACCGCACCGCCATCTCGGCGGCACCCGTCGGTACGCCGAGCCGAGCGCGACCCAGCAGCAGGACCGCCAGGAGAAGAACCCCGCCGACCCACACGGCGGCGGCGATGGTGTGGGCGACATCGGCCGCCACGACGATGACCCGAGGTTCCGCGGTGACGGTGTGCCCGTCGAGCAGGAAGGAACCCAGCAGCAGCGCAACGGTGACACCCAGAAGCACGGGCCGGACAGCTCGCGCTCGCACCCGCTGAAGGCCGTCGCCCGTCGGTCCACCAGCGGCAGGGGCCGCCAGGTGCCGAGAGTCGGTAGGTATGGCGGCGACGGTCGGAACGGAGTGACGCCCGACAGCGTGCCGACCCCGGATCAGCGCCGCTTCGAGCGAACCGGACACGAGCATGCCTGCCGCGCCGCCGAGCCGCAGGACCAGGCCGGCAGCCACCGGCGTCTGGATGAGGGCGGCTAACGCCGGGACACTGGCCGCCGAGGCGAAGGTGCCCTCCTCGCTGAAGACCGCCGTGAGAGCGGCCAACTCAAGTACCGCTCCGGTCGCTACCGTCAGTCCGGCCGCCCGCACCCAGACCTGCACCAACCGGATGTCACTGCGAGTACCGACCAGTGTGGTCAAGGCGAAGACAAGACCACCGACACCGAGCAGGGTCGCCCCGTAGGACAGCCACCGCCCGACGGCGCCGACGAACTGCACAGGCCCCTGATCCGCATCGGCGGTACGGCCAACAGCGTGTCCGCCGGAATGGGCAGGCGGCGGCGTCGACGGCATACCAGGCCCACCATGGCCGGCATGTCCGTGCGAGCTGGCTGTGATCTGAGGTTTGGCGGTCACGCCAGGCGCCGGGGGAGGGGAGGCCACCGTGAAGGTGAGGTCTCCTGTCAGGGGGTGGGCGTCTGGGGCTGCCACACTCCATGCCAGATTGAACGTGCCGGTGGTCAGGGGAGTGGAAGAGTGAACCAGCCACGTACGGCCCCCGTCGGGGGTGTGGCTGGTCGCCGGTACGGCCTTGCCCTTGCCGTCGGAAAGCTTGAAGCCAGCTCCAGTAGGCGTGCCGGCGGCACTGAAAGTCAGCCGGATTTCCGAAACCGCGTCATCGACCCGCGCGCCATCGGCCGGCAGGGCCTTCAGCAGCTTGAAATGAGCGGCAGCGGGGGAGGCGAACCCGAGCGCCACAATGAGGGCGGGAAGCAGCGCTAGCCACACCCGCAGTACCCAGCGTGCAGCGCCGCGTGCTGACGGCTGATGACAGGCAAGACCCGATGATGCGGCAAGCAAGGTCAGGCCGCCCGGCGACGCCACTGGAAAGGCACTGTTGATCCTTCCGCCCGAGGAACCCGTGGACCTGCGGCCCACACATCGGTCCCACCTGATGCGGTCGCCATCCTAGGGCAACTACTATCTGTCGATAGTAGGGGTGGGTCAGGCCCGACGATCGACAGGTGGGAGGGACGCAGGCGAAGTCGTTCGGAGTGCCAACTCTGGCCACCGATGCAGGATGGACGGCATGACGAAAATCCTGGAACGTATAGCACTACAGGCCGGTGCCCACCTGCTGGTGGTGGGACATGGACCAGGCCTCGGCCTCGCCTTGGCCGCCGGCCGTGTCGGCCGAACTGGACGCCTAGTTGGCGTCGACCCGTCGGCAACCATGCGCCAGCTGCCCGCTGCCCGCTGCCCGCTGCCCGCTGCGCCGAGGCGATCGCCGCTGGTGTGGTCGAGATCCGCGATGGCAGCGCCGAGCACACCGGCTGTGCCGACCGGAGCATGGACGCGATGATCTCGGTCAACAACGTAATGCTGTGGGACCGACGGGCTGGCCTGACTGAGGCGTACCGCGTGCTGCAGCCCGGTGGGCGGTTGGCCATTGCGGTGCATCGCCACGTGCTCAACACAACTCACCAGAGCAACTGGCCGATGACGTGGGAGCGGCGGGCTTCGTCGATGTCAGCCTCGAGGTGCGTCCCAGGCGTCTGAACAGTCCTGCTGTCGAACTGGTCGCCCGCCGACCCACCGGCTGATCTACGACGGCAGGTGACCGGCATGGTCGCGTCACCATGATCGTGCTGTCGGGGCAAATTTGTACTCGCCTCCCCCCGTGCATCGCCACACGTCAGCAAAGCGACGATCTGACCCGGGGCCGTCAGCTGCGCTCGAGTTTGTTTTCGCCGAGGGTCTAGCGACATATGAAGATATTTGACAGTGTGACTATCACCTGCGTGATCGCGTCATCTGGCGACACGCCCGACGTGAGGGGGCGCCGTGCGTAGACCTTTCCGAATCCGATCACTCGCCGTGGCATGCGCGGCGATCCTGCTCGCCGTGATGGCATCACCGGCCGAGGCGCACGAGCCGTGGGACGACGGGTCCGTCCCGCCGCCTCCGCCCAGCAGCTCCGCTGACGGCTACAGCCCGAACATGCACCTGCTCTCGACCGATGAGCACACCGGTGGCGTCAACTCCGACCTCGCCTTCTCCGGCAACCTCGTCTTTGCCGGCCACTACGGCGGCTTCCGCATCATCGACATCTCTGAGCCGGGTACCCCAGTCGAGTTGGCCGACGTGCACTGCAACGGCCCCCAGGGCGATGTCTCGGTCTGGGGTGACCTGCTGTTCCTGTCCGTGGACACCCCGCAGAGCACGCCGGGCTGCGTGGGATCCCGCAACGTCACCGCCTCCACCACCGGCGCCTGGGAAGGGATCCGCGTCTTCGACGTCAGCGACCCGACGGCGCCGCAGTTCCTCCAAGCGATCCGTACAGACTGCGGGTCGCACACCCACACCCTCGTGCCCCGCGAGGACGGCGGCACCTACATCTACGTCGCGTCGTACCCGCTGAGCGCCAGCAACATCGGACCGGACTGCCGAGCCCCGTTCGAGCGCATCTCGGTGATCGACGTACCGGGTGGCGACGCCGCCGCCGGCCTCGCCGCGACGGTCGTCGCGGAGCCCACCATCAAGGGGATCGACCTCTTCTCCGGCGCGTCCGGCGACTTCTTCGCCTGCCACGACATCCAGGTACTGACCCCGCGCAAGCTCGCCGCCGCGGCCTGCCTGTCCCAGGGCCAACTGTGGGACATCAGCAACCCCCTAGCCCCCCGCGTGATCGCCAACATCGACTCGCCCGACGTGGACATCTGGCACAGCGCGGCGTTCACTCACGACGGAAAGTACGTCACCTTCGGCGACGAGTACTTCGGGCCCGCGCAGGAGCCGTTCGGTGCAATCTGGACGTACGCGGTCGACGACCCCAGCACGCCGCTGAGCCACCTGCGCATCCCGCGCGCCCAGCCGAGCACCTACCACAACTTCAACTACGTGCCGGTTGCCGGCCGCAACATCCTGGTCGCCTCCGCCTACGGCTCGGGAACCTCCGTGGTCGACCTGACCGACCCGAACAATCCCAAGGAGATCGGGTACTACGACATGCAGTCCAACCAGTGGTCGACCTATTGGTACAACGGCCTGATCGTTGCCAACGACATCTCGCGTGGGGTCGACGTGATCCGGTTCAGCGGCCCCCAGACGGCCGGGGCCAAGAAGCTGCCGATGCTGAACCCCCAGACCCAAACGTTCCTGCTCGGCTGACGCTGCTACGAGTAAGCGGGCGGGCGGGCGCCGTCGGCGCCCGCCCGCTTTCGTGACCTACCAGCGAACCCGCACGTCCGCTGGTTCCTCGCCGTCCTTCCGCCGGGAAGACAGCCGATCGCCAAGGCAGCGGGAGGTGAGCCCCCACCAGCGGCGATGTTGCGGATTATCAACTGGTTGCCAAGCCAGGCCGTTGTTCGAGTGGACCGGCTTACATGTCCCCAATGGCTACCGATGTCGAGGCCAACCTGGCCGTGGAACCGACTCCCGACCGACCCGCCGGCGGCGCTCCGACATCCTGAGCAAGAACCCACCTGGTGTGGCACGTCGACATCCGTAAGTTGAGGTCCCGGCCGTGGTGAGGTTCAACAGGCGCGGGCGAGGGCTTTACCTGCGCCAACCGACCGCCCTGCGCTGACTGCCGGGTGTCACGAGCGCCGCCGGCAACTCCACTCCATGAACGTCTGTGCGCCGAACCCTGCCCCGACTGTGTCAGCGTCGCCGCCAGCCGTAGCGCCGCCCCACCCGAGTTCGCCGAATTGTGATGTGAATTGGTTCGGGACGAGTTCACATCCGACGGGAAAACGGTCATTCGGGTAAGGGACGCGGTGATTGGCAAGAAATTCAGCGCCGACGCCGCCCCGATGTCCGGTTGCCTCCCGGTAGTCCCGTCATAGCTGCTCATCCCATTGGGTGACATCAGTGACGGGCTGTTCCGGTCAGAGTAATGGTGATCGAAGTTTAAGGAGGTGGGGTCGCTTGATGGGTGACGTACCCGCCGGTAGTGTCAGCGCGTCCGGTGCGGTTTTCGATCGCAAATGGCGACGCCGTGCCGACCCGCTCAATCGTGATCTCACGAACCGGGGACCCAGTGCAACACCGGGGTGAATCCGCGGGCCACGGCCCGTGGTAGGGCGTACTTCCCGCCCGAATCCGTCAGCTAACCCGGTAGGCGGCCACGGAAGGAGTTCCAACCTCGTGCGAACCAACCTCCGATCCATCCCCCTCCACGGCGCCGCGGTGCCGGCCCTCGCCTGACCGGCGAATGCGGATCCGGTAACCGTCCCGCAGAGCCCGGCGCACCCGGCGCTCCCACTCCCCGCGGCCACCCCGCCCACGAACGCGCGTGAACCCATCCGCGCGCTGGGCCGGCGTGTGTCGCTCAGGCCCTCGTGGAGGAACACATGAAGCACCGAATGAAGCGTCAGCTGCGGCGTGTCGTGACCGAGCGCCCGTACCAGATCATCGCCGGCTCCGCTGCGGCGCTCGTCCTGGCCGGCGGCGTCGGCACGGCGCTCGCCGTCACCGGCGACACCCCGGCACACAAGGTGAATACCGCCGCCGCTGCCGAGCTGGCCCCCCGGCTCGGCGAGGCCGCCACCCGTGGTGAGGCCCGGATCGCCGCCCCTTCGCCGTCCGCGAAGGCCAGCACCAACGCCACGACGGACCCGGACGTGACCAAGAATGCGAAGCCCAAGCCGCCATCGACCAAGGTCCTCGACTACACCTACGAGGCGCAGACCGCCTACTGGAACTGCGGCCCGGCCGCGGTGCGCAACGCGCTCAGCGCGAGCGGCGTCGAGACCACCCAGGACGCGATGGTTGCCCCGCTGAACGCCGGCGTGAACGGAACGAACTCGGCCGAAGACACCACCCGCGGGCTCAACCAGATGGTCAAGGGGAATCCGTACCGGACCCACACGATCCCCGGCCAGGCCACCCCGGCACAGATGGACCAGCTCCAAGCCGACGTGGTCAACGCCATCACCGACGGCCGTGCCGTGGTCGCCAACACCGTCGGCGCCGCCACCGACACCGACGGCGGCTGGCACTCATTCCCCGGTGGCCACTACATCGCCGTGGTCGGCTACAAGGACGACGGCCGGACCGTCCGGATCGCCGACTCGGCAAATCCGGCTACCGCCTCCTACTGGATGACCACCATCGACCTGGCGAACTGGATGGCCACCCGCGGCTACTCCGCCTGATCGCGCCTTTCCCCCATCGGGCACCGGTTCCTGGAGCCGGTGCCCGACGCCATTTCCGGCCCGCCCGCCGGCCATGTCTAGCCGCCCCGCGCGCCGAGGCGAATCGCTGCCGTGCTGGAGGTGACCACCGACCCGCAGTGGATAGCCGGCCAACAGCGCGGTGAGGTCGGCGAGCCCGCTGGCTAGGGTGCGGAGTAAGTCCTCGTCGAGCAGCACCCGGGCGATGCCGTTGAAGACGGCGACATTGGATCCCGGTCTGGCCTGGACGTGCATGTCCGCCGTCGGCGAGGTCGATGCGGCGGGGGTCGATGACGATGAGCCGTGCGCCGCGTAGCACCAGCTGTTTGATCCGGGCCCGATCACCGGGTGGGCCTCAGTGGGTGGCCGGGTCGTCGGCGAGCGCTACCAGGAACGGCACCACGTGGCAGCTCGCCCCCATCGCGGCGTGACCTCCCAAAGAAGACCGAAGTGGTCAGGCTTGACTGCTACTCGCCTGGCTGGTGCTGGCTGTCGTCCTGGGGACCGCTGGCGCCAGTCAAGAGAGTTTTGCCGCATCGACGTATGGCTCTGGGCTCTCCCGTGCTGGCGCCGGCATGGATCCCGAAAGCTGAGACTCGAATCCCACCGTCAACCCTCTGACCAGGGCTTCCTGGGCGCTGACCTCTTCGGCGAACCCGAACCGTCAGCTCTTCGGCGGCCCTGAAGGCTTCAGCGCTCATGGGTCGCGTTGGGTCAGTCTGTGATGTCCTCAACTGCCGATGAGTGCGCACTCCAACTAGCGTGCACCCATGGCCGAGTCTTTGAACCTCTCGAGTCCGGCTTCGCGTCGGAAGGCGCTCCGGATGGTTGACGTAGATGACCCTGGCCCCCACCACGCGATGCTCCGAGAGATCTTCGACCTCGAAAGGACGTGGCGCGAAGGTCCGGACACGGGCGAGAGCGACGAGTACGAGCAGATCTACGTGACGGCCTTCCTGCTGTTCCTGATCGGTGATCCCGCGGACTCACCCCGCCTGTATGGAGCGAAGTTCCGCACGGGTGAGATAGACCTAGGCACCGGCTTCGATGCCCAGGCCATCTTCGGAGCGGGCAGATGCGAAACGCTTCGGTGGCTCCTCGAGAACGGACACACCGACGAGCACGCGCATCTTTCTGAGTGGTTGTCGCAGTGGGAAGACCCGAAGATCGAAGACTGGGCTCGGCATGTGCGCGAGTATTTCTACTCACCGGATGGCGTGCTGCTTCTGGATCCGCTTTAGACGCGCCCTGGCCTGCCGCCCGCTCTTGCCGCTGATCGAGCGCTACGGGCCGTCACGGCGGCGACCCCTTTGTGCGCGTCCGGACTGGCCGATGAGCAAGCCACCCAGATCGAGCCGGTCAGAAATCCTCCGGCCGGATTCCGAGCGCCGAGAGCGTCTCGTGGCGCGCTTCCTCCGGCAGCCAGTCAACGGTGTAGCTCCCACCGTGCGCGTCATCCTGTCCCCGGGAGAAGGTCCCCGACAACATCTCACCGACCACGGTCCACGGCGGGTAGTCCTCGCCGAGCGGCTCGCGATCCCCGTTGGCCCACACGACAATGAACCAGACCCACCACTGACGACGGCGGGAGAAGCTCAAGGGCGCCCAGAACGTACCAACCTGCGTCGCCACATGGCCGGCCACTTCGCCGTCCCGCCGCAAAACGGCCACCCCGCCTCGAAACGGGTCAAGATCGGGGTCAGGCTCGGGCGGCTTCAGCATTCATCCATGATTCCAGCCTCGTGCTTGGAACTTCCGGATCTGCCGCCCTGCGTGCGCGCCGGTCGCCGGCACGTTGCCACGTACGGTGCCCCCAGATGCCGCGGCACACGTTCCTGCGCCGGTGGCGACCGCCGACTCCTACTCGCCAAGCCGGCGAATCCAGCTGAGGATCACCCCGCCGCGATCGGATCGACAACGTCCGCTATTGCCGCGAGGCGCGCGCTACGCAGCGTCCCGCCGAGCTGGCCCGGGTGCTGTCCGGACGTGCCGAATTGAGCGTGTCAGGGTTAGACGCGGTCGAGGGGGATGTGGGGCTCGGGCGGGAGCTCGACGCGAATGATGTCGCCGGGGTAGACGGTCCCTCCCTGCTCCACGACGCCCATGATCCCGGCCTTACGCACTAGCTCGCCGTTCTCGGCGCGGGAGACGGCGACCTTGAGCAAGCCCGAGCGGAAATCGTTGATCTGCTGGCATGGGTTGCGCAGGCCCGTGACCCGTACGACGGCCCGCTCACCCAGGTGTAGACGGGTGTGGCGCGGCAGCCCCAATATGTCCAGTCTCGCGGTCAGGACGTTCTCGCCAAGGCTCCCTTGGGAGAGCTCGTATCCGTGCGCTCGGGCCTCGTCGAAGAACTCGGAGTGGATCAGGTGCACCTGGCGCAGGTTGGGTTGCGTGGGGTCTGCGGCTACGCGCGAGCGGTGCTGCACGGTGGCGCCGGCGTGGGCGTCTCCGTCGACACCCAGGCCCTCCACAAGCGTGATGCTCTCGCAGGGCTGCTTGCTGAAGCGGTGGTGGTCCTCCTTGCTGACGCCCAGCACGACGGGCGAGCCGTTCTTGGTCATAGCCGCAATCTTCCAGTAACCCTCGCGCCGACGAACACTCGCTCATGGCACCCCTTTATGTCAAGACACTGCTCGGAGTGCGGGTTTAGGCTGGTTGGTGGCGGGTCC
>NZ_JBAKHO010000035.1:0-61438 GCF_036902735.1 Micromonospora lacuserhaii | reverse complement strand
ACCGCTCTCCGGCCAGCCGGCGGCGGGCGGTGTCGTCGGCGGCCGCGTAGTGGCCGGCGGCGCTGCGCACGGCGGCCGCGGCGGCGGCCAGCCGGGCGGCGGCCGCGCCGGCCTCCCGGGCTCGGTCGCCGGTGGCGGTGGTCCACTGCCGGTGCAGGGCCCGGCCGATCTCGCCCGGCCGGCCGGGGGCGTGCGCCCCGAAGGCGGGGTGGGCGGGGTCGCTGGCGGTCACCGTGCGGGCGAGCGCGGCGAGGGTGTCGCTGGCGTCGTCGAGGCGGGCGGCGAGGGCGCGCAGGGTCTCCATCTCAGGCCCCCGTCAACGGCCGGTACGCCGCGAAGGTCTCGTTGTGCAGCTTCTCCCGGGCCCACTGGGCCGCGTCCTCGGCGGCGGTGACCGCGGCCTGCACCGAGCCGGCGACGTCGCGGGGTTGCCGGGCGTGCAGCGGCCCGAGAAAGCGGACGTCGGTGATCCGGCCGCCGGCGGTCACCACCACCTCGACCAGCCCGTCCGGCGAGCGGACGGTCACCTCGACGGTGGCCACCGCCTGGTCGAACTCGGCCTGGAGGGACTCGATCCGGCGGTAGCGCCGCACCGCCTCCTCGATCCACGCCTCGTCGATCTCGCGCGGCATCGATTCTCCCCCCGGCTGATCTCACCCAGCGTGTCGTTGTCGTCACCACGGCACCCCGGACCGTACCCCACGCCGACAACGCCTGTCGATGCCCTGTGGATGACGGCGGTCAGCCCCGCCAGAGGGAGAGCATCATCGCCTCCACCGCGATCCGCGGCTTGACGTTCGCCTCGATCGCGGCCCGGCACTCCAGTACCGCCTCCAGTCGCCGCAGGGCGCCCTCGGCCGCCCACTTCTGCGCGCCCGCCTCGGCCAGCGCGGCGGTGTCGGTGTGCACCGGGGCGACCGGCGCGCCCAGCGCCATGGTGAGCGCGTCCCGGTAGAAGCCGGCCAGGTCGACCAGGGCCCGGTCCAGCGCGTCGCGTTGCGCCCGGGTGGCCCGCGACTTCTGCCGCTTCTCCAGGTCCTTGAGCTGGCCGGCGGAACCCCGGGCGGCGCCGGCGGCGCCCCGGCCGGTGCCGCCCGCGCCGAGCGCGGTCTGCAACGCGGCCCGCTCGGCGGCGTCGGACTCCGCGACGGCCGCCTCCGCCTCCGCCTCGGCCGCCTCGATCAGCGCGGACGCGGCGTCCAGCGCGGTGCCCACCCCGGTCAGCCGGCGCGGCACGGCCAGCACGGCGTCCCGGCGCTTGCGCGCCTCCGGGTCGCGGGCCAGCCGCCGGGCCCGCCCGACGTGCCCCTGCGCGGCCGCCGCGGCCCACTGCGCCACGTCGGGGGCGATGCCGTCCCGCCGCGCCAGCACCTCGGCCACCGCGTCGGCCGGCGGCTGCCGCAGCGGTACGACCCGACAGCGCGACCGGATGGTCACCGACACGTCGTCCGGGTGGGTGGACGGGGCGCAGAGCAGGAAGACCGTCCGCGGCGGGGGCTCCTCGATGGCCTTGAGCAGGGCGTTCCCGGCCGCCTCGGTGAGCCGGTCGGCGTCTTCGATGATCACGGCCTGCCACCGGCCGCCGGACGGGGTGCTGGCGGCGCGGAGCACCAGTGCGCGCATCTCGCCCACCCCGATGGAGAGCCCCTCGGGCACCACCAGCCGGACGTCGGCGTGGGTACCGCCCAGCGTGGTGTGGCAGCCGGGGCACTCGCCGCAGCCGGTGCCGTGCACGCACTGCAGGGCGGCGGCGAAGGCCCGGGCGGCGACCGAACGGCCGGAGCCGGGCGGCCCGGTGAAGATCCAGGCGTGGGTCATGCCGGCGCCCGGGTCGAGGCCGGTCGACGTCGGGCCGGTCCGGGCCGGCCCGTCGGCGTCGGCCTCCTCGGCGAGGGCGTCCAGGTCGTCCCCGGCCCGACCGGCGGGCACGGGTGCCGGTCGGTGGGCGGCGCGCAGCACGGCGGCGGCCCCGGCGGCGGCCCGACGCAGCGTGTCGACCGCCTCGTCCTGGCCGACCAGGTCGGCGAAGACGTCCGGCATCAGGTCCGGTGCTCCATCGTCACCAGCTCCGAGTCGGATAACTCGGGCTGCACCGAGGTGTCCGGCCCGTGCGCCGGGCGCGGGTGCACGATACCGGCCGGGTCCGTCAGGAACTCGTCGACCCGGCGGGCGACCAGGGCGGCGAGCTCCTCGGCCGGCCGGGACGCATCGAGCACCAGGTAACGCTTGGGGTCGTTGGCGGCGAGGTCGAGGAACGCGTAGCGGACCCGCTCGTGGAACGCGAGCGACTCCGCCTCCAGCCGGTCGGCGCCCTGGTTGCGGGCGGCGACGCGGGACATCCCGGTGTGCGGGTCGACGTCGAGGAGCACCACCAGGTCCGGCTTGAGCCCGCCGGTGGCCCAGGAGGAGAGCCAGGAGACCTCCTGGACCGGGAGGGTCCGGCCGGCGCCCTGGTAGGCCAGCGAGGAGTCGACGTACCGGTCGCTGATCACCATCGCGCCGCGGATCAGCGCGGGCCGGACGACGGTGGCGACGTGGTGCGCCCGGTCGGCGGCGTAGAGCAGCGCCTCGGCGCGCGGCGACGGTGCCTCGTCGCCGGAGTTCTCCAGCACCAGGGAGCGGATCCGCGCGCCGACGGCGGTGGCCCCCGGCTCGCGGGTGACCACCACGTCCCGGCCCCGCACGCGCAGCCGCTCGGCGAGCGCCTGCAGCTGGGTGGACTTGCCGGCACCCTCGCCGCCCTCGAAGACCACGAAGAGGCCGTTGGAGACGAAGGGCTCGGCCGGCATCAGCGGACGGCCCCGGATCGAGCCCCAGAGGTCGGCCAGGACCGGTACGCCCTTCTTGTCGTCCATCTGCCCGAACGCGCTGATTCCGGCGAAGATGCCGGCGGCGCCTGCGGCGAGCAGCAGCAGCCGGGTCGACGAGACGGAGATGCCGAGGTCGGCGATGGTCAGCTTGCGGGAGCCGCCGACCCCGACCAGCAGGCTGCTCAGCCCGATGGCCAGGATCAGCACCAGCCGGGTGCCGATCTGCACCACCGCGAAGACCCGGCCGCGCACCTCGTCGGCGACCTCGCCGCCGAGCAGCGTGGTGCCGGCGAGGAAGGCCATCCCGGCGCCGGCGCCGACCAGGATCGCGCCGAGGATCGCCATCGACAGGTGGATGGCGAAGGCGAGCACCAGCACCGAGGCGCTGGCCAGCACGATGCTCATGCCGAACCAGCGGCGCCGGGACATGTCCCGGACGATCATCGGGCCGAGCCCGATGCCGATCGCCAGGCCGACGAAGATCGCGCCGAAGAGCATGTAGAAGGCGGCGTCACCGGCGCCGAGCGACGCGGCGAAGAACTTGGCCGTGCCGATCACGATGCCGCCGCCGGCGAACGCGCCGAAGATGCCGAGCACCAGGCCGCGGACCAGCGGGGTCTGGCCGATGAACTTCCAGCCCTCGGTGAACTGGCTCATCATGCCCTGCCCGGTGCGCTCCTGCTCGTCAGCCTGCGTCTGGCTGATCTCCTTGATGCCGAAGAGCACCACCAGCGCGGTGGCCAGCCGGGAGAAGGCGTTGAACCAGAGGGCGAGCTGGGCCGGTTCGGCCCAGCCGGGCATTTCGCCGCCGGTGATCCCCCGCACGCTGCGGTCCAGCACCGCCAGGCCGATCGCGGCGGCGACCGGGGTCAGGCCGTACGTGGTGATCAGGGTGAGCTGGTTGGCGGTCTCCAGCCGGGCGCGCGGGATCAGGTTGGGGACCGCGGCCTCCTTGGCCGGGATCCAGAGCAGGGTGATCGACTCGATCAGGAAGGTGGCGATCGCCGCCCAGCCGACCACCACGCCGCCGCTGACGCCGAGCAGCGCGACGAGGGGAATCGAGGCGAAGAGCAGGAAGCGCAGCAGGTCGCAGATGACCATCGTCCAGCGGCGGTCGAACCGGTCGGCCAGCACGCCGGCCACCGGGCCGAGCACCAGCGCCGGGAGCAGCCGGACCGCGATCACACCGCCGAACGCGGCGCCCTGGGCGGTGCTGCCGGAGACCTGCGCGGCGGCGAAGACCGAGGTGGCGAGCAGACCGAGCCAGTCGCCGAAGGAGGCCGCGCCGAGCACGATCCAGAGCCGCCGGAACGGCCGGATGCGCAGCACGGAGCGGATCGCGGCGGCGCCGGACCGGTCGGCGGCGCTCTGGTTTCCCGCGCCGCCCTGCGGCTCGGACGACGACACGCCGGACGACTCGCCGTTCTGCTGGCTTTCGATGGCCGTACCTCCACGTGCCGGCCCAACGCTGGGCAGTCCCGGTGGAACACTCTAGACCCGGTGGGGGGCCTCCCCACCGGCGACATTCTCCTGCTCGCCGAGCGTAGGCCGCCGGGACCGGCGACCGCAGCCCGGCCGTACGTGAGGGTGTTTCGCATCGCTCCCCCGGACAGTTAGCGTGCATCCGTGGCCATCGACAGCGACACCCTGCGCGAGCGCCTCGACCGGGCGACCGCACACCTCGACCCGCCGTACGCGGTGCTCGACCTCGGCGCCTTCGACGCCAACGCGACGGCGCTGGCCGGACGCGCCGCGGGCAAGCCGGTCCGGGTGGCCAGCAAGTCGGTCCGCGCCCGCGAGCTGATCGGCCGTGCGCTGGGTCACCCCGGCTGGGCCGGCGTGATGGCGTTCACCCTGCCGGAGGCGATCTGGCTGGTCCGGTCCGGCGTGACCCGGGACGCCCTGGTCGCCTATCCGACAGCCGACCGGGGGGCGCTCGCCACGCTCGCCGACGACCCGGATCTCGCCGCGGCGGTGACCCTGATGGTCGACGGGACCGAACAGCTCGACCTCGTCGACGCGGTACGCGCCCCCGGCCGCCGGGCGCAGCTGCGGATCTGCCTCGACCTGGACGCCTCGTGGCGACCCCTGGGCGGGCGGGTGCACGTCGGGGTACGCCGGTCACCCGTGCACAGCGCCCCGGCCGCCGGCACGCTGGCCGCCGCCGTCGCCGGCAGGCCGGGCTTCCGACTGGTCGGACTGATGTCGTACGAGGCGCAGATCGCCGGTCTCGGGGACGCCCCGCCCGGGCAGGCCGCCCTGGGCACGGCGATCCGCATCGCCCAGCGCGGGTCGTACCGGGAACTGCTGGCCCGCCGGGGCGCGGCGGTCGCCGCGGTACGCGAACACGGCGACCTGGAGTTCGTCAACGGCGGGGGCACCGGCAGCGTCGCCGCCACCAGCGCCGATCCCGCGGTCACCGAGGTCACCGCCGGATCCGGCCTGTACGGGCCGACGCTCTTCGACGCGTACCGTGCCTGGCGGCCGACCCCGGCGGCCTTCTTCGCCTGCGCGGTGGTCCGCCGCCCGGCGCCCGGGTTGGCCACGGTGCTCGGCGGCGGCTGGATCGCCTCCGGTCCGGCCGCCGGCAGCCGGCTGCCCCGGCCCTGGCTGCCGAGCGGGTTGGCGCTGGTCGGCACCGAGGGCGCGGGCGAGGTGCAGACCCCGCTGGCCGGCGCGGCGGCGGACCGGCTGCGGATCGGCGACCGGGTCTGGTTCCGGCACGCCAAGGCCGGCGAGCTCTGCGAGCACGTCAACGAGCTGCACCTGCTCGACGGCGACACGATCGTCGGCGCCGTCCCCACCTACCGCGGGGAGGGCCACGCCTTCCTGTAGGCGCGGCCCGTCACCCGGGATCGGTCAGGCCTGTGGGACGGCCTCGGCCTCGGCCTCGACGTGGCGGTGCAGGTATTCCCGGATGAGCGCCTTGGCCTCGGCGAGGACCCGCTCGTCCCCCTCCGGCCTACGGCGGAACGCCAGCTTGATCAGGGCGTCCGCGGCCTCCACGGCGATCTCCAGACAGAACCGCAGCCGCGGTTCGTCGGTCATCCCGAACCGCTCGGTCAACACCCGGGCCAACTGGTCGGCGATCACGCCGTTGTTGTCGCGCCGCTCATCGAGCAGGTGCAGGTCGACCACGTCGCCGAAGTGCAGGGTACGGAACCCCGGGACGGTGCGGTGCATCGTGATGTACTCGTCGATCCCCGCGTCGACGCCGTCCCACCAGTGGGTCAGGTCGTCGGAGGCGAACCGCTCGTCGAGCCGCTGCAGGTAGGACTCCATCGTGCGCAGGGTCAACGCCTGCACGATCGCCCGCTTGTCCGGAAAGAACTGGTAGACCGACCCGATCGCCACCTCGGCGCGCTCGGCGAGCAGTGTGGTGGTCAGTCCCTCGTACCCCACTTCGTCGACGAGTTCGGCACAGGCGTCCAACATCCGCTGGACCCGCGCGACACTTCGACCCTGCACCGGAACGCGGCGCAGCGGCCCGGTCGTGGCGGCTGGTGTGGACACTCGGCGCCACCCCCCTTCGACGGAAAACATATCCATATGTCACGAAGCCGTGACTACCGGTACAACGAGCGGGCCTTGATTGCGGTGTTTACCAGGTACAACGTTCCTGATATGAAGTCAGTTCATATTCACTCGAGGAGCGTAGATGGCCGTCACCATCCCTGCCTGGTCCAACTGGGCCGGCAACCAGCACAGCGTCGCCACCGCCATCCTGCGCCCCAGCACCGTCGACGGCGTCGCCGAGGCGGTCCGGGACGCGGCGGGCGCGGGCGAGCGGGTCCGGGTGGTCGGCAGCGGCCACTCGTTCACCCCGATCGCTGTACCCGACGGCCGGCTGATGGAACTGACCGATCTGGACACCGGCGTCCGGGTCGACGGTCACTCGGTCACCGTGCCGGCCGGGACGACCCTGCACGCGCTCAACGAACTGCTCGCCGCGCACGGCCTGGCCCTGCCCAACCTCGGCGACATCGACGCGCAGACCGTCGCCGGCGCGATCTCCACCGGCACCCACGGCACCGGCGCGGCGTACGGCTGCCTCTCCACCTTCGTCGAGGCCCTCACCCTGGTCACCGGCACGGGCGAGGTGCTGCGCTGCTCCGCCGACGAGCACCCCGACGTCTTCGCCGCCGCCCGGGTCGGGCTCGGCGCGCTCGGGGTGCTGGTCGAGGTGACGCTGCGCTGCGTCGACGCGTTCACCCTGCGGGCGCACGAACGGCCCGCGCCGCTGGCCGCCGTGCTCGCCGAACTGCCCGAGCTGGTCGAGGCGCACGACCACGTCGAGTTCTACTGGTTCCCGTACACCGACCGGGTGCAGGTCAAGACCAACGACCGGGTACCCACCGACGACCGGCCGCTGTCCCGCTGGCGCGGCTGGCTGGACGACGACTTCCTGTCCAACACCGTCTTCGCCGGGGCCTGCCGGCTGGGTCGCGCGGTGCCGGCGCTGGCCCCCCGGATCAGCGCGGTCTCCGCCCGGGCGCTCACCGAACGCACCTACACCGGCCGCTCCGACCGGGTCTTCTGCACCCCGCGCCGGGTCCGCTTCGTGGAGATGGAGTACGCCCTGCCGCGTGCGGCCCTGCCCACGGCGCTGGACGAACTGCGCCGGATCGTCGACGGGCTGCCGTTCAAGGTGCTCTTCCCGGTCGAGGTGCGGTTCACCGCCGCCGACGACATCTGGCTCTCCCACGGCTACGGGCGGGACTCGGCGTACCTGGCCGTGCACCAGTACGTCGGGATGCCGTACGAGCCGTACTTCCGGGCCGTGGAGGAGATGGCGACGG
The DNA here is from genome assembly GCF_036902735.1 of Micromonospora lacuserhaii. Taxonomy (NCBI): domain Bacteria; kingdom Bacillati; phylum Actinomycetota; class Actinomycetes; order Micromonosporales; family Micromonosporaceae; genus Micromonospora; species Micromonospora lacuserhaii. The sequence continues at coordinate 53,829 of NZ_JBAKHO010000035.1, read as the reverse complement.
CGCTGGGTGGCCGTCCACACTGGGGCAAGCTGCACTACCGCGACGCGGCGTCGCTCGCGCCCGCGTACCCCCGGTTCGCCGACTTCCTGGCGCTGCGCGACCGGCTGGACCCGGGCCGGGTCCTCACCAATCCCCACCTGGACCTGATCCTCGGCCGCTGAGCCGGCGGCCGCCCGGGGCGGGTCGCAGCCCGTCAGATCCGGCGGGCGGTGAGGAACCGGCCCGACCAGACCGACCCGTCCAGCACCGAGTCGCCGCCGAAGGTCGGGCCGTCCGCCTTGGCCTGGCTGGAGAGGAACCGGTGGTGACCGGTGTCGTCGACGCCGAGGTAGATGCCCGACCGCGTGATGGCCGTGCCGGCCGACCCGCCGTCGTTGAAGAAGACCAGGTCGCCCTCCTGGAGGACGCCGTAGTCGCGGACCGCCCGGCCGGTGTTCGGAACCAGCACGGCGCCGGGGCCGAAGCCGGCGATCGCGAACGCGTGACGCGGCAGCCCGGGCCCCCTGGTGTCGGTGCCGCGCAGCAGGCAGCCCATCCGGTGGCCGTAGACCATCCGGATGAGACCGGAGGAGTCGAGGCTGCCGAGGCGGCCCGCGGCCGGACGCGCGGGCCCGCTGTCCGGGAAGTCCCACTCCACGCCCAGGTAGTCGTGGAAGTCCGAGTCCTCCGCCCGGCCGTCCGGGTCGGCGGCGTCGAGCGGCCCGAAGGAGGCGTCACCGGCGAACCGCCGCCCCTTCGGGTCGGTGCGGCTCGGCACACCGTCCAGGTAGTCCATCGAGATGGCGAGGGCGTCCCGGCCGAGGTTGCGCAGCGCCCCGTCCAGCCACGGCCGGAACCAGGGAGCCTTCTCCGACCCCTCCCGCCACGTCCGCGGAGCCAGCCGGATCCAGGCGTCGGTGGTGACCGACGCCCTGGTGAAGCGCGGGTCGGTGAAGGTACGCCGGGGGCCGGAGATCCGCACCGTACGGGCGCCGTCGGTGAACACCGCCAGCACCCGGCCGGACGCGTCGCGGACCTGGGTACGGTCCGGCCCGGCGAGCCGGGTGTAGGTCAGCTCGGCGGAGTCGGCCGACACCGGGCCGGGCCGGCCGGCCTCCACGACCGGCGCGGCGATCGAGTTGGAGTCGTCGGGGCGGCTGACCGCGTCCACGACCACACCCGCGGCGACCAGGGCGACGACCAACGCCGCCCACGTCCACTTGCTGCTCTGCGACACGGCGCCTGCCCGCTTCTCTCTGCTCGGTCGTCGCGGTCGACCCGGGCTCGCCGGACCGGCTCCACGCCCGACAGGATGCCACGAAGGCCGGCTGCCGGTCCGTCCCCCTGGTCATGCCAGGACGACGTGGCCACCGACCGGACGGATTTCCGAACCCACCCCGAGGATCTACCCGATCGGCGAAACCGGAGGGGCCATCGGCCCCGGCACGGTCAGGCCGCTCGATGCTGCGCCCCGGACCCGCAGATGCCCGCGGATGCGGTCCTCCGCCGCCTGGTAGATCGCCCGGCGGTCGGCTGGCGTCGCCGGGTCCGCCAGGGCCGCCGGCAGGTCGACCAGCCGGATGTCCGGGTCGAGGTCCACCCAGGTGGGAATGGCCTCAGCCGTGGTGACCCGCCACGTCCCCGCGGCGATCCGGGTGAACGTGAACCGGGTCATCACCCCCTCCCGGTTGGCCGGGAGCGGCTTCCGGTGCCGGGCCACCTGGTTGCCCATCCCGTAGGCGATCCACTTGTGACCGACCTTCTCCATCGGCTGCACCACGTGCGCGTGGTGGCCCAGGATCAGGTCGATGTCGGGGGATGCGATCAGCGGCTCGGCCCACCGCTCCTGGTCGGCGTCCGGCAGGTTCCGGTACTCGGTGCCCCAGTGCAGGCTCAGCACCACGATCTCCGCGCCGGCCGCCCGTAGCCTCCGCGCCGCCGGGAGGATCTTCGCCGGTTCGATCAGGTTGGCGATCCAGTCCCGGCCCGCCGGCCGCTGGAGCCCGTTGAGGTTCAAGGTGTACGCGAGGTGCCCGACCCGTACCCCCTCCCGCGTGTAGATGCGGGGAGTGAGCGCCTCCTTCCGGCTGCGCGCGCTGCCGGTGTGCCCGATCCCGGCGGCGTCCAGTGCGCCGAGTGTGCGGCTCACCCCCGCCTCGCCCTGGTCGATGGTGTGGTTGGAGGCGGTCGAGCAGGCGTCGAAGCCGGTGCTCCGGATCGCGTCCACCACCTGCGGCGGGACGCTGAACCTCGGAAAGCCGGCGAACGGGCCATCCGGCTCGGCCACCGGGGTCTCCAGGTGACAGATCGCCAGGTCGGCACCGGAGACGGCGGGACGGACCTGCCGGAAGAGCGGGGCGAAGTCGAGCGTGCCGGGGTGCCCGCTCCGTGCGGCGTCCCGACGGGCCTGGTCGGTCAGCTCCGGGTGGACCAGCACGTCACCGGCACCGAGGATGGTGAAGAGCCGCCGACCGGACGCGTCGCGCCGGACCGTGGAGCCGGCCGGCGCGGACGCGGTCCCGGCGACCGGCGCAGCGGCATCCGCTCCCGGCAGGAAAACGGCCGGGTCGTCCCGCCCCCAGTCCGGATGCCAGGCGAGCGGTCCCGCTCCGGCGAGCACCACGACGAGGGCGACGATGCCCGTCACCTTCGCCGGCCTGCCGCGCCACGCGTTCCCCGCTACCGACACGGGCGGCAGAGTAGGTCAGCCGCGCCGAACGCGAGGCCCCGTTCCCGGGCGGCTCAGCTCACTCGCCGTCGGCGGTCGCGGTGGCCTTCCTCGGCGCCGCCTTGCGGGCCGGCGCCTTCTTCGCCGCGGCGGCCGTCGTCTTGGCCGCCGTGGTCTTCTTCGCCGCCGTGGTCTTCTTCGCCGCCGTCGTCTTCTTGGCCGCCGTCGTCTTCTTCGCCGCCGTCTTCTTGGCCGGCGTGGTCTTCTTCGCCGCGGCCTTCTTGGGGGCCGGGCCCTTCGCCCGCTTCTCGGCCAGCATCTCGGAGGCCTGCTCGATGGTCAGCTCCTCCGGCGTCTGGCCCCGGCGCAGCGACGCGTTGAACTCCCCGTCGGTGACGTACGGCCCGAACCGGCCGTCCTTGATCACCAGCGGCTTCTCGGTCAGCGGGTCCACGCCCATCTCCCGCAGCGGCGGGGCGGCGGCGCGGCGCTGGCGGGCCTTCGGGGCGGCCAGCAGGGCCACCGCCTCGTCCAGCGTGACGGTGAACATCTTGTCTTCCGAGTCCAGCGAGCGGAACTCGTCACCACGCTTGACGTACGGCCCGTAGCGGCCGTTGTTGGCGACGACCTCGTTGCCGTCGGCGTCGGTGCCGATCACCCGGGGCAGGCTGAGCAGCTTCAACGCCTCGTCGAGGGTGAGCGAGTCCGGCGACTGGGAGCGGAGCAGCGAGGACTTCCGCTCGCCGCTGGCCACGTACGGGCCGAACCGGCCGGACTTGAGCAGGATCGGCTCGCCGGTGGTCGGGTCGTCACCGAGCTTGCGCTCGCCGCCGCCGCCCAGGAAGAGCTCCTGCACCTTCTCCGGGGTCAGCTCGTCGGGCGCCAGCCCCTCCGGGATCGGCGCCCGGTCGCCCTGACCGCCGCCCTCCTCGCCCTCGACCTTCGGCGCCGGCTGCTCGCCGGGGAGCGCCCGCTGCAGGTACGGCCCGAACCGGCCGACCCGGACCACGATCTCGCGACCCTCGTCGTCGGTGAAGAGCGGGATCGAGTTGATGCTGCGGGCGTCGATGTCGGTGATGTTCTCGGTGACCAGCTTCTTCAGGCCACCGGCGTGGGCGATGGCCTGGTCGCCGGTGCCGTTGGTGCTGCCGAAGTAGAAGGAGGTGAGGAAGTCGACCGAGGCGTGTTCGCCGCCGGCGATCTCGTCCAGCTCGTTCTCCATGCTGGCGGTGAAGTCGTAGTCGATCAGGCGCGGGTAGTGCCGCTCCATCAGCCCGATCACGGCGAACGCCAGGAACGACGGGATCATCGCCTGGCCGCGCTTGAAGACGTACCCGCGGTCCTGGATGGTCTGCATGATCGACGCGTACGTCGACGGGCGGCCGATGCCCAGCTCCTCCAGGGCCTTGACCAGCGACGCCTCCGTGTAGCGCGACGGCGGCTGGGTGTGGTGCCCCTGCGCGGCCAGCTCGTCGGCGGTCAGCGGCTGGTCCTTGACCAGGGTGGGCAGCCGGCGCTCGGCGTCCTCGGCCTCGGCGTTCTCGTCGTCGCTCGACTCGACGTACGCCCGCAGGAAGCCGGGGTCGGTGATGGTCTTGCCGGTCGCGCCGAAGTCGGCCTCCTCCTGGGCGGAGGAGACGGCGCGGATGCGCACCGAGACGCTGGAGCCGACCGCGTCGGTCATCTGCGAGGCGATGGTGCGCCGCCAGATCAGCTCGTAGAGCCTGAACTCCTCGGCCGACAGCTCCTTGGCCACCTCACCCGGAGTGCGGAAGTTGTCCCCCGCCGGGCGGATCGCCTCGTGCGCCTCCTGCGCGTTCTTCACCTTGCCGGTGTACCGGCGCGGCTCCGGCGGCACGCTGCGCTCGCCGTACAGCTCGACGATCTGCCGGCGGGCCGCCGCGATGGCGGTCTCCGACAGGTTCACCGAGTCGGTACGCATGTAGGTGATGTAGCCGTTCTCGTAGAGCCGCTGCGCGGTGCGCATCGTCTGCTGCGAGGAGAGGCGCAGCTTGCGGGCCGCCTCCTGCTGGAGGGTGGAGGTGATGAACGGCGCGTACGGACGGCGGCGGTACGGCTTCTCCTCGACCCGGGTGACGGTGAACGGCCGCCCCTCCAGGCGGGCGGCCAGCCCCCGGGCGCCGCTCTCGTCGAGGTGCACCACGCCGGCGCCGGCCCTGACCCGACCGGTGGTCGGCTCGAAGTCCTTGCCGGTGGCGATCCGGTCGCCGCCCAGGGCGATCAGCGTGGCGTTGAAGCTCCGCGGCCCGTCACCGGCGTTCCCCACCGCGAGGGTGGCGAGGATGTCCCAGTACTCGGCGGTGCGGAAGGCCATCCGCTGGCGCTCCCGCTCGACCACGATCCGGGTCGCCACGGACTGCACCCGGCCCGCCGAGAGCTTCGGCATGACCTTCTTCCACAGCACCGGGGAGACCTCGTAGCCGTAGAGCCGGTCGAGGATGCGCCGGGCCTCCTGGGCGTCGACCAGGTCCCGGTCGATCTCCCGGGGGTTGGCGACCGCGGCCTGGATCGCCGGCTTGGTGATCTCGTGGAAGACCATCCGCTTGACCGGGACCTTGGGCTTGAGCGTCTCCACCAGGTGCCAGGCGATCGCCTCGCCCTCGCGGTCCTCGTCCGTCGCCAGGAGGATCTCGTCGACCTCCTTGGCCAGCTTCACCAGCTTGTTGATCTGCTGGCGCCGGTCGGCGGAGACCACGTAGAGGGCGTGGAAGCCGTTGTCGACGTCCACCCCGAGCCGGGCCCAGGGCTCACCCTTGTACTTGGCCGGCACGTCGGCTGCGTTGCGCGGGAGGTCCCGGACGTGGCCGAAGCTGGCCTCCACGACGTATCCCGGGCCGAGGTAGCCCGAGATCGTCTTGGCCTTCGCCGGAGACTCGACGATGACCAGACGGGTGGTTCCAGCGTTGCTCGGCACGTCTCTCCCCGACCTCACTTCTGCTCCATGCCCGTTTTGGGCGGTGTCGCGATGCCCGTTTCGGGCAATGTCGCGCCCACCGGACCGCCTGCGGCCCGGATGTCCAACGTAACGCGCCGCCCGGCTTTCGGGTTTCGCGGGCGACAATCCGCCCCCCGCGTCGTACGCCACCGGCGCCAGGTGTACGGCACCGGCCGGACGGCGCCACCGTACACCGTGGGTAGGCCCCGGAGCGGAACACTGTGACGATGGCGGACCCTCGGCCGAGGCGCCCCCGGCCGTTTCTCCAGCCGGACCGGCGTGCCGGCGGTCCGCGATCGGACACCCGCCGGGCGAGGTCAGGCCGGGGGCGTCGGCCAGTCGGCCGGCGGCGCGGCGGCCGGGCGGTCGCCGACCAGCTCGGCGAGGCGGGCCAGCCGTCGCCGTCCGCCGATCCGGTACGCCGGGCCGCCCGCGTCCGCCTCGACCAGCGCCGCCGGGAGGCCCACCACGGCCAGCGCGGCGCGCACGGTCGGCCACCACTCCTGGTCGCCGTCGCCGAGCCGGAGCAGGAACCCGGCCTCGTCGGCCCCGCCCGCCGCGGCCAGCCAGAGCCGCAGCCGCCGGCCGTTGAGGTGGAACCCGGCGGGTGGGCGCTTGCGCTCGCCGGCCAGCCAGGCCGTGGCCAGCGGGGCCAGCGTTCGCACGTACGAGGTGCGCACCGCGTACCGCTGGTCCTCGGTCTGCTCCCAGCTGGCGGCCAGCCCGCGCAGGGCGAGCTCGGCGACGAGCACGTGCACCCGCCAGGCCGCGTCGACCACGACCGACAGCCGGGCGGTACGACCCATCCGGACCACCCCGCCGGGCCCGGCGAGCAGTCCGGCCAGGTCGGCGACGGACGGATCCGCCGCCTCGGTGCCGAACAGCGACAGCTGGCGCACCGGATCGGGGGGTGAGTCGGGAGGGGTCAGCGACACTCCGGGACCTCGTCGAAGGCCTGTTTGAGCTCTTTTGAGTTGAGCCGGCTGGTGTCCAGCGCGCTCGCGTCGTACTCCTTGTTGAGGGTGTCCACGGCGGCCTGGACGCCGTCGTAGAAGGCGGTGGGCTGCGCGGTGCCGAGCCTGTCGATGGTGTCCCGGGCCCGGCCGTAGGCGTCCCGGATCTTCTCCAGCGAGGTGCGGAAGCCACGGGAGATCTCGTCGCCGTGGTCGGTCTCCGGCACGCCGGCGTCGGAGATCCGGCGGCGGGCGTCCTCGCTGGCGTCCTCCGCGCCGGCGAAGAGCCGCACCAGGTTCTCCTTCGCCTGCGCCGGTGTGGTCTGCGCGGTCATCTGCTGGTGGGTGCTGCTGGTCAGCTTGTTGATCTCGGCGCGCCAAGGGGTGAGCGCCTCACAGACCGACGCGGCCCAGGCCCGCGGGCTGGGCCCGCCACCGCAGCCGGAGACGACGAGCACGAGCGTGGCCAGGACCACCGTGAGCTTTCCGGCGGCACTCGCCCGGCACGTACGCATGCGAAGCAGCGTACGGCCTCCCGGTGAATGCGCCACCGGTCAGCCGGACGGCCGCAGCAGGGGCGGACGGGTCCCCGGCCGGCGTCGCGCCGACCGGGGACCCGGGGTGCCGCACTCAGACGTTGACCGTCTCCGCGTGCTGGTCCGGGCTGCCCGCCCCGGTCCCGCCGTCGCCGGAGTCGGACATCGCGATGCCCTTGCGCTTGCTGAAGACCACCGCGGCGACCACGATCAGCGCCGCGACCAGCGCGACGGTGATCCGCAGCGGGGTGTTCCGGTCGTCGCCCACGCTCCAGGCCACCACGGCCGGCGCGATCAGCAGCGAGACCAGGTTCATCACCTTGATCAGCGGGTTGATCGCCGGGCCGGCGGTGTCCTTGAACGGGTCGCCGACGGTGTCGCCGATGACCGTCGCGGCGTGCGACTCGGAGCCCTTGCCGCCGTATGCACCGTCCTCGACCAGCTTCTTGGCGTTGTCCCAGGCGCCACCGGAGTTGGCCAGGAAGACCGCCATCAGCGTGCCGGCCCCGATCGCCCCGGCCAGGTACGACGCGAGCGCGCCGGGCCCGAGACCGAAGCCGACCGCGATCGGCGCGAGGATGGCCAGCAGACCGGGGGTCATCAGCTCGCGCTGCGCGTCCCGGGTGCAGATGTCGACGACCTTGCCGTACTCGGGGCGCTGGGTGCGGTCCATGATCCCGGGCATCTCGCGGAACTGCCGACGCACCTCCATCACGACGGCGCCGGCCGAGCGGGAGACCGCGTTGATGGCCAGACCGGAGAAGAGGAACACCACCGCCGCGCCGATGATCAGGCCGACCAGGTTGCGCGGGTTGGCCACGTTCAGCGCGTTCAGGATCTCGGCCGCGGCGTCGCCCACGCCCGCGTCCTCGTACGAGCTGCGCAGCGTGTCGGTGTACGACCCGAAGAGCGCGGTGGCGGCGAGCACGGCCGTGGCGATCGCGATGCCCTTGGTGATCGCCTTGGTGGTGTTGCCGACCGCGTCCAGCTCGGTGAGGATCCGGGCGCCGTTCTCGTCGATGTCGCCGGACATCTCCGCGATGCCCTGGGCGTTGTCGGAGATCGGGCCGAAGGTGTCCATCGCGACGATCACGCCGACGGTGGTGAGCAGGCCGGTGCCGGCCAGCGCGACCGCGAAGAGCGAGAGCGTGATGGAGCTGCCGCCGAGCAGGAACGCGCCGAAGACACCGGCGCCGATCAGCAGCGCCGAGTAGACCGCCGACTCCAGGCCGACGCTGATGCCGGCGAGGATGACGGTGGCCGCGCCGGTCTGCGAGCTCTTGCCGATGTCCTGCACCGGCCGCCGGTTGGTCTCGGTGAAGTAGCCGGTCAGCGCCTGGATGGCGGCGGCCAGCACGATGCCGATCACGACCGCGCCGATGGCGACCAGCCGCGGGTTCCGGTCGACGTCGGTGAGCCCACCCTCCAGCTCGCCGAAGGTGGCCGGGAGGTAGAGGAAGGCGGCGATGCCGACCAGCACCGCGGAGATCACCGCGGAGAGGTAGAAGGCCCGGTTGATGGCGGTCAGGCCGTTGCGGTCGGAGGGGCGGAGCCGGGTGATGAAGACGCCGATGATGGCGACCAGCACGCCGATCGTGGAGATGATCAGCGGGAAGACCAGGCCGTCCTCGCCGAACGCGGCCCGGCCGAGGATCAGCGCGGCGACCAGGGTGACCGCGTACGACTCGAAGAGGTCGGCGGCCATGCCGGCGCAGTCGCCGACGTTGTCGCCCACGTTGTCGGCGATGGTCGCGGCGTTGCGCGGGTCGTCCTCGGGGATGCCCTGCTCGACCTTGCCGACCAGGTCGGCGCCGACGTCGGCGGCCTTGGTGAAGATGCCGCCGCCGACCCGCATGAACATGGCGAGCAGCGCGGCGCCGAAGCCGAAGCCCTCCAGCACGGTGGGGGCGTCGCCCCGGTAGATGAGGACGACCATCGCGGCGCCGAAGAGGCCGAGGCCGACGGTGAGGAAGCCGACCACGCCACCGGTCCGGAAGGCGATCTTCATGGCGGTCTCGCGGCCGCCCTGCGCCTCCCGCGCGGCGGCGGCGACCCGCAGGTTGGCGCGGGTGGCCAGCCACATGCCGGCGCCGCCGATGGACGCGCTGAACAGTGCCCCCACCACGAAGAAGGCAGATCGGCCGATCTTCACCCCGAGCTCGCCGCCGTCGGTGTCGTGCACCGGCAGCAGGAACAGCAGCACGACGGCGATGACCACGAAGATCGCCAGCGTCCTGAACTGCCGGAGCAGGTAGGCCGAGGCGCCCTCCTGCACCGCGCCGGAGATCTCCTGCATGTTGGTGGTGCCCTTACCGGCTGCCAGCACGGCCTTGGTCAAGGCGGCGGCGAAGACGAGTGCCACCAGCGCGAGCACCGCGGCGATGACGACGTACGTCAGGTTTGCTCCGGTAAGGGACAGCGCGCCGCCCTCGGGGGCGGCCAAGGTCCCGGACATCTATGTCCTCCTGTACCGAACACTGTCGCGCCGGCCAGCGGACGTACTGACCCGACGCCTGGATGCGGTTGCGCAAGCGCTCCGACCCACCCGACGCAGACCAGCGATGAAGGCACATACCCGCTGGTTGCGGGAAGGATCACTTGCTGACAACCCCGGTACTGTAGCCCCGCGCAGTGTTCGAGGTCACACCTGGGGGAGACCGTGTCCGGATGATCTTTGTAACTGTGTTATGAGGAAAAATCTGATATAGGAGCCCATCAGCCCGACGAGGCCGCGACCCACACGGGGTCACGGCCTCGTCGGCGAAGAAGGACGGTCAGCGGCCGACCGGCCACACCATCCGGACCTCGGTCCCGACGCCCTCGTCGACCGGGCGGACCTGGAGGTCCTCCACGAAGCCGGCGAGCAGGGCGAACCCCACGCCGGTGGTGAGCGCCTCGTCGGTGAGCGACTCGTTGGCCAGGTCGTCCGCGTCCAGCTTGGCCAGGCCGATGCCGGCCTCGATGGGCGCCCGGTCCACCACCCGGACCGCGTACACCCCGGAGTCGGACATTTCCACCAGCACCGGGTCGGCCAGGCCGTACTGCCGGTGCAGGGCGACCGCCCGCGTGCACGCCTCACCGATCGCCAGCCGGACCTCGTCGAGCAGGTCCTCGCGTACCCCGGCCCGGCGGGCCACCGCGACGCCGACCAGACGCGCGGTGCGCACGTGCACCGGAGCCGGCGAGAAGGAGAGCCGGACCGTCGCCATCACGCGGTGGGGTCCGCGGCGATCGCCGCGTCGACCGTCGGATGCAGGGGGAAGACCTGGTCCAGCGCGGTGATCCGGAAGATCTTGAGCAGCGGCTCCTTGTCGCAGACCAGCGCGAAGGAACCGCCGGCGGAGCGGAGCCGCTTCAGGGCGCCGACCAGCACGCCCAGGCCGGTGGAGTCGAGGAAGTCGACCCGGCCGAGGTCGACGACGACCTGCCGGGCGCCACCGTCGATCAGCTCCAGGAGCCGTTCGCGCAGCCGGGGTGCGGTGTAGACGTCCACCTCACCGCCGACCTCGAGCACCGTGTGCTCCCCCACCGTGCGGGTCGCCAGCGACAGCTCCATCAGTCCTCCTCCGAGAGCCGTAAACTCTCCTGGGCATCTAACCATCCTCGCCGGAACGCCCCGAGAGGTCACCGGCGGAGGCTCCTCCTTACCCACGCCCCCGGTTGTTCACTACCGAACACCAGTGCGAGAGTGCAGCACGTGAACCCCGCAGCCACCGTAACCGCAGGCCAAGGCCCCGGGCGACCGCCGACGGCGGCGCCGGGCGACCTGCTGCGCCGGCTGCGCGCCCGGCACCACGGCGCAGACCCGGTCACCCACGTCGAACGGGTACCGGCCCGGCCCGGCGAGCCGGCACCCTGGCCGCAGTGGGTTCCTGCGGAGCTGCGGGCGGCGCTCGCCGGGCGCGGGGTGGTCGCGCCCTGGCGGCACCAGGCCCAGGCCGCCGAGCTGGCATACGCCGGCGAGCACGTGGTCGTGGCCACCGGCACGGCGTCCGGCAAGTCCCTGGCGTACCAGCTGCCCGCGCTGGCCACGCTGCTCGCCGACCCCCGGGCCACGGTGCTCTACCTGGCCCCGACCAAGGCGCTCGCCGCCGACCAGCTACGCGCCGTCGCCGCCCTGGAACTCGACGGGGTACGCCCCGCCACCTACGACGGGGACACCCCGCGCGCCGAACGGGAGTGGATCCGCCGGCACTCCCGGTTCGTGCTGACCAACCCGGACATGCTGCACCACGGCGTCCTGCCCGGGCACGCCCACTGGTCCGGCTTCCTGCGCCGACTGGCTTACGTGGTGATCGACGAGTGCCACACCTACCGGGGCGTGTTCGGCTCGCACGTGGCGCACGTGCTGCGGCGGCTGCGGCGGCAGTGCGCCAAGTTCGGCCGTACCCCCGTCTTCGTGCTGGCCTCGGCGACGTCGGGTGACCCGGCGGCGGCGGCCGGGCGGCTCACCGGCCTGCCGGTGGCGGCCGTCACCGAGGACACCTCGCCGCGCGGCGGGGTTACCTTCGCCCTCTGGGAACCGCCGTTGCTGCCCGCCGAGCCCGGCGTCGACCCGGCGGTCGCGGACCTCACCCAGGTCCGCCGGTCGGCGCTGCGCGAGACCGCCGACCTGCTCGCCGACACGGTCGCCGAGGGGGTACGCACGCTCGCCTTCGTGCGCTCCCGCAAGGGCGCCGAGGTGGTGGCGGCGAACGCCCGGCGGTCGCTCGACGAGGCGGTTCCCGGGCTCGGTGACCGGGTGGCCGCCTACCGGGCCGGCTACCTGCGCGAGGAGCGACGCGAGCTGGAACGCGCCCTGCTCCACGGCGACCTGCTCGGGCTCGCCTCCACCAACGCGCTGGAACTCGGCGTCGACCTGGTCGGGCTGGACGCGGTGCTGATCTGCGGCTGGCCCGGCACCCGGGCGTCGCTGTGGCAGCAGGCCGGCCGGGCCGGCCGCTCCGGGGACGAGGCGCTCGCGGTGCTGGTGGCCCGGGACGACCCGCTCGACACCTACCTGGTGCACCACCCCGAGGCGCTCTTCGGGCGGCCGGTCGAGGCGACCGTGCTCGACCCGGCCAACCCGTACGTGCTCGCCCCGCAGCTGGCCTGCGCGGCGGCGGAGGCCCCGCTCACCCCGGCCGACCTGGAACTCTTCGGCGACGGCGCCAAAGAGGCGGTCGACTCGCTGGTCGAGGCGGGCGCCCTGCGGCAGCGGCCGACCGGCTGGTACTGGCGGCACCGGGAGCGCCCCGAGGTCGACCTGCGCGGCGAGGGGGGCGCCCCGGTCTGCGTGGTGGAGGCGTCCACCGGACGACTGCTCGGCACCGTCGACGGCGGCTCCTCGCACTTCCTGCTCCACACCGGCGCGGTCTACCTGCACCAGGGCGTCTCGTACGTGGTCGACTCCCTGGACCTGGCCGACGGGTGCGCGCTGGTGCACGCCGAGGAGCCGGACTGGTCCACCCACGCCCGGGACGTCACCTCGCTCTCCGTCGTGTCGGTGCGCTCCTACGTGGACGCCGGGCCGGTCGGGCTGTTCCTCGGCGAGGTCGACGTGACCAGCCAGGTGGTGTCGTACCAGCGGCGGCGGATCGCCTCCGGCGAGGTGATCGACACCCGGCCGCTGGACCTGCCCGCGCGGGAGCTGCGCACGGTGGCGGTCTGGTTCACCGTCTCGCCGCAGTCGCTGGCGACGGCCGGGGTGGAGGCGGCCGACATCCCCGGCGCGCTGCACGCCGCCGAGCACGCCGGGATCGGGCTGCTGCCGCTGATGGCCACCTGCGACCGGTGGGACATCGGCGGCCTCTCCACCGCCCTGCACCCGGACACCGAGGCGCCGACCGTCTTCGTGTACGACGGCCATCCCGGCGGGGCGGGCTTCGCCGAGCGGGCGTACGGGACGGCGGCGGCCTGGCTGCGGGCCACCCGGGACGCCATCGCCGAGTGCGGCTGCGAGACCGGCTGCCCGTCCTGCGTGCAGTCCCCCAAGTGCGGCAACGGCAACAATCCGCTCTCCAAGCCGGATGCGGTGCGGGTCCTCGACGTGGTGCTGGCCAACCTGCCGGCGGAGCCTGTCGAGCCGACCCCGACCGATGCCGTCCCGGCGCCGCCCGGCCCGGCCCTGCCGGCGGAGAACGTGGCGCGCGCGCCGGCGGAGAACGTGGCGCATGCGCCGGCGGTGCCCCACCAGGGGGAGCGGACGGCCGACGCGGAGCCGGCCTGACCCCACCCCCGGCGGCGGATCGGTACGGGTTCCGGGATGCGTGCATGACTGGCACGCCGACTGGGCATTGAGACATGGGAGCGCTTCCATGCATCGCCGCCCGACCAGCCGACTGCCGTTCTTCCCTGCGAAGGAGGAAGCCGTGGCCGATACCATCGCCGAGACCGTCGACCTGCTCTACACGATCGACCAGGAAAAACTCACCCCCGACCAGCAGATCGCGCTGGGCTCCGCGCTGGCCAGCCTGGCCCAGGCGGAACGCCTCGACCAGATCAACGAGCGGCTGCGCGGCATCCACCAGGTACTCAACGCCTGGGCGATGAAGGCGACAATCGAGGGCGGACGGTGATCGGTGGTCTGTGCGAGACTCCGGCGCACCCTTCTGAGGAGATCTCGATGCAGCTCGACAGTTTGCAGGCCCAGCACCAGTTCCACATCCGGCAGCGGCTCCGGATGATGGTCAACCAGTACGAGGTACACGCCGTGGCGCCCGACGGCACCGAGGGGGAGCTTCTGGCGTTCGCGCAGCAGAAGCGGCTCGCCTTCAAGGAGCAGGTGACCCTCTACACCGACGACTCGAAGCAGCAGCCGCTGCTCGGCTTCAAGGCGCGTCAGCGTCTCGACCTCGGCGCCACGTACGACGTCACCGACCACGCCGGTGCCCCGATCGGGCTGTTCCGCAAGGACTTCGCCCAGTCGCTGCTGCGCTCGACGTGGCACGTCGAGCAGGCCGGTCTGCCGCAGATCACCGGCCAGGAGCGGAGCCTGCCGGTGGCGCTGCTGCGCCGGTTCGTCGACTCGCTCTCCTGGCTGCCGTACCACTTCGACTTCGTCGCCGGTGGCCAGCCCGTCTTCTCGGTGATCAAGAAGTGGGGCCTGCGCGACCGGTACGTCGTCGAGGTGCAGCACCCGCAGCTCGACCGTCGACTGGTGATCGCCATGGCGATCGGCCTGGACGCGCTCCAGAGTCGCTGACCCACCGACGGCCGGGACGGCCGTTCCGCTGGGCCGACCGGTTCACCGGTCGACCCGCGGAACGGGTCGCCTCCCGGCCGTCCGCACCTCCCCCGCCACCGCTTCCACCCGCGACGTCGGCGCCCCGCGATCGCGGTCAGCCGCAAACCGGGCGGGTTCGTTCCGCCGCCCGTCCGCGCCATCACCGGTCGCCGACGTGGTCCCGCCGCAGTTCAGCCGCGGACCGGACCGGGCCGGCCCGGGCGGTGGCGACAGCCACCCGTCGCAGGCCGGGTAGCGGGGTGACCGCCACTTCGACGGTGACCAGCACGTCCAGCCCGTCCACCCGGCATCCGGTGAGCGTGGCGCCGTTCGCCCGGACCAGCTCGTCGGCCGACGCGCAGGCCGCCTCCGGTCCGCGCAACGCCCACCCGGCCCCGGCGAGCGCACCGAAGTCCGCCGCCACCCGGGCCTGGTGCCGGGCGACCCGGGCGGCACCGACCGCCGCGCCGGCGAGGCCGAACAGGACCACCACCAGCCCGACCGCGAGCAGACACACGGTGGCGCCGCCCCGGTCCCGACGATCGGCATGGCCTGCCGGCGCCGCTACCCGAGGTGGCCCGTCGGGCCCGGTCCGGCGACCCGCGGCGCGGGCAGCGCGGGCGGCGCGGGCGGCGCGGGCGGTGGGGGCGGTGGGGGCGGAGGGGGCGGTGGCGTGGAGGTCGACGTTGCGGTCGACCCGCTCCCGGCCGGTCACGGCTGGGCGGCCGATGCGCCGGGTTCGACGGCGGAGACCGCGGTGGCCGTCACGGTGAGCCGGGGCAACCGCGCGCCGAGGGCACGGACGGGCGCCCGTACCGTCGCGGTGGCCCGGTCGTCGTCGACCGAGACGGAGACGGTGCCGCCGGGCGGCGCGAGTCGGCTTCCCGCCGCCGTGCCGTCTCCGCCCCGAGCGGCGGCGAGCGCCGCCTCCCGCGCGGCGTCCACGCAGGTGGCTTTCGTGGTGACGGCGTCGACGGCGGTGAGACCGGCGAGCAGCAGCAGGAGCAGCGCCGGCAGGCCGGCCGCCAGCTCGGCGGTGAACGAACCCCGGTCCCGACCGGCCCACCGGCGCGGGCTCACTTCAACGCCCGGTCGATGACGGCGGTCAACGCGGACTGCACGTTGCCGGAGGTGAGCACCTTGAGCAGGATGCCCGCGAAGGCGACCGCGGCGAGCGTGCCGACGGCGTATTCGGCGGTGTTCATCCCGGCGTCCCCGCGGAGCCGGGCGATGAGTCTGCGCATGGAGGTTCCCCTTCTCGATCGGTTGTCAGAGCACGTCGCCGAGGACGGCGACGATCACCGGCACCAGGCCGGCGAGAATGAAGGCCGGCAGGAAGCAGAGCCCCAGCGGCAGCACGATCAGCACGCCCGCCCGGCGGGCGGATGCCTCGGCGGCGATGGACCGGTCGGCGCGCAGGTCGTCGGCGACGCGGGTCAGCGCCCCGGCCAGGGCGGCCCCGCTGCGGGAGGATCGCAGGGCGGCCGTGACCATGCGCTGCGCGCCCGGCGCCGGCCCCAACTGTGCCCACGCCTCCTCCGGACCACCGCCGAGCCGCAGGGTCCGGCCGACCCGGTGCAGGCGCTCGGCCAGCGGCCCGCCGAGCGCCTCCGCCACCGCCAGCACAGACCGGTCCACCGGTGCCCCGGCGCGTAACGCCGCCGCGAGCAGGTCCGCGGCGAGCGGCAGGTCGGCGGCCTCCCGCAGCCGGCGCTCCCGGCTGGCCGGCGGTTCCATCCGCCGGAGCAGGCGCTCCGCCACCAGGGCGGCGACCGCCCCGACCAGGCAACCGGTCCAGCCGCCGACCAGCAGCGCCACCGCCACCCCGGCCAGGGCCGCACCCGCCCGGATCCGGTCCGGCCGCCAGCGCGGCCGACCCGACGACCCGGCGCCACCCTCGGGCAACTCACCGGACCCCGCAGCCTCACGCCCGTTTCCGCCCGGCGCCCGGCCGCTCCCGCCCGGCGCCGGTCCGCTCCCGCCCGGTCCCCGGCCGAGCCGCTCGGCCCAGAGCAGGCCGGCGATCTGCAGGCCCATCGCGGTGACGGCGCTGGCCGCACCGACCGGGGTGTGCAGCAGCACCGCCACCGGATCGGCGCCGATGCCGTAGCCGAGGCCGATCCCGCCGAGCGGCAGGGCGGCGAGCAGCAGTGCGGTGGCGCGGGCGCCGGCGGCCTGCGCGGACGCGGCGGCCCGTCCCCGGTCGACCGCGCGGGCGTCGGCCTCGATGCGTTCCAGGAGTTCGGCGACGGGCGCGCCCGTCCGGTCGGCGAGCCGGACCGCGGCACCGGTCAACCGGTCCAGCCGGTCCGTTCCGGCCGTCCGTTCGCTCCCGAGCGGCGGGTCGGTCCCGGGCGGCCGGCCGGCCTCGCCGAGTTCGGGGCGGACGGTGTCCGGGGCCGGTACGGGCAGGCCCGCCCGCAGATCGGCGGCGAGCGCACAGAGCTGGTCCAGCCGGCGGCGGTGGGCGTGTTCGGCGGACCGCCCGGCCCGCCGCCGGAGCAGGGCGCGGGCACCGAGCACGCCGTACCCGGTCAGCACGACCGCCGCCACCGGCCCGCCGGTGAGCCCGCCGACGGTCGCACCCACCACCCCGACCAGCGGCAGGGTCCGGCGGGGACGCTGGAGCAGCAGGTCGACCAGCGGCGGGCGCGGCCCCGGCCGCTCGCCCACCGACGGCTCAGCAGGCCGATTGGCGACGAGGAGGGGCCCCGGTGCCGTGACCGGGCGGCGGGAGTCGCGGCGCCCGGGCGGCCGGGTGGCCGGTGGCTCGCCGACCCGCAACGACAGAGGCGTCCACCCGGCGGAAGAGTTCGGCCCGGTGGCCCGGAGCACGGCGCGGCGCCGCCGACGGGCACTGCGCAGCGGCCAGGCCACCACCGCGGCGGCGCCGATCACGAGCGCCGCCACCGCCCAGACCGTGCCGGTCATGCCAGTCATGCCGAGCCTGCCGAGCCTGCCGAGCCGGGCCACGGTTCGGAG
Organism: Micromonospora lacuserhaii; assembly: GCF_036902735.1. NCBI lineage: Bacteria > Bacillati > Actinomycetota > Actinomycetes > Micromonosporales > Micromonosporaceae > Micromonospora > Micromonospora lacuserhaii. Next base: position 36,551 of record NZ_JBAKHO010000035.1, on the reverse strand, counting down.
AGGATCGGCGGCACCGGCACGCCGCGATCGCGCAGCAGCACGGCCAGCGCTCGCCCGGCCAGCCCGATACCGCGCCCCCGGATCCAGGCCGGGACCACGGTGACCAGCCGGTCGGGACCCTCGGGCAGCAGGAGACAGACCGACTCCAGCACCCGGCCCCGGGAAGACCGCCGGACCTGGAGCACCACCTGAAGAGCGGCCACGACCTGGGCGTGCAGCGCGGCCCGGGGCAGTCCGCCGAGCAGTCCGAGCGCCTCCAACCGGGCCGGTACGTCGGCCGGCGCGTTCGCGTGCAGCGTCCCCGCCCCGCCCTCGTGGCCGGTGTTCAACGCGGCCAGCAGGTCGACCACCTCCCCGCCCCGGCACTCCCCGACCACCAGTCGGTCGGGCCGCATCCGCAGCGCCTGCCGGACCAGCTCGCTCAGCCCCACCGCCCCCGATCCCTCCACATTGGCGGTCCGGGCCTGAAGCCCCACCACATGCGGGTGCACCGGGCGCAGCTCAGCGGCGTCCTCCACCAGCACGATCCGCTCGGTGTCCGGGACCAGACCGAGCAGCGTGTTGAGCAGGGTGGTCTTGCCCGATCCGGTGCCACCGGTGACCAGGTACGCCAGTCGGGCGGCCACCACGGCGGCCAGCAACGGCGCCATCGGCCGGGGCACGGTGCCCTGGCGTACCAGCTCGTCGAGGGTGAACGGGCGCTGCCGGAAGGTGCGCAGGGAGATGTAGGGACCATCGGTGGCCACCGGGGGCAGCACGGCGTGCAGTCGGGTGCCGTCCGGCAGCCGCGCGTCGGCGTACGGGGAGCCGTCGTCGAGCCGGCGGCCGGCGCCGGCGGCGAGCCGCTGCGCCAGCCGGCGTACGTCATCGACCGACCCGAGCGGCACGGCGACCTGGCGCAGGCCGTCGCCCCGGTCCACCCACACCCGGGTGCCGTTCACGAGCACGTCGGTGACCTGCGGGTCGGCCAGCAGCGGAGCGAGCGGACCGGCGCCCACCAGGTCGTCGTGCACCCGGTCGGCCATCCGCAGCACGGCGGTGTCGCCGAGCACGGCGGCACCCGGCTCGGCGCGTACGGCGGAGACGATCGTGGCCGGGGTGACCGGGGCGGCGGTGCCGGCGATCCGCTGCCGGACCCGGGCGGAGAGCTCGTCAGGCTGGCCGGTCATGCCGCGCCCGGCACCGGCAGGCCGGTCAGCTCGGCGACGATCCGCCGGCAGAGGGCGGCGAGCGGGCCACGCCCGGCACCCGCCGGCGCCTCGCCGCGTTCCAGCCCCCGGCACAGCGCCGGCTCGGGCCGCAGCGTGCCGGCGAGCGGCAGGCCGAGGGCGCGCGCCACCTCGGCCGCCTTCAACCGGCCCGGTGCGGGACCGCGCACGATCACCCCGAGCGACGTGCAGTGCGGTGCCACCGCCGCGGCGACCCGGGCGGCCGCCGCGGTGGCCCGCAGCTCGGCCGGTACGACGAGATAGGTCTGGTCGGCCGCCTGCAACGCGACCACGGCCGCGTCGTCGAGCTGGCGGGGCACGTCGATCACCACGAAGTCCCGGCCCCGACGGGCGGCGTCGACGGTGGCGGCCATCGCCTGGGCCGGCAGGTCGAGCAGGTCGCCGCGGTCCCAGGAGAGCACCACCAGGTCACCTCGGTTGGGTAGGGCGTGCACCAGGGCGGGCGCGTCGACCCGGCCGTCCGCGTCGGTGAGCGCCGGCCAGCGCAGGCCGTCCAGCTCCTCCCAGCCGAGCACGAGGTCCAGCCCGCCGCCGAGCGGGTCCGCGTCGACCAGCAGGGTGCGCAGGTGCGCCCGGGCGGCGGTGACCGCGAGGCCGCCGGCGAGGACGCTCGCGCCGGCGCCGCCCCGACCACCCAGCACGGCGACCGTGCGGGCCGGTCCGCCCGGCGGCCGTTCGTGCCCGCACTCGGTGAACCGGTCGACCAGCCACGGTTCGGCGGCGGGGAGGGCGGCGACGTGCTGGGCGCCGATCAGCTCGGCGATCTCCCAGCCGGGGTCGAGCTGCCCGGAGCGGCCGACCAGCACGGTGCGCGGTCGGTGGGGCAGGCGGGCCCGCAGGCAGGCCTGGGCCTGGTCGGCGCCGACCAGCACCAGCGGCGCCGGCACCCAGCGGGCCCGGGCGGCGGCGGGATCGGCGGCCAGCTCGACCTCGGTGCCGCCGGCTGCGGCGAGCCGCAGCAACTCGTCGAGCAGGTCACCGTCGGAGGTGACCACCAGCGGAAGCCGAAGGTGCGGTGGAATCGAGGTACGCGATGGCATGCCGGCCTCCAGCAGTCAGGGGTGCTGACCGCGACCCTGCCGCGCGACCCTGCCGCTCCGGCGGCCCGTAGGTCCCGCCTGTGGACAACGGGCCGCCCTGTGGACAACCACCGCGACACCCGGCGGATCTGCTATGTGGGCGACACGGTCCACACTCGACAAATTGCCGGAAGCGCCCCGGGGAGCCGCACCGTTACATCGTCCCGGCGTCCACACCGAACAAATGGCCGACCGACCCCGCGTAGATCACGGTCGGCGGGGCGGGGCCGCGAAACGGCCCGCGTACGGTCGGCATGTTCCACCTCGGGAACCATTGACGACATGCGACGCCGTGCGCCGATAATCGGACCCCACGCCGCCGTCGAGGTGGCACCGCGCTCTCGGAAACGGGCCATGGCCGACTCACCCGACGACACCCACCGCACCGATCCGACCCTGCGCATCGGCGGTCGACTGCCGGGGTCGCGCCGCCGCGAGGGGCTGCCGTCGTACCCCTCGACGGTCGACCACGACGGCCGGCACCGGGCCGAGCCCTCGCCGGTGGTGGGCCGGTCCGCTCCCGGCCCCCGGTGGGACCCGGCTCCCGGCGGCCCGGGGCGGACGCTGGTGCTGGCCTGCGTGGCGGTCGGGGTGCTCGCCACCCTGGTCTTCGCCCTCTCCCCGTTCTGGTCGGGTCCGGAGCCGGCCGAGGACGGCGCGGCTCCCTCGGCACCCTCGACCGGGGCAGCGGACTCCGAAGTCGTCGGCCTGGAGAGCCCCACCCCGAACGTGATGTTCTCCCCCGCGCCGGTCTCCCTCTCCACTCGGGCCGCGCTGCCGCCCCGGCCGCCGACCCAGCGGCCCACCCGGCCGGCCGGCGGTACGACCAGCCGCCCCAGCCCGTCGACCACGCCACCGAAGCCCCCGGCCACCAGGTCGCCGGTCGCCCAGCCGCGGCCGGACGAGCTGCAACCGATGCCCCCGTCCCAGGAGCCGGCGCTGCGCTCCAGCAGCGGCGGCCCGGAGACCTTCATCGACTTCGTCAACGCACGCGGCTCGCAGGTCGTCGTCTACTGGCTCGACTACGGCGGCCAGCGGCAGCCGTACGCGGTGCTGGAGGCCGGCCAGGGATACCGGCAACAGACCTACGTGGGCCACCCCTGGGTGGTCACCGACGCGGGCGGCACGGCGCTGGTCTGCTTCCTGCCCGCGCCCGAGACGAAGAAGGCCGTCGTCCGATGAGGACTGCGCCGGGATCGATCCTGTAACGCCCTTTCGGCCGACACCGCTTGATCATCGGGACGGGCGGACCGTTCCGCCGGCCCCTTGTGGACCGGCCCCTCCGCGCACCGAGGTATCGATGCCCTTCTCCTCTTCTGCCCGACGACACACCCTGAGCGCCCGCGTCGCACTCGGCGTTCTCGGCGCCCTGCTGGCCGCGACGGTGCCCGCCGCGCCGGCTCTCGCCGCGCCCAGCCGCGCCGACCTGGCCGTCACCGCCTCCGCCGACCCGACGACCGTGGTGGACGTGGGCGGCGGGGCGGCCGTCCAGGTCGAGGTCCGCAACGCCGGCACCAGGTCCGCCGCGGACATTACCCTCCGGTACGCCCTGCCGTCCGGTGCCTGGTTCACCGACGGCAACTCCGTCCCGGCCGGCTGGCAGTGCGACTTCCGGACGACCCTGAGCTGCACGTACGGTTCCCTGGCCGCCGGCGCGACCGCTCCCCGGCTGCGCTTCTACGTCTCCTTCCCGGGCGGGCAGGTCGGCGAGACCGCGACGGTCACCACCACCGCGTCCACGACCAGCAACGAATCCTCCCTGGCCAACAACACCGGCACGGCGACGATCAGCTACATCCGTGGCGTGACCGACCTGGCGCTCACCCAGCTCTCCGCCCCGGCGCAGGTCCGGGTGGGTGACACGGTGGACATCGCCCTGGACGTGGCGAACAGCGGCAACATGACGGCCCAGGAGGTCTATGTCACGGTGCCGCTGCCGGCCGGCTTCACCCGGGTGTCGGAGGCCCCGAACGGCCCCTGGTACTGCGACTTCGTGGACGACCCGGCGCTCGGTGGGCCGCAGTGGCGGTGCACCCTCTACCAGCTCGTCAGCGGCTGGCAGGCGGACACCCTCTACCTGACCGCGACCGTCACCTCCGGCACCCCGGGGGACACCGTGCGGGTGAGCGCGTCGGTCTCCACCAACTCGCCGGAGGACAACCTCGGCGACAACAGCGCCCAGGCGAGCATCACCATCGCCTGACCGGGCACCCGCGGCCCCGGCGTCGGGTCACCCCGGCGCCGGGGCCGCCGGTCAGTCCACGACCAACTCGATGGCACCGATCTGGTCCGGGTCGGCCACCACCTCGATGCCGATGATCCGGTCGGTGACCACGAAGCTCATCACGATGCGGGTGCGGCCGCCCACGGCCACCACCGCGCCCGGTGCCCCGTCGACGAACGCCGGCACGGCGGCCTGGGCGCGTCCGGAGAAGAAGCCGGCCACGGCGGAGCGGCCGTGCACCTCGCCGGCCCCACCCATCTGGACGGCCGCGGCGTCGGAGCGCAGGACGACGTGTGGGTCGAGCAGGCTGAGCAGGTCGTCGAAGCGCCCTTCGCGAGACGCGGCGAGGAACGCCTCCACGACCCCGCGCTGCCGGGTACGGTCCGTCTCCGGCGTCGGCGGTTCGCCCTGTACGCGACGGCGGGCCCGACTGGCGATCTGCCGTACGGCGGCCGGGCTGCGGTCGACGACGGGCGCGAGCTTGTCGAAGGAGACCGCGAACATGTCGTGCAGCACGAAGACCAGCCGTTCGGTGGGGCCGAGGGTCCGCAGCACCACGTCCAACGCGCGGCCCACCGACTCGGTGAGCAGCGCCTCCCCCTCCGGATCGACCTCACCGGTCCCGGCCGTGATCGGCTCGTCTGCGGCCACGTCGGCGGGCCGTTCGTGCCGCGCGGTACTGGAGCCCAGCCGATCGAGGCAGACCCGTCCCACGGTTGTGGTGAGCCAGCCCGGCAGGTTGTCGATGGCGTCGACGTCGGCGCGGCTCAGCCGCAGCCAGGTGTCCTGGACAGCGTCGTCGGCCTCGGCCCGGGAGCCGAGCATCCGCTGGGCCACGGACCGCAGCCGGGGACGCTGCTCCTCGAAGCGCTCAGCCAGCAGGTCGTTGTCGGTCATGGCATCGCAATCCTGGCTGCCGTCCGCCTCGGCGTGATGGCGGTCACATCTGTCACGTCATTCGTCCCTCTGTCGACATCTCGGTGACGGACGAAACGCGACGGCGACGAGCGCCGGCCAGCGTAACAGGAAGGACGGGATGGACAGATGACCATTCAGGCCCGCATGCAGAACCCCGCGACGCTGCTCCCCGACGCGGTGCAGGCGATCAACCTGCTCTACAAGGCGGCGCACTCCGCCGGAGTCCCCACCACCACGCTGGAACTCGTCCATCTACGGGCCAGCCAGATCAACGGGTGCAGCGCGTGCGTCGACTCCGGTGCCCGCGGCGCCCGGAAGGCCGGCGAGACCGAGGAGCGACTGTTCGCGCTGGCGGCCTGGCGGGAGACGCCGTACTTCACCGACGCGGAGCGGGCCGCGCTCGCGCTCGCCGAGGCCGCGACCCGGCTCGCCGACCGGGCCGACCCGGTGCCCGACGAGGTGTGGGACGAGGCCGCCCGGCACTTTGACGAGAAGGAACTGGCCGCGGTGGTGCTCTGGCTCGCCACCACCAACTTCTTCAACCGGCTGAACGCCACGACCCGCCAGCCCGCACCGCAGAACTGGGGCTGAGCAGGCACCGACAGCGGCTCGGGCGGCGGTGGCAAGCCGTCGCCCGAGCCCTGTCAGGGCGCTCGTAGGGCCTTACTTCGGCAGATCCGCGCCTGTCTGCTCGCGCACCATGTACTCCGCGTACCAGTCGGGCCAGTTCGCGTCCGCCTCACCAATGCGCTTCTCGTGCTCGCCGTGGGCGGTCGCCGCCCGCCGAAGCGCGCTCGCCAGGTCGCTCGCCGACCCGAACGAGGTGGCGGCAGCCTCGATGCGCCCGGGAAGCCGGGTCGTGATCTCCTGGACCAGCCAGTTGTTGCCGTCAGGGTCACTGAACGAGGCGCGCGAAAAATAGCTGCGCCGCTCGGGATCCAGACCGCTCTCCGGGCCGCCGGGGCCGATGTGGAAGATCTCGCTCACCTCGACACCGGCGGCGACCAGCGCGTTCCGGGCCGCCTCGATGTCGGACACGATCAGGTACTCGCTGGCCGAACCGGGCGAGGCCGACGTGAGGTTCGGTCCGAACTGGACCGAGCACCCGGAGCCGGGCGGCGTGAACTGGACAATGCCGGGCGGTGTCTGGTCGAGCCGCCACCCGAGGCGCCCGTAGAACTCCTTTGCGCGGTCGACATCCGAGACGGGAATGACGACCACCTCGAGCTTCATGTCGACGTTCTTGACGTTCGTCGTCCCGCTCGCTTCCTTGCTCCGGACATTCGTCGTGCTCATCGCGGCCTCCCTGGGCTGAGTCAGGGCATCAGGCGCTTCCCCGGCGGCGTCGTACCAGCGGGACTCCCCGATCGGTCTCCTGGCCTCCGTGCAGCGCCAACGGCCGGGCGCCCAGGCATCAGGCGGGTCGTCGCACCCACGGAGGCCGCCGGTGAGGCGGGGTCTCGATGACGACGGTACTGCTTCCGCACCTGCGGGATGCCTCGTTCTCGGCATCGCCTCCACCGCCGGCCGGGACGCCCACCGAGCGCGTTCGCGTCGGCGGCCTCGGAGACCGGACCAAGTCCTCTCATCCGGATTGGGGCCGTTGTACCCCTTCCTGCGATGCCGTCGGGTTCGCTTGTGACGGTAGGCACGTGGTCCTCCCAATTGCTTGACCGAGCAATGACTTGACGTACCGTTGCCTCGTCACGCAGGGCCAGATGTGACCTGCACGAGGAGGAACCGCAGATGACCAGGATCGGAATCATCATCGGCAGCACCCGGCCGGGACGGAACGGCGCCGCCGTGGGGCAGTGGGTGCACGAGGTCGCCAAGCAGCGCACGGATGTCGAGTTCGAGCTCGTCGACCTGCTCGACTACAAGCTGCCGCACCTGGACGAGGCGTACCCGCCGTCGATGGGGCAGTACCAGCAGCCGCACACGCTGGAGTGGGCCAACAAGATCGCGTCGTTCGACGGGTTCGTGATGGTTACGCCGGAGTACAACCACTCGACCTCCGGGGCACTGAAGAACGCGATCGACTTCCTCTACGGCGAGTGGAACAACAAGGCCGTGGGGTTCGTCAGCTACGGCTCGGTGGGTGGCACGCGGGCGGTCGAGCACCTGCGGCTGATCGCCGGTGAGCTGCAGATGGCCGACGTGCGGTCCCAGGTGTCGCTCTCGCTCTTCACCGACTTCGAGAACTTCAGCGTCTTCAAGCCCAACGACTTCCAGCGCGACGCGCTGAACGCCACCCTCGACCAGGTCGTGGCCTGGAGCCAGGCCCTGGCGCCGCTGCGCGCCAAGTAGAGGACCAACGCCTCCCACGGAAGGCCAGGAGCCCAGCCGCCGCCCGCTGAGCCAGCAGCTTGCCCGCGCTGGCGGCGGGCCGACCGGTGCTCAATTCGCAGGGGTACGAGACGTCACGCCCGCCGCATGGGACGGCCCGCGACGCGTCGGACGACGGCGTCGCATGCGGCGAGGCGTGTCCCGCCAACCCCGACCCTGAGGAGCAAGAGTCACCTCGGTGCCGGTCGACGCGGCAGAAAGGGACGGCGGAAACGGCTTGCCGAGCGGCAGCGCCGATGCCATTCTCCGCCGTGATGACGACACGGCGCGAACTTCTGAACTTGCACGACCAGCAGGTACGGGGCACCATCGCCTCCCGGCTGCCGCACAACTGGAAGCCGTCGTGGGACGGGCCCGTCCTGCAGATCGCCACCCCCGCGCGAGGACTCGCCTTCGCTCAGAATCTCGATGGCCTCAGCGTCAAGGAACTAGACGCGCTCATCGGTCGGGTGCGTGACCGCTCCGCGGCGCGTGGCCAGGCGATCGAGTGGAAGACGTACGGCCACGACCGGCAGGATCTCACCGAGCGACTGCGGCTGGCCGGGTTCGCGCCGGAGGACGAGGAAACGGTCGTCATCGGGCTGGCAGCCGACCTGACCGCCGCCGGCGAAGCCCCCAACCGCGTAGTCATCCGCGCGACGACGGACCTGGCCGACCTGCGCCGGATCGCGGCCATGGAGTCCGAGGTCTGGGGCGTCGACTGGTCCTGGCTGGCTGATGACCTACGCGACCGCATCGAGTCGGCCCCGGAGAACATCGTCGTTCTCGTCGCGGAGGCCGCAGGCGAGGTCGTGTCGGCCGCCTGGCTGGTCATCATTCCCGGCACGGAGTTCGCCGCGCTTTGGGGTGGATCGACCCTTGCGCAATGGCGCCGGAAAGGCATCTACCGTGCGCTGGTCGCCTGCCGCGCGCAAATCGCCGCAGACCGAGGCATCGAGTACCTCCTGGTCGACGCGTCCAAGGACAGCAGCCCGATTCTTCAACGACTGGGGCTGCACGCCGTGGGTACCACCACCCCGTGGGTATGGAGCCCGACCACCTGAGCGGGATACTCACTCCAATTCGGCCTGACAGGACGTTTCGTCAGCGGGCCGACCTGTCGTATGCCGGCCAACGGTCACGCACGTCGCCTCAGCCGGTCAGGTCCAACGCGACCACCAGCGAGGTTGCGGCCCAGTCGGAGAGCTGCTCGCCCTCCCGCCAGCCCTGATATTTCGCCGCCAACAGGCGCCGGGCAAGCGCGTCCTCGGCCGGGTCGGCCACGAACCGGGCGGTCACCGCGACCGTTCCGGGCAGGTCGTCCCGCAGTTCGCGGAGACCGCCGAGGCGCAACCGGGCGCTCGGCTCCCGGCGCAGGTTGCGGACCCAGTCGGCGGCGTCCCCGTTTCCGGAGAGCAGATACCGGATGCCGTCGTGCTCCGCGTACCAGATCTCAATGGTGTGCGGACGGCCGCTGCGCCGGCCGACGGTGGTCAGGTAGGCGAAGTCGCTGGGGGACACGGGGGCGAGCCTATGACGTGCGGCGGCCGTCACCTTACGGCTGCGCCTGCTTCGGCAAGGTGAGAACTTCGGCTCCGTCGTTGGTGATAGCGATCGTGTGCTCACTGTGCGCCGTCCGGCAGCCTGTCGCGCTTCGGAGTGTCCAGCCATCGGGATCGGTGACGAGCTCGGCGGTGTCCGCCATGACCCATGGCTCCAATGCCAGCAGCAGCCCAGGGCGCAGCCTGTATCCGCGACCGGGCCGCCCCGTGTTCGAGACGTGCGGGTCCTGGTGCATCGTCGATCCGACGCCATGACCGCCGAACTCGGTGTTGATCGGATATCCCGCCTCGCTGAGGACCGAGCCGATGGCATGGGAGATGTCACCGATGCGAGCTCCGGGGCCGGCCGCGGCTATCCCTGCGCTCAATGCGCGCTCGGTCGCGTTGATCATCGCAACGCTCTCCGGGGGCTTCACGTCGCCCACAATGAAGCTGATGGCGGAGTCAGCGACAACTCCGCCTGTGGAGACAGCGAGGTCGAGCGTCAGCAGGTCGCCGTTGGCAAGCGGGTAGTCGTACGGCAGTCCGTGGAGCACGGCGTCGTTGACCGACGTGCAGATGTAGTGGCCGAACGGCCCGCGCCCGAAGGACGGCTCATAGTCGACATAGCAGGACTGCGCCCCGGCCTCGGTGATCATGCTGTGGGCCCACAGGTTGATGTCCAAGAGGTTTGTGCCGACCGTGCTGCGGCTCTTCAGTGTCTGCAGGATGCCGGCGACCAGCGCGCCGGCATCCTTCGCTCGCAGCAGGTCTGTGGGGCTCAGGATCTCGATCATGCAGCGCCTTCCTCGCGCGCCAATAAGTATCCCGGCCATATTATCCCGGTACTAGAATCGGAGCCATGGTCAGGTTGCCGCTCACTCCCGCAGAGGTCGAGCGCGGACAGCGCCTCGGCGCCCTCCTGCGTCGAGCCAGGGGGGAGCGTTCGATGCTCGGTACGGCGCTGGACGCAGGTGTCTCGCCGGAGACTCTTCGGAAGATCGAGTCCGGTCGCGTAGCCACCCCTGCCTTCCCGACCATCGCTGCGATCGCCGGCGTCCTCGGCCTCTCCCTCGATGCAGTGTGGTCAGAGATCAACCAGTCAGCCGGCGGGGCCGAACTCGCAAGATCAGGTCGCCACGCGGGTGAGCGGTTGGCCTCGTAAGTCTCGACCCCGCAGCTTTGTTGCAGTTGCCGACGAGAGAGAACCCCTGGGCGCAGACCGGCCAGACGGGCGTGTGGGCACCGGGGCGAGGGCCGGCACCGAAGACTCGAGCAGTGAGCAACGAGCGCCCGAACTCCTTCACGAGGCAACAGTCGACGGTCGCCAGCCCTGGCGGATCAATCGTCGCCGTCCGGACGACCCCGCACTGCTCCCGCGACTCTCATCGCGGCGTATGCGACGAGACCGAGACTGAGAAGGGCGACCACGGCCACCCATTCCGGGCGCAGACCAAGCATCAGCGGCATGAGCCCAAGCATCGACGGGACCGCCAGCAGGCAGGCGATCCCCATCAGCGGACTCAATATCATGAAGCCCACCTTTTCGCCGCGCACTGACCACCAACCGTCGGTCGTACGGCGCTTGAGCCGCGCAGCCTCGACCAGCATGGGCAGGCCGGAGGCGGCGAACATCCCGAGGAACAGCGTCTGCAGCCAGCCGCGGTGGCCCCAGGCCTCGGTCTCCACCCGACCGCCGCCCGGCAGTTCGATCGCGACCGGGGTGCCCTCCCACAGCAACGCTTCCGCCTCTGCGTCGCCGCTGAGTTTGCGGCTGCCCGAGGTGGGGACGACGGTCTCGGCAAAGAAGACAAACTCAGCGTCCTGCTCCACCATCAGGTGCCAGTTGCTGCCGGGGCCACGGCTATGCCAGGGGCCGGACAAGGTGACCGGGATGCGCTCGAGACAGCCCTTCGGTGGATCGACATCCGGCTCCACACGCGTGATCCAGGCGGGGCACTCCACGGCTCGCCGCATGGCGACCGCGTCGCGGATGCCGTCTGGGACCTCGGCCAGTGCCAACAGTCCGAGCACGCCCGCCAGCAGGCCGTAGAGCACGAGGAGCGCCGGCCGTGTCCAGAACGCTTGGCGCCAGAACTGCCAGCCGCGAGGAGGTCTCTGCGTTCGCCTGGACACAGCAACCACCCCCTCCCGATTGTGGCGTGCTGTCGCCCTGAGTGGAGGGAGCGCACGGCGGGTCGCCCTGATCTGCGCATTACGAGTCGGCAGCCATCTTCTGGCCCGCAGCCTCGTCCTGGCTTGGCTTGGGCTGTGGGGAAGGATGATCCTGTGGGTGTCCTGAGCGCGGTCGGCCGGCTGCAGTGGCGCGGCTGGCTGCTGCTTGCTGATTGCGCTGCGGTCGTCTCGGTCTCGCCGTGGCATCGGTTGGGTTGGCCTGAGGCGTGGTTCGGCGTCGTGGCAACGGCATTGCTGTGTGGGCCGCTGTTCGCCTGGCTGCTGTTGGCACGCACACGGCGGTGGGGCTTACCGGTCGGAGCGGCGCTGCTCGGTGTGCTGGCCGCAGTGCATCTGACGTCGCAGGTCTTCCTCGCCGGGCCGGTCCGGCCGCCGATGGCCGACTGGGGGATCCCGTTCGTGGGGCTCGCTGGCGCTATTTGCCTGGTAGTCGGCGCTTGGCAGGAGTACGTGTTGCGCTCAGAGCGCAGGGTGTCGACGACCGCTGACGAAGAAAAAGATCACAAGCGCTGGCCTGCTCGTCTTGGCACCGCTGCCATGCTGGCGGCAGCGGTCTTCTCCGCGTGGGCGGCCTACCAGCTCGCTCTGGGCGACGGCGCGGAGGCCGAGGCGAAGGTCGAGCCCTACCGTGCGGAGGTACTGCCGCTGCCCGACGGGTGGACTGTCCTCGACGAGCAGAACAGTTGTGGAAGCGGCGGCTGCTATGGGCTGACGCTGACCCTGACTCGTGAGAGGGCTGGCGGTGATCCCGTCCGCCAGCTACGCCGACAACTCCACGACCACGGCTGGTCGAAGGAGTGCGAGCCGGTCGGCGGTCTCCTTCCAGTCCTCCGCTTCGTCGACTGGGGCGCCCACTGCTTCTCCATCGAGGCGGTAGACCCCACCACAGCGAAAATCGGGATCGATGTCCATCCCGGGTGGCCGCAGGGGCATTTTTGACCTGCAGACTCTCTGCCGACTCCGCCTCACGATGCATGGCCGGTGTGCCCCGCACGCAGCTGCGCTGCCTCGGCACGGGCAGCCTCTGCTTCCATGCGAGCACGGGTTCGGTCTTCCTCGAAGAGCAAGACCTGGGCCAGTTCATCCAGGGCCCAAGCCATCGCTTCGCGCCACTCAGCGAGTTCATAAGGATCAGCAGGATCAGCCGGGCGCTGCGATCGCACGCTGCGGAGCTGGCGCAGGGCAGCCTTCAACACAGGATCGACACTCACCACGCGGTCTTCTCTCGCCTCAGCTGCGACAGCGACCCGCAAGGTCGCATCAAACAACCTAGATCAACCGTCAAGCATGTGGTGGGACTAGACACGCCGGCAGCCGGTGTCGGGTCTCAGGACGTCCGTGACAGAACAGTCTCTGGACGTGGGTGACACATCCCGGCTAGCCAGGTGGTGAGGGCGGCTCGGGTGGGCGTCCTCGGGCACGGGCTGCGTCGGATATGGCGATTCCGGCCAGGACGAGGGCAGGTGCCATGGCGACCAGCAGCGGCGGCAGGAAGAACGCCGCCGGCAATATGGCGGCGAGTACGAGGACCCCGATCGGCCGGGAGCGGGAGACCCGGCCGAACACCGTGTACTCGAACAAGCCCCGTCCGGCGAGGAACAGCGCGGGTCCGCCGAGGATGACGGTGATCCAGGCCGGTGGTGTGTGTCCGAGCGGGTGCTCGATGACAAGTTCGTCGCCGACGGCGATGGCGACGATGCCGGCGACCATGAGCAGGTGGGCGTAATTCGCCGGGATGACCGCGCGGAATGGGTCGGGGGCGGCTGCGATGGCCTCTGCCAGCAGCCCCCCGGCGCGGTGGATGTAGATCCGCCACAGCAGCGCCGTGGTGGTGAACGCGACCACGACCGCGGCTATCCGGTCTGGCTCGAACCTGCCGCGGCTGAAGGTGAAACCGGTGACCAGGATGAGCTCGCCGAGCGCGATGATGAAGAGCTGCCGGTAGCGCTCGGCCAGATGTGGGGCGGAGATTGCGAACTCGGCTGCACGCGTCGCGCGACCCAGCCGCGGTGTGGGAAAGCCGAATGCGATTCCCCCGTACTCCATGGCCACCGCTAGCGCCCACAGCGCCCCACGCGCCGTGTCGTGCGCGACAGCACCCGCGATCCACGGCACCGCGGACACGCCGGACCAGAAGAGTGGCCGCACGAAGGCGCCCCGCGCCTCGTGGCCCCGCAGCAGAAGCACCACGGCGGCGCTGCGACCGATCTGGGTGGCGACGTACAAGCCTGCGAAGACCAGACCATGCTCGCCGAACGCCTCCGGCGCTGCGGCGGCCATCAGCAGGGTGCCGAACATGGTCGCGATCACCAGCAGCTGTACCAGCGGCTCCTGCGGGTCCAACCTGTCCGTGAGCCCCGCCGTCTGGGCCCAAACCGTCCACAGGGCGAGCAGCAACACCAGCGTCTGGAAGGCGTCGCTCCAGCTCAGATGCTCCAGCAGCCCCTGCGAGAGCCGTGCGAGCGCGAAGACGAACACCAGGTCGAAGAACAGTTCAAGGTACGTCGCTCGTGGTTCCTCGGGTCGCCGTAGCAGCCCGGCTGCCCTACTCGTCACCTGCTCGCCCGTTTCTTCCGTTTCTGTCTATCTTTTCGGTCGTTCGTACCACACGGCAGCGCCGTCAGATGCGGATGCGCTGCGGTGGCCCGGGTTCGAGCAACTCCGTTTACCCGCCGGGCGGCGATAGAGGTGGGCGAGTTCCTTCCATCCGTCGCCGCCCGCGCGGATCAGGTCGTCGACCTTGGCCCAGGCCTCCGGCCGGTGCTACACGGCGGAGTGTCACCCAGGTCCTGATACCGATCTGTCATGCAGGTCCTGAAACACGACATCGCCGGCAGCCGGCTGTCGTACTCCGCTTGATGCGTTACGCGGTGACTTCAGTTGACGGGTCACACGGGCCTTGAGCATGCCGGATACGGACCGTGACGCCGACTGTCCACGACGGCTGGTGTGCCAGGCATCCGCTTCCGCCGAGATCAGTGCGTTCATGGGGTCAGCCGACCCGCCAAGCGGCCGGGTCGACACCGCCGGGCACCGGCGCCCGGGCGGCCACGCCGGACCCGCCGGTCAGGGCTGGTACTGGTTGCGGGTGCGGGGCAGCCACTGGGGGTGCTGGTCGCGCATGTAGCGGATCAGTCCCTCGCGTAGGTCGCAGCGCAGGTCCCAGGCGCTGGCGCCGTCCGCGGCCGAGGCCTGCACCTGGATGACCACGGTCTGCGGGGTGGCGTCGACCATCTGGAGCACCCACTGGTCTCGATCCCACAGCGGCGAGGACTCGACCAGCCGGCGTGCCTCCCGGCGCAGGTCGTCCAGGTCGGCGGTGTGGTCGACATGGATCTGGATCTTGCCGACCACCCGCGACTCGTTCCGGGTCCAGTTCTGGAACGGCCGCTCGATGAAGTACGTGGTCGGCAGGATGAGTACCCGGTCGTCCCAGAGCCGGATCACCACGTTGGTCAGCTTCACCTCCTCGACCCGGCCCCATTCGCCGTCCACCACCAGCACGTCGCCGACGTGCAGCCCGTCGGCGAAGGCGACCTGGATGCCGGCGAACGCGTTGCCGAGCGCGGTTCGGGCGGAAAGGCCGATCACCGCGCCGACCACCCCGGCCGAGGTCAGAATGGAGATGCCGAAGAGGCGTACCGGCCGGAAGGTGATCAGGATCAGGCCGACTGCGAGGACCGTGACAACGGCGACGGTGAGCCGCCGCACCGGGCGGATCTGGGTCCGGGCCCGCCGGACCCGCCGGCTGGTGACCAGATCGCTCGGCAGCCGGCTGAACGCGGCCGCTTCGACAACGCTCAATGCCTTGATCACCAGCCACGCACTGGCGGCGATCAGGACCAGCAGGATGACGTGCCGCAGATAACGCTGCCACTCGGCCGGTCCGGGCGGCAGCGCGTAGTACAGCGCCCCGACCAGCAGGACCGCGGCCGCCGGGCGGCGGCAGGCGTGCCGCAGCGGCTCCAGCAGCCACTTGTAGCGGCCACGGGCACCCCGGCGGATCAGCACGCCGGAGACCAGGTCCACGACCACGGCCGCCACCAGCGCGGCCAACACGATCAACGCGGTACGCATCAGAAGCCGTTCACCGTGATCCCGATGCCGCCTCTCCCGGGCTCGCGACCGCACCCCCCGCGTTCAGGGTGCCATCCGATCCGGTGGCAAGCGGCGGATATCGAGAATGCCAGACGGCCGTGACCGACGTCCGGCGGCTGCCGAGCGAGACGGTCGGCCTGCCCGCAGGTCTCCTGCGAGCCGGCGCAGGGTGCGTGATCGGCACCCTATGGCCGGTCGCCGACCTGCCGGGGGCGCCGCTCATGCAGCGCTATCAGCTGCTCTTGGCCGTGCCGCGAGGTGGCCACCGACGGAGCACAGGCCGTGCTGGATACCCTTCGTGAGTCGGCCAGCGCGAAGGGGTACGGGGACCTTGTCGACCAGTTGCCGCAGGAGTTCTGGCAGTTGACCGGGGAGGTCCCTCGCCTGGCCACCAGTGATCCTTCTGCCAACGTCGAGCGTGGCGCGGGTGATCGGTTCCGCCTGCCCCGGCGGAACCTTCGGTCGCGCTGCCACGGACTGGATGAACTCGGTGTAGTTCACCTCGGATCCCCTCCCGAACCGGATGCGGCGGGTACCCGCGCCCGTCGGGGTGAAACGGCGGTTCGTCCGCCCTCAGCCGCGGGGTGGCGGAGGGCGGTGGGTGATCCGGCGGGTCACCCGAAACTGGTACAGGCCGGCGCTGGTGACGGCGTAGAAGACGGGCAGGAGGAGGAAGATGGCAAGGCCGACCAGCGGCGCCACCAGGTAGCCGACCACCCCCGCCAGGACGTACAGAACGACCCCGGCGAGGGCCCGGAACCGCTCGACGCGGAAGAACCCGTCCTTGACCTGTTCCTTCAGCAGGTCGGGGTTCCGGGCCAGGTAGTGGTAGAACGCCAGCCAAGTCGCGCACAGCAACGCGCCGATCAGCGCGTAGAAGGCGATGGCCGCACGCTGGTCCGCGTTGTCGTGCTCCTGCAGCGCGTGCGACACGACGATGGTCGGAAACGGCAGCAGCGCCGTGGTGAACAGCACGAACAGGTTCATCCAGTGCAGGCCGCGATCGACCTGCTGGATGCGGTTGAACGCCGCCTTGTGGTTGAGCCAGACGACGGCCACGTACGAGTAGGACGCGATATACGCGACGTACGCCGGCCACTGGCTGAGCAGTCCGGACAGGAGGCGGCCGGGAGGGACGTTCGGCACCCGGAGGTCCAGGACCAGCAGCGTGATGATGATGGCGAAGATGGCGTCGCTGAACGCCACGGCACGGCTGGTGTCCGACCGGGTGCCAAGGTCCGTCTCTGGCCCGCTCACCGAGCGTGCCTACCCAGGGGCGCCCGCGGGAAACAGCCGGGCACCGCCGCCCCAAAGGCGAATCAATAGCGCAGATCATGAACTAGGTGTACTGCCCAGGGAGGTTGGTTGAGGTCGTGTGACGACACGGCATGAATCTGCTGGATGACGAAGGCCTCCGGTTGTGGAGTGGAGCTGTCTAGGAACCGCTCCGCCAACCAGGAGGCCTTCGTGTCCCACGCTAACGCTGCTCTGACTCCTCGTGCACGTCTTCGACTGGCGCGTTTGATCGTGGACCAGGGGTGGCCGGTCGGCCGTGCCGCAGAACGCTATGACGTGTCCTGGACGACCGCGAAACGGTGGGCGGTGCGCTATGCCGAGCTCCCGGCCGACCTTCGAACGTGGTGGGGGCTGTCCAACGGAGTCCGGCACATCGCCGGCCGACCTGGCGGTCATCTCATTCCTGACTTCTCGGACCCGTATCCGGCGTCGGCTGCGATAAGGGATTGGCGGATGCATCTGGAGGTCCAGCAAAAGCTGTACCCACCGGGGATGCGCGAGGAGATGGAACGGTTCGTGGCCGCCCAGAACAGCCAGCCAGCGGGCACCCTCCTACCCGAGTGGTACTGGCTACCTCGATGGCTGCCCATCGCTGGTGACGGTATGGGAGGTGGCCTGTTCATGGACCTGCGTGAGGGTCCGCTACACGGGTGCCCGGTGGAGTTCTCCCGGGAGCACCGCGGCACCACACCGCGATGGGAGTCCGTGACACAGCTATGGGTAGACGTCGCTGACCTGCTGGACACCGTCGATACCGACCTGCTCCGCAACGACCGCATTGACGACCTGCGGATCGGCCGGTGGCGGCCTCCCAACTCCTAACCGGAACGTGGCCGCCGCTGCCTACGGCGACAAGCGGCGCTGCTTCGCAAAATGACCGGGCGTCCTGACCGACGAAGGTCACCTGCTGCTCGGCTCAAACAGTAGGCCCGACGCCAGGCACGCAGTGTGAAATCAGAGCCTCGGGAGGGGCGGGCGACTGTCACCCTTCAAGTGAGTTCGATGTGTAACGAATCAAGTGGAGTCGGACATGGCCGGCAGCCGGTTGTCGGGTCTCGGGACCTGCGTGGCAGATCGGTATCAGGACCTCGGTGACACTCCAGCTAGCCTGATCTCCATGGATGTCGACGTGGTGTTCCGAAAGTACAGCGGCAGCCTGCACCGACGCATCACAATGCAACGCCTCGGCGAGGACCAGTACGGCATCTGGCTTGGTGCCCGCGCCGGCACGACCGTGCACTCGGGTACTGCAGGACACGACTACACCACCAAGCACGCGACCGTCCGGCTCATCCCGCCCGGCCTCTGGTGGATCGCCATCTTCTTCGCCGAACCCAGCCCGTGGGACGTCTACTGCGACGTCACGACCCCACCGCGCTGGTCACATGCCGGTGAGGTCGCCATGGTCGACCTCGATCTGGACGTCCTGCGGACTCGCGCCGACCGACGAACCGAACTCCTCGACGAGGAGGAGTTCGCCGCGAACACCACGGCCTACGGCTACCCCATTCAGATGGTCGCCGAGGCAACAGACACAGCACGCCACCTGACCCTCAGCCTGACTGACGGCACCGAACCATTTGGAAGCCACTACCAGAGCTGGCTGAACTTGATCGTCTAGCCCGACGCGTCACCCACGAGCGGCTCAACGACGTCTTCCAGACCGCTCACGCGGAATTCCGCCGCCGGCTCAGCGAGCCCCGCTACGCCGGCTGACCGCCCGACTGCCGTTGCACGGTGGCCCGGTGGAGAGCAGGTGCGCCGACGACCCGAGATCGCCGGCACAGACACGGTGCCCGACGAGACCGCCGACAGGAAGAGTCTGCGCAGTGAGCGGACGGCGACCGGTGTCGTCCTGCGGATGTCGCGCTCCCTACGCTGTGGGCCATGCGGGTCCCGATCTTCCAGCTCGACGCCTTCACCACTCGCCGCTTCGCCGGCAACCCGGCCGCCGTGGTGGTGCTGGACCGGTTTCTCGATGACGCTCTGCTGCAGGCCGTGGCCGCGGAGAACAACCTCGCCGAGACGGCGTTCGTCGTGCTGTCCGAGGGCCGGTACCGGCTGCGCTGGTTCACGCCGACGGTGGAGGTGCCGCTGTGCGGGCACGCGACCCTGGCGGCGGGCGCCGTTGTCGTCGAGCGTCTGGAGCCCGGCCGCGACAGCGTCACGTTCGACACCGCCAGCGGGCCGCTGACGGTCGATTGCGAGGGCGCCGGATATCGGATGGACCTGCCGGCTCGCACGGTGCGCGCCGTGCCGCTGCCGCCGGCGTTGTCGGCCGCGCTCGGCGTCACACCGGTGGAGACAGCGATCGACGGGAACAACTACCTCGCCCTGCTGCCCGGGGCCGACGACGTCCGGTTGCTCGAACCCGACCTCGCCGCGATCGCCCGGCTGGACCGGACCGGGGTCGTGGTGACCGCCGCCGGTGACGGCACGCACGACTTCGTCAGCCGGTACTTCGCACCGGCCAAGGGCATCCCCGAGGATCCGGTGACCGGCGGAGCGCACTGTGCGCTGGTGCCGTTCTGGGCGGCACGGACGGGCAAGGACACCTTCTTCGCGTATCAGGCGTCGCGGCGCGGCGGTGAGCTGGCCTGCCGGCTCGTCGGCGACCGGGTGCAGCTGCACGGCTCGTGCGCGTTCTACCTCGAGGGCCACATCGAGCTCTGAAGGCCCCCGCGCGGTGCGGTCGCCCGCTCATCGGCAGAAGCGGATGCCTGGCACACCAGCCGTCGTGGACAGTCGGCGTCACGGTCCGTATCCGGCATGCTCAAGGCCCGTGTAACCCATCAACTGAAGTCACCGTGTAACGCATCAAGCGGAGTACGACATCGCCGGCAGTCGGCCGGATCGAACGTACGTTCGACTACATTGTTGCCGTGGACGTACGGGGCGCTGGTGGAACGGGTCGTGGGGTCGCATGGCCCGGCGGGACATCTGGCCGCTCGGGAAAGTCGACTTCATGTCGGTGCAGGAGTGGGTGACGGGCCTCGGTCGGGATCTCGCCCCCGCTACCGCGGCCAAGTGCTACCAACTGCTGTCGATGATCCTCAAGACGGCGGTGCAGGCGCGGCTCATCGCCACCAACCCCGCCGAAGGGGTGAGGCTGCCGCGTGATCGGTCCCGCGACGTCAAGCCGGTCACGATCACCCGGGACGACTTCTTGGGCCGGCTCCTGCCCGCCGTTCCACCTCGCCACCGGGGGATCGTCTCCGCCGCCGCCGGTGCCGGGCTTCGCTGGGGTGAGTGCGCCGGGCTGACGTGGGCCTCGGTCAACCTCGACCGGGCATCGCTGCGCGTGGTCCAGGTGGCCGAGGAAACCCATGGCGGGATCGTGCTCCGCCCGTACCCCAAGAGTCGCGCTGGGGTCCGAACCGTGCCGCTGCCCGGCTTCCTCCTGACCGAGCTCCGCGGACTGCACGCCGCTGCCGACGACCCGGATCCGCGCACGCTGGTCTTCCGCGACCGGGTGGGGCGCCCGCTGCGCCGGTCCAACTTCCGCCGGCGGGTCTGGCTGCCCTCACTCGTTCGCGCCGGGCTGCTCGGCCAGGTCGTCACCACCGGCCCGCACCGGTACCGCGCGGTCTGGCCGGACCGGGAGGGCATGGAATGGTCGGCGGAGTTCACCACCGAGCGCGAGGCCATCGCCTGCGTGGCGGCGAAGGCCGTCGGCGGGATGCGGTTCCACGATCTGCGGCACGCCTACGCCACCTGGCTGGTCACCGACGGCGTCCCGATCAACCTGGTGCAGCGGGTCATGGGCCACGAGCAGGCGTCCACGACGCTCAACCGGTACACGTACACCCCGGACGACTACGCGGCCCGCGTCCTGGCCGACTTCGAGGGCTCTGCTGCCTTTCTGCTGCCTCCGGCCGATGAAACGCCGCCAGAAAGCGTCCTGGACGACGAGGGAGACACCCTGTGACCTGCTCCGGAGCGCTTGCCTGGAATAGGGACGACCCCCGTCGGGGGGAGACGGGGGTCGTCGGGAGGTTCGGCTCCGGGGGGGTTGAGCCGAACCCACTCAGCGGCCGCGGGGGGTGCAACCGCCGAGGGTCTGCCACATATCCGTGTCGCGAATACTCGTGGTGAGGACAAGCATGCCCGAGCAGAGTGTTCACGTCGAGTGGTGTTAGCCCCACTCACGGCGAAATTATGGTCGCAGAGTGTGACAGCCGTCACGTTGCGCAGTGGTGCTGGGGAGGGGGCCCGCAGGTCGAGAGGGTTGCTGACCCCGGGCACCCGCCGACGATAGACCATCGGGCTAGACTTTCGCGCCGTGGGCCGAAGTGCCGCTTTCTTCGATCTGGACAAGACCGTCATCGCCAAGTCGAGCGCCCTGGCGTTCGGTCGGCCGTTCTACCGGGATGGGCTGATCACCCGGCGGGACGTGGTCAAGTCGGCGTACGCGCAGCTGATGTTCCGGCTGGGCGGCACCGACGAGCAGACCATGGCCAGGACCAGGGACTACCTCGCCACGCTCTGCAAGGGCTGGCAGGTGGAACAGGTCCGCCAGATCGTCGCGGAGACGCTGCACGAGCTGATCAACCCCTACGTGTACGCCGAGGCGGCCGTCCTGATCGAGGAGCACCAGGCCGCCGGCCGGGACGTCGTGCTGGTCTCCGCGTCCGGCGACGAGATGGTCCGCCCGATCGGCGAGCTGCTGGGCGTCACCGACGTGATCGCCACCCGGATGGCGGTCGAGGACGGGCGCTACAGCGGTGAGGTGGAGTTCTACGCGGCCGGCCCGAGCAAGGTCGAGGCGGTCAGCGAGCTGGCCACCGCCCGTGGCTACGACCTGGCGGACTCGTACGCCTACTCCGACTCGTACAGCGACCGGCCGCTGCTGGAGTGCGTCGGGCATCCCAGCGTGGTCAACCCCGACCGGGCGCTGCGCAAGCTCGCGGTGGAGAACGCCTGGCCGGTGCTGGAGTTCCGGCACCCGATCCCGCTGGGCCGGCGGCTGCGGGAGCGGCCCGCCGTCCCGGTCGCCGCGGCGGCGCTCGGCGTCGGGGTCGGGGTCGCCATCGGCATCGCCTGGTACGGCCGGCACCGCCGCGGCCGGGTGGCCCCCGTCGCCTGACCTCACGGAGACCGATCAGGCGGCGGCGAGGATCTCGTCGCCGATGACGGTGAGCTGGTCAGCGCCCACCTCGACGGCCGCCATGTAGTGCCGCAGCCAGGAGCGCAGCCCGTCCGGGGTGCCGGTGGCGAAGGCGCCGGCCGCGCCGACGTACTCCGGCTCCCGCTCGCGGTGGCCGACGTCGACGGCGACCAGGCCGCGCGGGTCGAGGCCACGGGACATCAGCACCAGCCGGGCGGCGGCCCGGGCCACCACGCCGGACGGCCCGGCGAACGGCCGCAGGTTCAGCAGTTCGCCGTGCACGACAGCGGCCAGGACCAGCGGAGAGACCTTCGTTCCGCCGGCGACCAGCCCGGCCAGCCCGTCCAGCCGCGCGCCGACCACCGGGTCGGGGACGGGGCGGCCCAGCTCGGACTCGGCCACCACGTCCCGGGCGGCGAGGACGTGCAGCTTCGCCAGCGCCTGCCGGGGGGCCTTCGGCCACAGCTCGGTGAGGCCGGGTAGCGCGCCGGCGACCCGGAGCGCGCCCTGGAGCACCGGCTCGGTCACGGTGCCGGCACGGACCGCCTCGCGCTCGTGGTCGTACCCCTCGAGGGCGGCGCTGGCGACCGCGGACCGGAGGCTGGCCTCGGCCGCGACCTGGCCGCCGTGCCGGCGCAGCGCGCGGTGCCGCATCGCCTGGTCGACGTGCTCGCGGGCTCGCTCGACGGCGGGGGCGATGTCGGCGAGCGCCAGCAGCGGGGCGAGTGGGTCGGTGGTCACCCCGCCACGCTAGCGACCCGGCCGGTCGGGTCGGGTGCCACCCGCCCGCAAGGCGACCCGGACCACCCGGCCGTCGAGCGCGCCGGGGCGTCCGCTGAGCGCGTGACCGGGCACCGAGCTGTCGCGGGCGTCGAGCCCCCCGACTAACCTCAGCCGGGTAGGAGACGCAGGTCACCCCGGAGAAGGAGTAACCGCATGAGCGAGGCATTGGCCAACCTGCTGAACGAGACGCGCCAGTTCCCGCCGCCGGCCGCACTCGCCGCGGAGGCCAACGTCACCGCCGACGCGTACGCGGAGGCCGCCGCGGACCGGCTCGCCTTCTGGGAGAAGCAGGCGGGGCGACTGGCCTGGGCGAAGCAGTGGGACGAGGTGCTCGACTGGTCGAACCCGCCGTTCGCGAAGTGGTTCGTCGGTGGCCAGCTCAACGTGGCGTACAACTGCCTGGACCGGCACGTGGAGGCCGGCCGGGGCGACAAGGTGGCGATCCACTGGGAGGGCGAGCCGGGCGACACCCGCACCCTCACCTACGCCGACCTGCACCGGCTGACCTGCCAGGCGGCGAACGCGCTGACCGACCTGGGGGTCACCGCCGGCGACCGGGTGGCGATCTATATGCCGATGATCCCGGAGGCGGCGGTCGCGATGCTGGCCTGCGCCCGGGTGGGGGCCACCCACAGCGTGGTCTTCGGCGGGTTCTCCGCCGACGCGCTGACCAACCGGATCCAGGACGCCTCCGCCAAGGTGGTGATCACCGCCGACGGTGGCTACCGGCGGGGCAAGCCGTCGGCGTTGAAGCCGACGGTGGACGAGGCGGTGGCCAACTGTCCGACGATCGAGCACGTGCTGGTGGTCCGCCGCACCGGCGAGGACGTCGCCTGGTCGGCGAAGGACCACTGGTGGCACGAGACGGTGGAGACCGCGCCGGTCGAGCACACCGCGCAGCCCTTCGACGCCGAGCACCCGCTCTTCATCCTCTACACCAGCGGCACCACCGCCCGGCCCAAGGGCATCCTGCACACCACCGGTGGCTACCTCACCCAGGTGGCCTGGACGGCGCACGCGGTGTTCGACCTGAAGCCGGAGCAGGACGTCTACTGGTGCACCGCCGACATCGGCTGGGTCACCGGGCACTCCTACATCGTGTACGGCCCGCTCGCCAACGGCGCCACCCAGGTGATGTACGAGGGCACCCCGGACACCCCGCACAAGGGCCGGTTCTGGGAGCTCGTCGACAAGTACCAGGTCAGCATCCTCTACACCGCGCCGACGCTGATCCGGACCATGATGAAGTGGGGCGACGACATCCCCGCCGGGTACGACCTGAGCTCGCTGCGCCTGCTGGGCAGCGTGGGCGAGCCGATCAACCCGGAGGCGTGGATGTGGTACAGGCAGCACGTCGGCCGGGGTGAGCTGCCGATCGTGGACACCTGGTGGCAGACCGAGACCGGCGCGATCATGATCTCGCCGCTGCCCGGCGTCACCGAGGCCAAGCCCGGCTCGGCGATGACCCCGCTGCCGGGCATCAGCGCGGACGTGGTGGACGACCAGGGGCAGTCGGTGCCGAACGGCGGCGGTGGCTACCTGGTGCTGCGCGAGCCGTGGCCGTCGATGCTGCGCACCATCTGGGGCGACGACAACCGGTTCATCGAGACGTACTGGTCGCGGTTCGAGGGCATGTACTTCGCCGGCGACGGCGCGAAGAAGGACGACGACGGGCACATCTGGCTGCTCGGTCGGGTGGACGACGTGATGCTGGTGTCCGGGCACAACATCTCCACCACGGAGGTGGAGTCCGCGCTGGTCAGCCACCCGTCGGTGGCCGAGGCGGCGGTCGTGGGCGCGACCGACCCGACGACCGGTCAGGCGATCGTCGCGTTCGCCATCCCGCGTGGCACCGCCGACGTCTCGGGCGAGGCCGGCGAGAAGCTCATCGCCGAGCTGCGCAACCACGTCGCGAAGACGCTCGGCCCGATCGCCAAGCCCCGGCAGATCATGCTGGTGCCGGAGCTGCCAAAGACCCGCTCCGGCAAGATCATGCGCCGGCTGCTGCGGGACGTGGCGGAGAACCGCTCGCTGGGCGACGTGACCACGCTCCAGGACTCCTCGGTGATGGAGCTGATCTCCTCCGGGATGGGTGGCGGCAAGTCCGACGAGGACTGACGGCAGGCGTACCCCCGAGGTGGGTGACGGTCCGGGCGGACCGTCACCCACCGTCGTTTTCTGACGGGTACGCCTCGGATCGCGCGGCCCGCGTCACATCGGTCGATCGGGGAGATCGGAGAAGCTGAACGGACACAGGGCACGCCGAACCCTGTTGTTCATCTCCTTTCTCATTTAGTTTCACGCAGGTCGGGACGGTTCGATGGACATCACATCGATGATGTGCGCCGCCCGGCTCCTCCTCCCCCATGCCCGAGAAACGGAGCGGCATGAACACATTTCCGCAATCCGGGTCGCGCCGACGCCTACTCGTCGCGCTGCCCGCCATCGCCCTCGCCGCCACGTCACTGACCGTGACCGGCAGCGCGGCCGCCCAGTCCGCCGGCCCGGCCGGGGCCACGATCGGGGCGGGCGAGTTCTACATCAACTACGCCGAGCCCGAGGTCCAGCCGGACACCGGCGGCAAGGAGGTCAAGGGCGCCGACGGGATCTACACCTCGGCGGCGGACGAGGCACGGACGTACGACCGCAAGTTCGCCGGGGGCAACCCGGTGACCGCGGGGCAGCTGGCCAAGCTCGAGGCCAAGGCGATCAAGACCGGGCAGAACCCGCGTCAGATCAAGCAGGCCAAGGGCACCCAGACCGCCAAGCTGCTCACCCTGCTGGTCGAGTTCAACGACCAGGCGAACGACGACTTCACCGACGTGATGGTCCCCAAGACGGTCTTCGAGGACCGGAGCTGCGTCCTCGGCACCGTGCAGAACGGGCCGAAGCACAACGGCATCCCGGACCCGGGCACCCTGGCGCGCGAGGACAACAACTCGATGTGGGTGCCGGACTTCTCGTCCGAGCACTTCGACAAGATGCTCTACACCAAGGAGGGCATCACCGAGCGGGTCCGCAAGGACCTGACCGGGCCGGACGGCAAGCCGGGCATCGACATCGCCGGGCGCACCATGCACAACATGTACCTGGAGATGTCCAAGGGCGCGTACACGGTGGACGGGCAGGCCAGCCCGTGGATCACCGTGCCGCACTCGGAGGGTTGGTACGCGGCCTCCCGCTGCTTCCAGGACGAGAACGGTAACTGGGTCGCCGGTCGGCAGCAGGCGATGAACGGCCACCCGGACAACCCCCAGGGCGCCGGCCGGCTCGCCACCGACGCGGTCGACGCGCTGGCGGCGCAGGACCCGAGCTTCCCGTGGGCCGACTACGACATCGAGGACCAGGGCGACCGGGACGGTGACGGCAACGTCTTCGAGCCGGACGGCGTGATCGACCACCTGGTGCTGGTGCACGCCGGCCAGGGCAAGTCCCGCGGCGGCGGTGACCAGGGCGTGTACGCCGTCTGGGCGCACTCCTCGTCGGTGGCGGGCGGGTACACCATCCCGGGCACGAACATCAAGCTGTCGAACTACATCGTGCAGCCGGAGGACGCCGGGGTCGGCGTCTTCGCCCACGAGTTCGGTCACGACCTCGGCCTGCCCGACCTCTACGACACCTCGGGCAACGCCGACTCGGACGTCGACTTCTGGGACCTGATGGCCTCGGGCTCGCACAACGGCGAGATCTTCCAGGCGCTGCCGAGCCACATGGGTCTCTGGGACAAGTGGGTGCTCGGCTGGGCCGACCCGCTGAACTTCACGCCCGGCTCGGACGCGAAGGACGTGCAGCTCGGCCAGACCTCCCGGACGCCGGTCGGCACCAAGGACGGCATCAAGATCAACCTGCCGAACAAGGTGATCACCCTGGCGCAGCCGCACAGCGGCGCCAACATGTGGTACACCGGCGCCGACCAGGACTGGGCGGACATCAAGCTCACCCGCCAGGTGAGCGTGCCGGCGGCGGCCGACGCGAAGTTCTGGATGTGGAACAACTACGTCATCGAGGCGGACTGGGACTACGGCTTCGTCGAGGTCTCCACCGACGGTGGAGCCACCTGGTCGGAGCAGAAGGTCTACGACGCCACCGGCAAGGTGGTCACCACCCCCGACGGCTACGCCGACCCGAACGGCCGGATGGTCGACTTCGGCGGCAAGAAGTACGGCCTGACCGGTGACAGCCACGGCTGGCGCCACGACTACGTCGACCTGTCGGCGTACGCGGGGCAGACGGTG
Organism: Micromonospora lacuserhaii; assembly: GCF_036902735.1. NCBI lineage: Bacteria > Bacillati > Actinomycetota > Actinomycetes > Micromonosporales > Micromonosporaceae > Micromonospora > Micromonospora lacuserhaii. Next base: position 9,520 of record NZ_JBAKHO010000035.1, on the reverse strand, counting down.
CAGCTGCGGCTGCGGCAGGCCACCGACGAGGCCTTCGTCGAGCGGGGCTGGTTCGCCGACGACTTCTCCGTCACCGGTGGCGGCACCACCACCTGGAGCGACGACGTCGAGGGCGGCGCCAACGGCTGGACCCAGACCGGCGGCACCTTCACCGACACCACCGGGCCGGGCTGGCGCGTCGACGTCGGCACTCAGACCAAGGCGCACTACTACCTGGCCGAGTGGCGCAACTTCGACGGCTTCGACAAGGGCCTGAAGTACGCCTACGACACCATCTACTCGCACGAGGCGTGGAAGGTCGACCGGATCGCCTACAACGCCCCGGGCATGCTGGTCTGGTACCGGGACACGGTGCTGGGCGACGTGAACCACGTGACCGCGCAGATGACCGCGCTGCCGAGCTACGGCGCCAAGGGCGGCCTGCTGATCGTGGACTCGCACTTCGACCCGTACCGCCGGCAGGGCGAGGCGGCCGTGAAGGACCCGTCGGTGCTGGACAACCTGCCCAGCCGCCCGCAGTCGGCCAACGCGGCCTTCTCGCTGGGTTCGACATACCCGTTCACCGAGTGCCTGGAGGCGGCGGACGAGTTCTACAGCGAGTACTGCACCAGCTTCGGGGCGCAGGCCCCGGTGTCGTCGTTCAGCGACGCAAAGGGCTGGTACCCGGGCATCGAGATCCGCAACGGCGGGGCGTACGCCCGGGACAACGACGCCTCGGTAGTCATCCCGTCGCGGGGCAACGCGAAGTACACGACCCGCGTGGTCAACCCGGACGGCACGCCGGCGTCGGCGTACTACGGGGGGACCCTGGGCGGCGGCGCGATCGTGCTGGGTTCCGGCAACCCGGGTGACCTGGGCGTGAGCTACGGCGTCACGATCACCATCCTGAAGGCCGCGAAGGACAACTCGTACGCCACGGTGCACGTGACGCCGGCTACGAACTGATCCGTACGGATTTGTCCCTCGGGACACACGGCGGGGCCCGGCTGTGAGCACACTGCTCGCAGCCGGGCCCCGCCCTCTTACGCGCCCGAGCATCTCTCGACCAAGACGTGTGACATTTTTGCGAGCTACTGCGCTCCCCTATGGGGACTCCATAACCACCATCACGCTAAGTGATCGTGGCCGAAACGTAATGTGAACGGATCACGTTTCGGCGCACCCTTTGGTCCCGTTTTGCCCGCTAATGATGGCCGGCACCTCACGTATTTGACTCGTGACAACTGTCAAATCCTCTGTCATCGTGAGTGACGCATCACATGACACTTCCGACTGCGGTCGGTCGCGTCATGTAACAGGTTCCACAAAGGAGGAGGACCTTTGAGGAGACGAGTCACGGCGGGCCTGGCTTCGGCCGCGGCCGCGCTGCTGGCGGCCGGCGTCGTTACGGCACCGGCTTCCGCTGCCCCGGCGGCGGAGCCCACCACTGGCGCCGACAAGGCGAAGCACGGCAAGGACAACCTCCCGGATCCGAAGTCGGATCAGCAGCGGGAACTCAAGAAGCAGGCCATCGCCGACCTGCTTCAGGGCAAGGCCAAGCTTCAGACGCGCAACGGCTCGAAGGTCATCCAGGTCAAGGACGACCTGTTCGTCGAGTACCAGCAGGCCCCGAAGACCGACCCCATCTTCACGATGCTGGTCAACTTCGGCGACAAGACCGACCCTCGGGCGGGTGGAGCTGCCGGTCCGGTGGTCAACCAGATCCCCGAACCGGACCGCAACTGGGACGGCAGCGCCACCGACAACAACAGCACCCTGTGGCGGTCCGACTTCAGTCGCGACCACTACATGGACATGTTCTACGGTGAGGGCGAGTCGTTCAAGGACTTCTACCTCAAGCAGTCCGGTGGCCGGTACACCGTCAACGGCGACGTCAGCGACTGGGTCACGGTGCCTTACAACGAGGCCCGTTACGGTCACAACGACGACCCGGCCAACCCGAACGACAACATCTCGGAGGCCGAGGGCTACTGGAACTTTGTCCGGGACAGCGCCACGTCCTGGTACAACGCCCAGGTTGCGGCCGGCAAGACGCAGGAGCAGATCAAGTCCTACCTGACCCAGTTCGACGTCTGGGACCGGTACGACTTCGACGGTGACGGCGACTTCAACGAGGCCGACGGCTACATCGACCACTTCCAGGCGGTGCACGCCGGTGAGGGCGAAGAGGCCGGCGGCGGCGCCCAGGGCGAGGACGCCATCTGGTCGCACCGCTGGGCCGCGTTCACCAACCTCGAGGGCAGGGCCGGCCCGTCCGGCAACCTCGCGGGTGGTGTGCAGATCGGTAACACCGGGCTGTGGATCCGTGACTACACCACGGAGCCGGAGAACGGTGGCCTGGGCGTCTTCGCCCACGAGTACGGCCACGACCTCGGTCTGCCGGACCTGTACGACACCGCGGGTGGCGACAACGGCGTCGGGTTCTGGAGCCTGATGTCCTCGGGTTCGTGGCTGAGCCACGGCACCGACGACATCGGTTCGACCCCGGGTTACATGGACCCGTGGTCGAAGCTCTTCCTCGGCTGGCTGAACCACTCGACGGTCGACTACGGCAAGGGCAGCACCCAGGTGACGCTCGGCCCGGCCGGCGACAGCGACGGGCCGAAGGCCCAGGCGGTCGTCGTCAACCTGCCGAGCCAGACGCAGACCACGAGCTACAACACGCCGTTCGGCGGGGCGTACGAGTGGTGGGGCGGCAGCGCGGACGACCTGAACACCACGCTGGCCCGCACCCTGGACCTGACCGGCGCGACCACCGCGTCGATCACGTCCAAGCTGCAGTACGACATCGAAGAGGACTACGACTACCTCTACGCGGAGGTGTCGACCAACGGTGGCACCACCTGGGCCGACCTGAAGAACAACCTGGTCGACTCCGGTGACAGCGGCATCGACGGCTCCAGCAACGGCGCGTGGGTCGACTCGACCTACGACCTGTCGGCGTACGCCGGTCAGACCGTGCTGTTCCGTTACCGCTACGCCACCGACGGCGGCGTGCACTTCGCCGGCGCGTTCCTGGACAACATCTCGCTGACCAAGAACGGCACCGTCGCGTGGACCGACGACGCGGAGACCCTCGCCGCCGAGTGGACCGCCAAGGGCTTCACCCGGATGGGTGGCTCGGTCACCGACACGTACCCCCGCTTCTACATCGCGGAGAACCGGACCTACGTCGGCTACGACGACACCCTGCGGACCGGTGGGTACAACTTCGGCTGGGGCAACACCCGGCCGGACTTCGTGGAGCGGTTCTCGAACCAGCCCGGCCTGCTGGTCTGGTACGTGAACTACGCGTACGGCGACAACAACACGTCGGCGCACCCGGGCTACGGCCTGAACCTGCCGGTCGACGTCCGGCCGGGCCAGATCAAGGTCGGCGGCGAGGGCACCATCAGCAACCGCCGCAACGGGTACGACGCGACGTTCAGCCTGTACGCCAAGCCGGCGCAGACCTTCCACAAGAACGGCGTGGCGGTCACCGTTCCGGCGCTCGACCCGAACCCGCTCTTCACCGACAGCGGGGCGAACAAGTACTGGAACAGCAGCAACCCGTGGAACTCGGTGAAGGTGGCCGGCACCGGCACCAAGATCGAGATCCTTCAGCAGGGCACCAACCCCACCGACGACATGGTGGTGAAGGTCAGCAACTGACCTGACAGTTAACAGAGGGGCCGTTGGCGGAGACGCCACCGGCCCCTCCTGTTTGCGTGGTGCCGCAATCCGATCGAAACTCGTCACTGCGATTCCGCGTGTCGCAGATTCGCGCAGGTCACCGGCGTCGATGACATCCCGAGGTGTGACGGTGAAAAGCATTCCCAACAACTTCTTGCAACAAATCGACGCGACAGTCTTCCCACCCGTCCCACCAATGTCTATCTTCACCATGAGTCTCACTAGTGGGACGTCTCACCGGCCCGTACCCCCGTAGGGCCGGTTCCCTCACACCGGAGGTACCACGTGCGCAAAGTCGCAGTGGGTCTGCTCGGGCTTTCGCTGACGGCAACGGGGCTGGTGGCGGGCACGTCCGCCAGCGCCGCGCCGACGCCGAAGCTGCCGGCGGCCGCCCCGTCGGTCACCGAGCCTGCCCAGGTCGACCACGATCTGCCCAACCCGCTCGAGGAGAAGCGGCGGGCGCTGCGCCAGGAAGGTCTCAGCGAGGTCCTTTCCGGCAAGGCCAAGGCGCAGAGGATCAACGGAAGCACGGTCGTCAAGGTCGGTAAGACCGCGACCAACGCTGCCGGCGAGAACACCCGGACGGCGACGGCGACCAACGCCGGCGCCGCCCGTACCGACCAGTACGTCGAGCTGGAGCGTGAGCGCTCGGACCGGATCTTCGTGATCCTGGCCGAGTTCGGCAACGAGCGGCACCCGTCCTACCCGGACAAGGACATCGACCCGGCCACCGCAGGGCCGACCAGGTTCGACGGTCCGCTGCACAACCAGATCGACGCGCCCAACCGGGCGGTCGACAACTCCACCGTCTGGCAGCCGGACTACAGCGCGGACCACTACCGCAAGCTGTACTTCGGCACCGGGCAGGGCGACGAGTCGCTCAAGCAGTACTACGAGGCCCAGTCGTCCGGCCGGTACACGGTGGACGGCGAGGTCACGGACTGGGTCAAGGTCAAGTACAACGAGGCCCGGTACGGCCGGTCCAACGACAACCCGAACGACGCCAACGGCGACGACCCGGCTGTCTGCGCCCAGACCACCTGCCAGAACACCTGGGCGCTGGTCCGGGACGCGGCCAACCAGTGGGTCGCCGACCAGAAGGCGGCCGGCAGGTCCGACGCCGAGATCGCGGCCGACGTCAAGTCCTTCGACCAGTGGGACCGCTACGACGTCGACGGCGACGGCAACTTCAACGAGTCGGACGGCTACATCGACCACTTCCAGATCGTCCACTCCGGCGGCGACCAGGCCGACGGTGACCCGTACCAGGGTGAGGACGCCATCTGGAGCCACCGCTGGTACGCGTACGCCACGGACCAGGGTCAGACCGGTCCGGAGCAGGCGCGGCTCGGCGGCACCCAGATCGGCACCACCGGCGTGTGGATCGGTGACTACACCGTGCAGCCCGAGAACGGCGGCCGGAGCGTCTTCTACCACGAGTACGGTCACGACCTGGGTCTGCCGGACGACTACAACACCGGTGCCAGCGGCGACAACAGCCAGGAGCACTGGACCCTGATGGCCCAGAGCCGGGTCAGCGCCAAGAACGACGCCGGCATCGGCGAGCGTGGCGCCGACCTCGGTGCCTGGAACAAGCTGCAGCTCGGCTGGCTGGACTACGAGACCGTCGTCCCGGCCAAGCAGGACGCCCAGACGATCGACCTCGGCCCGGAGGAGTACAACTCCGCCAAGGCCCAGGCCGCGGTGGTCGTGCTGCCGCAGCGCAGCTACAGCTTCGACAACGGCAAGCCGGCCGAGGGAACCAAGCAGTACTTCTCCGGCAACGACGACGACCTGAACACCACGATGACCCGGACGTTCGACTTCACCGGGAAGTCCTCCGCCTCGCTGTCGATGAAGGCTCGCTACAACATCGAGACCGACTACGACTACATGTACTTCGAGGCGTCGCTCGACGGTGGACAGAACTGGGCGGCCCTGCCGTTCAGCGTCAACGGCACGCCGAAGACCGATGGCAACGGTCGCAACGCCCTCGACGGTGACTCCGACACCACCGGTGACGGGACGCCGGACTGGGTCGACCTGACCGTGCCGATGGACGTGGCGGCGGGCAAGGTCGTGCAGTTCCGCTACCACTACATCACCGACGGCGGCGTCTCCTCCGGCGGCTTCTTCGGTGACGCCATCACCGTGACCGCCGACGGGCAGACCGTCCTCTCGGACGGCGCCGAGGCCGGTGCCAACGGCTGGGCCCTCAACGGCTTCAGCATCGTCGAGGAGACCTACACCCGGCTCTTCGACAACTACTACATCGCGGGCAACCGGTCGTACGTCTCGTTCGACCAGTACCTGAAGACCGGTCCGTACTTCTTCGGCTACGCCAACACCCGGCCGGACTACGTGGACCACTACGCCTACCAGCAGGGTCTGCTGATCACTTACTGGAACCTCCGGTGGGCGGACAACAACACCATGCCGTACGACGCGGTCAACAACCCGGGCGGTCACCCGGGTGAGGGTCGGAACCTGAACATCGACTCCCGCCCGAAGCCGCTGTACAACCTGACCGGCAACGCCTGGCGGGCCCGGGTGCAGATCTACGACGCGCCGTTCAGCCTGAACAAGGCCGACTCGTTCACCCTCCACGTGAACAGCCAGCCGCAGTACATCCGTGGCCAGGCCGCTGCCCCGCTGTTCGACGACAGCAAGCAGTACTGGTACGCGGAGCTGCCGAACCACGGTGTCAAGGTCCCGAACAACGGGGTCCAGATCCGGGTTCTCCAGCAGAACGGCACCTCGATGAAGATCCGCATCTCCTGATCGAGGTACCACCAGCACCACACGATGCCCGGGCGGGTCACCGCCCGGGCATCGCCCTTTCCGGGGAACCCCGGCGGCCCCGGGTACGTCCGACCGGGGTGACTCCTCGTACCGCCGGACCGCTCGCCCTGATCGCGCTGGCGCTGCTCGTCCCCCTCGCCGGCTGCGCCGGGAACGGAGGCCCCGTGTCCGACGACCGGACCCCGCCCACCCCACCCGCCTCGGCCACGCCCGCGTCGCCGCCGCCCACCCTGCCGGCCGAGGCGGCGTCCGGCACCCCGGTCGCGCCGGCGGGCCGGCCCACGCCGCTCTCCGCCACCGCCCTGCCCACGCTGCCGCGACCGGCCGGGCCGCCCAAGGAGCCGACCGACAACCGGCCGACCGACCTGATCGCCGGCCGGATCACCCGGGGCGGCACCGGCCCCTGCTACACGCTGGTGGACGAGAACGAGCGGGAGTACGCCCTCTACGGCCCCGACGCCGGCGAGCTGAAGCAGGGCGCCTTCATCACCCTGCGGGTCGCGCCGCGCACCCCGTCGGTCGACTGCGGGCCCGGTGTCCCGATGCGGATCGTCACCGGTTGACGGTCGGTAACGTCTCCGGCTCGTACCGTGTCGTTCGCCCGCTACGGGCGGGGCGGGCCGTGCCGGTGACCTCGGGTCCTAGGCTGTGCCCCATGACCGAGCAGCGTGGCGGACCCGTCGACGAGTCCTGCGTCCTGACCGAGGGGCCGTGGACGCACCGTTTCGTCGGCGCGAACGGCAGCCGCTTCCACGTGGTCGAGGCGGGAACCGGACCGATGGTGCTCTTCCTGCACGGCTTCCCCGAGCACTGGTGGGCGTGGCACGAGATGCTCCCCGCCGTCGCCGACGCCGGCTTCCGGGCGGTCGCCGTCGACCTGCGCGGCTACGGCGCCAGCGACAAGCCACCCCGGGGGTACGACGGCTACACCCTCGCCGCCGACGTGGCCGGCCTGATCCGGGCCCTCGGCGAACGGTCCGCCACCGTGGTCGGCGCGGGCGCCGGCGGCATGATCGGCTGGACCGCCGCCTCCTTCCACCCCACCATGGTCCGGCGGCTGGTGGTGCTCGGCGCGCCACACCCGCTACGGCTGCGCGCGGCCATCTTCGCCGACCCCCGCGGGCAGTTCGCCGCCGCCATGCCGGCGCTGCGGTTCCAGCTGCCCCGCTACGAGCACCTGCTCACCCGCAACGACGCCGCCGCCGTGGCGGAGATGCTGCGCAGCTGGGGCGGGACGGCCTGGGTGCAGGGGCCGGAGTTCGCCGCGTACGCGGAGCGCTGCCGCGAGGCGATGTGCATCCCGCAGGCCGCCTTCTGCGCCCTGGAGGGCTACCGGTGGGCGTTCCGGTCGGCGGTGCGGCTGCACGGTTACCGGTTCGTCCGCCTGATGCAGAAGCCCCTGGTCACCCCGACCCTGCAACTGCACGGCGCGGACGACGTCGCCGCGCTGCCCCGTACCGCCCAGGGCTCCGGCCGGTACGTCCTCGCCCCGTACGAGTGGCGGCTGCTGGACGGGGTGGGGCACTTCCCGCACCTGGAGGCCCGGGACCTGGTGCTCGGCGAGATCCTGCGCTGGACGAAGTCCTGAGCCGTCAGACCCGCTGCTCGCGCAGGTCCACGACCTCGGCGGCGGGCGCCCAGCCCTGGTAGACGCCGAAGTCGAAGACCTCAAGGCCCATCGAACGGGCCACCGGCCAGCGTCCGCCGGTGTACTCGACCCGCAGCCACCCCTCGTGCTCGCCGAGGACGATGAACGGCTGCCCCTGCCACGTGCAGGTGGTCCGGACGTACGCCAGCTCCTCCACCTCACCGACCGGCACCACCCGGACGTGCCGGCCGGGGCGTACCTCCTCGAAGCCGTCACCCGGCTCGGGCTGGTAGATCCGCACGTCGTCGACGTCCGGGCTGGCCTGGTACTCCCGGCCGCGCCAGCGGGCCACGTAACCGTCCCGCATCAGGACTCACCCACCTGTCGCCAGAGCAGCGCGTCGGCGTCGAAGATGGCGATGACCCGTTCGGTGCCGTCCGCGCCGACCCGCCAGAGCTGCGCGCCGTGCGGCAGCCGGGCGCTGTCCACCTTGAACTCGGCCACCACGTCGCTGCTCTCCCCCGGGGCGAAACCGTTGCCCCGGAAGGGTGCGCGCTCGATGACCCAGCCCTCCATCGCCCGCATGGCCGCCTCGTTCTGACCGCCGTACGGGATCCGGTAGAGGCTGGGCCGGTACGCCGGCCAGCGGAGCAGGTAGATCTGCTCCGCGTCCCGGGCGAAGGGCGAATCCGGGTAGCCGAGGCCGAGCGCGCCGTGAAGCTGGGCCGGGGTGGTCAGGTGGGCCAGTTCGCCGGCCCGGTGCACGAAACCGGAGACCCGGTCGTAGCCGCGCTCCAGGTAGTAGGCGAGCTGGCTCGGCGCGACCGCCTTCTGCATGACCACCGGACGGGACGGGTCGGTCGCCGTCGGGGCGTACCGGCTGCGTTCGGCGGGCTCCTCGGCGGGCGCCGCCGGCTCGACCTCCGGGTCGTCGCCGAGCCCCACCTCGGCGGCCCAGCTGGCCAGGTTGACGATCTGCTCACCGGGCAGCTTCGCGCCGACCGGGGTGCCCGGGTTGACGGCGAACGACCAGTCCTCCTCCGGCCAGCGCCGGATCAGCTGCACGAACCGGACCTCGACGGTCTCCACCGGCTCCCCGGCGTGGTCGGCCAGCCGCTCGGGCGAGGTGTGCACCACCACGTACGGCTCACCGTCCAGTTCCTCCGTACGCCACACGAAACCGGGCTCACCGGGGCGGCTGCCCGGTGCCGAGTCGGGCGAGACCGGAAGCAGCACCCGGGCCAGCAGCAGGGTGGAGAGGAAGGTGTCCGTGCTGCCGCTGCCCGCGGCGTCCAGCAGGTCCTCCTCGACCTCGTTGGCCGGCTGGAACGCCACCGCGTCGACGGCGGGTCCGGTGGCCGGCGTGGCGGCCGCATCCGGTCCGGCGGACCCGGTCGGTGCGGCCTGGACGGCGGTCGGCGCGGCGGCCTGCGCGGCCTGCGCGGCGGTCGGCGCGGC